>JACMMS010000042.1 GCA_014378915.1 Methylophilaceae bacterium
ATATAAATTAAAGAAAATTAAGATAAATCAATTCACTTACATAGAATGGTTATGCTTTGGCAAAGTTGATCATCTGAATGATTCTGAGCAGGGCAAGAAAAACACAGTGATATAACTCAAACATGAACTGTAAAATTTACATAGATGTATTTACTAGTGTTTTATTTGCTTAAACAATGAGTATTCTTATAAAATAGTAAGCTTTACAGTAATTGAAACTATAAAATGCGGTATATCATTCTTTGTATTTATGCGGCTTGTATCTTATTTGTTCATTTTCGTGGCAAAGCTAGATTACCTTTTTTAAGACAAATTTTTGATCATTCCTCATTTGTTTCACCCATTAATATTTTTGTTTATTTATTCTCAAAAGTACCGACTAAGCAGGCTTATTTGCCTACAAACCAATTTGAGGACTTGAAACTATTACGAGATAACTGGCAAGTTATTCGTGATGAAGCAGTAGCGCTTGGTCAGCTAGAGAAAATTAAAGCAGCAGAAACAAATAATGATGTAGGCTTTAACTCATTCTTTAAAAAAGGTTGGAAACGTTTTTATTTAAAATGGTATGAGGCAAAACACCCTTCAGCTGTTATGTTTTGCCCAAAAACGGTGGCTTTACTTAATCAAACACCTAGCATTAAAGCTGCCATGTTTGCCGAGCTGCCTCCTGGTGCAAAGTTGAATCCTCACCGCGACCCTTATGCTGGTTCACTTCGCTATCACTTAGGCTTAGTAACGCCCAATGATGACCGATGTTTTATTAATGTAAATAATGAGACTTATAGCTGGCGTGATGGTGAAGATGTGCTATTTGACGAAACTTACATTCATTGGGCACTTAATGGTGGTAATGTCACCCGTATTATCTTACTTTGTGACTTAGAACGCCCGATGAAATACAAATGGGCGCAATCTATTAATCGTTGGTTGGGGCGCGTTGTGATGACAGCTGGCAGCTCACCCAACGAGACTGGCGATCAAACAGGTGGTGTCAATAAGGTGTTTCATGTTTTTTGGGTATTTGGCAAGTACAAACGCAGACTCAAAAAATTTAGCAAGCCTTTGTACCATGTCATTAAATTTGGTTTAATTATTGGCATTGCGGCGCTTATATTTCATTCTTAGATCAGTCTTTTTTCTTAGCAAGAAATTACATTAACTTTGTTTAATGGCCAATACAACTTGGTTACGTAATGTCCGCAACATACCTAAACTTTTAGATGCGGCTTCTAAGGAATTAACCGTATCAAAGTCAGCATATAAGCACCCTACTACCTTTTGATTAACCATGACTGGCAATAATAAAAAGCTTTTAGCTTGTGAGATTAACGTATACCAATTGGGGATTTTAGAGCTAATTGTTTTATCTGTTACATCTTCAATAATAATATCAACACCCTTTTCAATCGCTAGATGAAATACATCGGGTGCTGTTTTTAGTGGAAATCTAAATAGCGGCATCACAGCATCAATATCTTCACCAAAACCAGATCTGGCCCGCATTACATTGGTTCTGGCATCACTCACCAGCATGAATGTTCTGTTAAAACCCATGCCTTTATACATCACTTCTAACACTTTTTTGATGACATCGTCTACTTTACAATCGCCTACCAAGGTATTAATGACATCTTGTATTCCTGCTTGCAAAATAGACTCAGTATCTAATTTTTCATTAATATTCAAAATGTCTATACCGGCCAACTGATCGATAGACATATTGTCGATATCGTCATTTAACTTACTCGTTACCTCGTATTGAATGACAAACCCTGTGTAAGCTTCTACACGTTTTAAAAATAGGCTATCTTTGGTAGAGATACTCAAAATACTAGCGCGAACTGCCATTTCCTGCATGCTGATTTCTAAAGTGTGATTAAGTTGCTTTTCATCTAAATGTATCGCTGGCTTGTATTTTTTGACTAACTGTTTTATTTGTTCAGTGACTTTTTTATTATCAGCGCGCTCAATCGCTACCAAAGCCGTTAATTCGTTCGCTAAATTCACCGTAATATTCATTAATTCCAACTCATTTGCTGGATGATCGACTCGGTCAGACGGCAGGCTTTGCATACCTTGTAATAATCGCGTAGGAAAGTTCCAACTTTTTGCAACACCTGCACCTAAATCGTTATAACTAATGCCTAGAACTTCATATGACGCTTTATTTGGTGGCGTTCCATCAGCAATCAGTTTGTTTATTTTTTCGCTTTGATCAAAAAAATAAAATATAGAAAGTAATCGACCTAAGTGATTAAAAATACCGCAGATCATGGCCTCTTCATGGTTACGTAAATTGAGATCAGCACTCAACTGCCGTGCAATAAGCCCTACAAAAAATGCAGTAATCACTTCATCTGTAAGCTGTATGGCCTGTGATTTGTTTTGTAAAAACTCAATGAGTATTAATGCCGTAGCAATATCACGCACCATATCAAAGCCCAATATAAAAACAGCCTTTGAAATAGTGGTAATTTTTCCTCCAAATTGCCCGTAAGAAACCGTATTAACTAATTTGAGTAGTTTTTTAGTCAGAGAAAAATCCTGCAAAATGATTTTCGTCAGGCTATTTAAAGACGAATGATCAGAACTGACGGTTTTATTAATTTCACTGATGGTTGTGGAAAGCGCAGGAAAATCATCATTAGTGCGCATTCGGCTTAATAATGATTGAAGCACAGCATTCTGTTGGTTATTTTTAACCATAATTTGAGTCTTTAATCAACCATTTCAATCGCTTGAAAAAGCTGTTTACTAACTGCATACTGCTCTAATTTGAGATATGTCAGTCAATCCTTGTAATACTTTATTGATACCATCTTGCTTGAGCGTTAGCATGCCGTTTTCAAAAGCAGCCGGTATCATTTCTGATACAGGTGCCCGAATTTGAATGAGTCGTTTGACTTCTGGTGATATGGACATCAGTTCGTGTATGCCTAAGCGACCCTTATAGCCAGTTTGAGCACACGCTGGGCAGCCCACTGATTTACACAAGCTAAACTTACCCTCTTTTGCATAATCAACCTCCCATTTGACCATGGTTTTTGTAGTATCTAGCGCTATACCATCTGCGTACTCTGTTAGCAGCGCATTAATTTCTTGCTCATCTGGCGTATAAGTTTGTTTACATTGCACACAAAGTGTTTTCGCTAAACGCTGTGCTAATACAGAAAGTAACGCATCTGCAAAATTAAATGGATCCATCCCTAAATCTAACAACCTAATGACACTTTCTGGCGCAGTGTTAGTATGTAAAGTAGAAAGTACTAAGTGTCCTGTAAGGGATGCTTCCACCCCTGTTTTAGCAGTCTCTTGATCACGCATTTCTCCCACCATAATCACATCCGGATCAGCACGTAGAAAGCTACGAATAGCATTGGCAAAGGTCCAGCCTATTTTGCTATTCACTTGCACTTGACGTAGGCCAGGCTGGGTAATTTCGACAGGATCTTCAGCAGTCCAAATTTTCCTGTCAGGGGTATTGATATGCCCTAGCAGCGAGTGCAGTGTAGTCGTTTTACCAGAGCCTGTAGGCCCACAAACCAGTATCAAGCCATATGGACGCTCCATGGCTTTTTGTAAGGTTTTTAAAATATGCGGGCTTAAGCCTAACTTGCTCATTGGCACTGGCTTAGCCGCTGCCAGCACGCGCATGACAATATCTTCTAAACCTGTTGTGGTAGGTATAGTCGCAACGCGTAACTCTACTTTAGCTGGTCCATATTGGGCAAAATCAATTTTGCCATCTTGTGGTTTACGTCGCTCTGAAATATCGAGCTGTGACATGATTTTGATACGAGAAATAACCGCATTACGGAAATTAGCAGGAATTTCTAAGTAGTCAACCAGTGTCCCATCCTTGCGAAAACGCACGCGCGTATTAGCTTTACCCGCATAAGTTTCTATATGGATATCTGATACGCCATCGTTATAAGCTTCTAAAATCATGGTATTGACTAGTTGCACTAGCGTGTTATCAGACTCTGCAACAGCCTCAAATGCGCTTTCTTCACTTACTGTGTCTTCGGTAAATAGTTGTGAAGCTAAATCACCTGTATTTTTAGATTGCGAAATATCGAATTCAAGCATGCGTTCTGCTGGTAAATCTATGCCCGATTGGTCTACTTTGATACCATTGCCAGAGTAATGTTTACTAATGGCCATTTTAATGTCTTCACGCGAAGCCATGGCAGGCACAATTTTTAATTGAGTAGCAAAACGTAACTCATCTAGCACCTTGATATTGAGTGGATCTTCAAATGCAACCACGAGTGCTTTTTCATGCATACACAGTGGAACCAAAACATGCTTCTTAGCAACGGCCGCTTCTATAAGTCTAAATACGTTTAAATCAAAGTTAAATTTGGTCAAACTCACATAGGGAACGCCTAGTTTCTTAGCTAGCGCACCTTTTAAAGCGCGTTCGTCCAAGGCACCCATTTCTACTAATATTCTTCCTAAGGGCACCGTACGGTTGTCTTTTTGCTTAGCCAAAGCAATAGTGAGCTGCTCAGCTGTAATGAGCTCTAACTGTTGTAGGGCCTCACCTAAACGCAAAATTGGCTGACCTTCCTGATGGCGAATTGCCTGCTCTAGCTCCTCGCGCGTTAGCACCTCATTTTCAGATAAATAATCGCCTATACGCTGTTGACGTAAGTCTTGTTGGCGTGACACAGCCGCGACAACTTCATCTTGACTAACCAAGTTTTCTTGCATCAGTAACTCGCCGATTTTTAAGCCAATTTGCTGACTGGCTATTATCTTTTTAGGAAAAAAACAGCACAGCACTTTTTCCTCTTCTACAGGCACATACAGATACAATCCATTACTTTGATTGCAATGCCCAACGGTGTCGCCTTTGATAATTTCTTTATCATTAAACTCAATGGTGTAAGGCTGTTTTGTAGAGGCTGGAAACACCTCTTGGGCACGCGCTTCCAAAATACTAAATTGTTTTTTTATGCTAATTGCGCGTGCTAAACGGATAATTTTGATTTGATCGAGTGGTATCACCTCAATCTCTGAACTCAGGGTAGATTTAAATCGGATGCTGGGCTCACCGGCTGAGAAATGTATCAATTCACCTTGTTTTTTATCACCGTTACTGCAATATATTAAGCAAATCTCTGGTGATACTACCTCCTTATCTCTGGCAAAATCGAAATATGGTGGCGCAGGCCATTCGGCAATAGTATGCATTTTTAACTTTCTTAAATCATGCTTCAAAAGTATGGGTAGATATTTTCTAACGTAATACTAGCAAGCTCACCTTGTAAATGAGCGTTTGAATAACACCACTTTATTGGCTCAATTTAACGAGTTTAATGACTAACCTTTTCAAGCAATCACAAGTTTGCTTAATTAAAAGTGCTATTTATTAATTTGCAGATGATGCTTATGCAAAAAATTCAACTTGGCTTAGTATGTATGCGTGAGATGTACTCTAAACTATATTAAAATACTGCCTTAAACATGGCAGTTATAAAAGAATCCAGAAAAGTTACCTGTATTGATAAAGCAAGTAAGTGAAGAGATGAATAATGCCTAAAAATAAATCAATAAAAATCAATACTTTGATTGTAATAGCTAGCAGCGCACTCATTTCAAGTTGCACATTATTAGAATATTTAAAACCAAATGATTTTTTTCAAAAAAAATTGAAAGATACTGCACCAGCGCCTGCTTGGATTGCACCGCTACCTCATCAAGGTTCATTAAAAGCATTAAATGCGTTTTGGGCACAATATCAAGACCCTCTACTTATCACACTCATTAGCGCAGCAGAAAAAGAATCTGTAGATTTAGCCACAGCCAAAACGCGTATTATGCAGGCACGTTCTAACCGCGCTATAGCCAATGGAGCTTTGCTGCCAACCTTAGGAGCCACATCAAGTAGTTCGATTAGTGTAGAACAGCCGACTCCTAAATATAAAAACAAGGGCGGCTTTAATCCTATACAAAGTGGCGGCCCAACTCGCTCAAATCAGATAGGCTTACAATCAGCATGGGAGCTAGATTTGTTTGGCGAAAATGCAGCTGAACTAGATGCTAGTAAAGCTAATTTGCTTGTTGCAGAATCTAGCTGGCATGAGGCACGAGTTGCACTTGCAGCCGAAGTGGCTACTTCATATTTTGATTATCGCTATTGTAATCAGCAACTTGGCATAACTAAAGCGGATGCGGCATCACGCCACGAAACAGCACGGCTGACCGATATATCAGCCAAAGCAGGCTTTACAGATGAAGGCTCGGGCTATGTAGCCCAAGCCAGCGATGCAGCTGGTCAACAACAAGTTTTACAACAGCAGGCTAGTTGCGATTCAACAATCAAAGAATTAGTCGCACTTACCAATATAGTTGAGGCTGATTTAAAGCAAAAAATGCAACAAAATAACGCGCCAAAATTGGATGAAAAAACCTCAGCAGCGTTATTTTCTATTTCACAGATTCCCGCAGAAGTGATTGCCCAACGCCCCGATGTATATATGGCAGAACAAGATGTGATGGCAGCAATTGCTGAATTAAAAAGCAGTAAATTAAATCGCTACCCCACCATTTCGCTGAATGGATCAATTGGTTTACTGCATTTATCTACAAAAAATTACACTTCTAGCGGTGGGGTTTGGTCATTAGGGCCTTTGTCTATCTCATTTCCAATTTTTGATGGTGGCAAAGCTCAAGCAAATATTGAAGCTAAGTCGGTAAAACTAGATGAAACCTTCACTAGTTATCGTAGCAAAGTAAGAACCGCTGTCAAAGAAGTAGAGCAGGCTTTAGTAACCTTAGATAGTACGGAAAAACGCACACAAACCGCGCAAGTTGCAGCAACAAGCTATAAAGCTGCATTAGCGAGTACCGAAATTAAATACCAATCTGGCTTTACAAACATCATTGAATTAGAAGATATACGCAGAACCAGCTTACAAGCAGACACCAACATTGTGAGCTTAAGTAAAGAGCGCAATAATGCTTGGATTTCGCTATATCGTGCCGCTGGTGGCGGTTGGACAGAGGCAGAAGCAAGCAAGCCATTGGCCATAAAAACCGATAATTAGTAGCTTATTAAACAAAACATTAAGCGGCAAAACATTTATTGGTTAAACAACTACTGAAAGTAAGTAACATGCAAATTAGAACATCTCGTTTTGGCAATAAAATCTGGTTAATTTTAGTCATCATCATCATTGCCCTATTTTTAGTTTTTAAGCATTTTTCAAAGCCTGTTACACAAACAACGTCAAACGTTGCCAATAACACTTCATCTAGCCCTGCGCTCACTGTGCAAACATCAAAACTGATTAATATTGAGATGGATAACACCATTGAAGCTAATGGCAGCATTCAACCTTGGCAGGAATCGATTATTGGCGCTGAAGTGAGTGGCTTATTACTTAAGGAAGTATTAGTGAATGTGGGTGACGAAGTTAAAAAAGGTCAAACTATCGCTAAATTTTCAAGCTCAACGATTGAAGCTGAATTAGCACAGTTTACCGCTACACTTGCTGAAGCAAAAGCTAATTATATTGAAGCTAATAGTAATGCAGAACGTGCACGTAGCATTAAAGAAATGGGGGTGCTCAGCCGCCAACAAATCGATCAATTTATGAGTACTGAAGCGGTTGCTAAAGCCCGTATAGAATCGGCTGAAGCCAACTTGAATGTGCAAAAAATAAAGCTGAATCAAACTGTCGTTACTGCCCCTGATGCGGGCATTATTTCAACGCGCACTGCCACTGTTGGCGCTGTCGCCAATCAAGGTCAAGAGCTATTTCGCTTAATTCGCCAAGGTCGTTTAGAGTGGCGAGCAGAAATAACCTCTAGTGATATTTCGAAAATCAAAACCAATGAGCCAGTCACGCTGACATTACCAAATGGGCAAACAGTCAATGGTAAAGTGCGCATTGTTTCGCCTTCAATCGACAATCAAACGCGTAATGGTTTAGCGTTTGTAGATTTACCTAAATCAGCCGCAAAAGCAGGTATGTATGCACGCGGCAGCTTTCATTTAAGTCAAAATAAAGCACTAACATTACCAGCCAATGCGATTGTGCTACGTGAAGGTTTTGCTTATGTGATGCAAGTTAAGGCGGATCACAGAATTAAACAAATTAAAGTCAAACTAGCCCGAAGAAGTGCAGACCGCATAGAAATTACAAGTTTAAAAGAAGATGACCTTAAAGACTTAAATGCAGACTTTGTATCTGCAGGTGGCGCGTTTTTGGCTGATGGCGATTTAGTGCGCGTAGTACCTAATACTTTAACAACTAACAGTTCAACCAACTAAGCAGAATAGGGGAATTAAATGAACGTTTCTGCTTGGTCGATTAAGAACCCAATTCCCGCCATTATTTTGTTTTTCATGTTGTCGTTTGCTGGCTTTATTAGCTTTAAATCGATGAAAATTCAAAATTTCCCAGATTTAGACTTACCTACAGTAACGATTAGTGCCGCTTTACCGGGCGCTTCACCAACACAGTTAGAATCTGAAGTTGCACGGAAAATTGAAAACTCACTGACTACCCTGCAAGGTCTAAAACACACTTACACGACCATTCAAGATGGTAGCGTGAGTATTACAGCAGAATTTAACCTTGAAAAACCTACGCAAGAAGCAGTTGATGATGTGCGCTCGGCCATTTCACAAATCCGTGCCGATTTGCCTACCGACTTACGTGACCCTGTTGTGAGCAAGCTCAATGTTGCGGGCTCACCCATGTTGGCTTACACCATTCACTCTACACAAATGGATGATGAAGCACTCTCTTGGTTCGTAGATGATGCCTTATCCAAACGCTTGCTTGGGATTAAAGGTGTAGGCACAGTGAGCCGCGTTGGCGGTGTTAGCCGGCAGATTTGGATTGAGTTAGACACGGCTAAGCTACAATCACTCAACGCAACCGCAGGTGACATTTCAAGACAATTACGTAACATACAAATGGAAAGTGCGGGCGGCTCGACCAAACTAGGTGGTAGTGAGCAACCCATTAGAACGATTGCCACTGTAAAGTCTGCAGATGAATTAAGCCAGGTACAAATTGTATTAAGTAATGGCGAAAAAATTCGCTTAGATCAAGTCGCACATGTGATTGATACAGTAGCTGAGCCAACTTCATTAGCATTACTCAATGGTGATAGCGTTGTCGGCTTTGAAATTGTTCGCAGCAAAGGCGCCAGTGAGGTTGAGGTAGGCGCTGGCGTTAGAAAAGCCTTAAACGAATTAATCAAAGAGCGACCAGATATTAAAATCACCGAAGCTTTTGACTTTGTGACACCAGTACAACAAGAGTTTGATGCTTCTATGACCTTGCTTTATGAAGGTGCAATTTTAGCTGTGCTGGTTGTTTGGCTGTTCTTACGCGATTTACGCGCAACATTTATCTCAGCAGTCGCGATTCCGCTATCGGTTATTCCAACTTTTATCGGCATGCAGTACTTTGGTTTTACTATTAATGTCGTCACCCTACTCGCTTTATCTTTGGTCATCGGTATTTTGGTGGACGATGCGATTGTTGAAGTAGAAAATATCGTACGACATTTGCGCATGGGTAAAGCACCTTACCAAGCGGCGATGGAAGCATCTGATGAAATTGGTTTGGCTGTCATTGCTACAACCTTCACACTCATTGCTGTATTTTTGCCTACTGCGTTCATGAGTGGTATACCAGGTAAGTTTTTTAAGCAGTTCGGCTGGACAGCAGCCATTGCAGTATTTGCTTCACTGTTGGTAGCACGTGCACTTACGCCAATGATGGCAGCCTATTTAATGAAACCAATTGTAGATCACACGCATGAAGATGGTCGTGTTATGCGCTGGTATATGCAAGCCAGTGGCTGGTGCATAAAAAATCGTCTTATAACTTCATTAGCTGCAGGTGCATTTTTTATTGGTTCTTTAATGCTAATTCCGTTATTGCCGACAGGATTTATCCCAGCTGATGACAGCTCACAATCTCAAGTACGCTTAGAATTAGCGCCAGGTGCAACGCTTAATCAAACAAGAGAAACTGCTGAAATAGCGCGACAACTGGTTGCAAAAGTTGCACATGTGAAAAGCATTTATACGACGATTGGGGGCGGTGCAGCGGGGACTGATCCATTTTATAGTTCTGGTGCATCAGAAACACGTGAAGCAACGCTCACAATTTTATTAGATGCACGTGGCAGTAGACCAAAAAAACAAATTATCGAAGCTGATATCAGAACCGCAGTACAAGACCTGCCTGGCGCGCGCGTCACAGTAGGTTTAGGCGGTTCTGGTGAAAAATATATTTTGGTGCTTGCTGGTGAAGATGCACAAGCATTACAAACCGCTGCTGCCGCAGTTGAAAAAGACTTACGTACCATAAAAGGCTTAGGTAATATCTCATCCAGCGCTTCGTTAGTACGCTCAGAAGTAGTCGCAAAACCTGATTTTGCAGCTGCGGCTGACTTGGGCGTAACCACGGCGAATATTGCTGATACCTTGCGTATAGCCACAGTGGGCGATTACGACCAATTACTGACTAAGCTCAATTTATCACAACGGCAAATCCCAATTGTTGTCAAAGTGAGCACCAGCGCAAGAAAAGACTTAAGCGAATTAGAGCGATTATCAGTACCCGGGTCACGCGGCCCTGTCATGCTGAGCCAAGTTGCCAAACTTGAAATTGCAGGTGGCCCAGCACAGATTGATCGCTATGATCGCTCTAAAAATGTGCAATTTAATATCGAACTTGCAAAAAGAGCATTAGGCGATGTCACAGCAGAAGTAGCGAAGTTGCCTAGTATTAAAAGCTTGCCTAATGGCGTAACACAAAAAGAACAAGGTGATGCTGAGGTGATGGGTGAATTATTTGCGAGTTTTGGCTTAGCCATGCTCACAGGTGTACTTTGCATATTTTTTGTTTTAGTGCTGTTATTTAAAGATTTTTTACAACCTGTAACCATTTTAGCCGCACTGCCCTTGTCTTTAGGTGGTGCATTTCTGGGATTACTCATTGCCGATAAAAGTCTCTCTATGCCATCTATGATTGGTTTAGTTATGCTGATGGGGATTGCGACTAAAAACTCTATTTTACTAGTAGAGTACGCAATTGTTGCAAGGCGCGACCATGGTATGAATCGCCTAGAAGCCATTATAGATGCCTGCCACAAACGGGCACGCCCTATCATCATGACAACCATCGCGATGAGTGCTGGCATGCTGCCTATTGCCATGGCGTGGGGTTCTGGTGATGTTTCATTTAGAAGCCCGATGGCAGCAGCCGTGATTGGCGGTTTACTGACTTCAACGCTATTAAGTTTATTAGTAATTCCCGTAGTATTTACTTATGTAGATGATTTTTCACAGTTTTGCGTAAGGCTTTGGCACAAACTTTAAGCTTCAAAGCCTGCATAAACGGAAATTTCTATTTAATTTAGCTATGCGACTAAAAGTTGCATGGCTAGATTAATCGTTACTATCAAAATTTTAATTAGCTATCATTTGCTATTAAGTAATACTAAAAACTAGCATAACAAGTCTCTGACGTTTGTTTATACTAAATCAACTAAAAAAATCCTTTAATGTCACCCGCGTAGAACCTCACTACTAATGGCTTAGTTGCTAGGCTTTACGGTAGTTAGCACGTGATTTAAAAAGCACATCATGCTAATATTTGGATTGTTAAAAAAAACCAATATTAAAGAAATGCTAATTAATTATTAAATTCACATGGCTGTTACCACTCAACATACAGATGTTTTACTAGTAGGGGGCGGCATTATGAGCGCCACACTAGGCGTGTTATTGCGTCACTTAGATCCTAGCCTGAATATCACTATGGTAGAAATGTTGTCTGATGTGGCCTTAGAAAGCTCGGCAGCGCTAAATAATGCGGGCACTGGTCATGCAGGCTACTGTGAGCTTAATTACACGCCACAGGCTACTGATGGCAGTATTAGTACGAAACGTGCTTTAGAAATTAATGCAGCTTATGAAACCTCATTACAGTTTTGGACTTTTCTGGTTGAATCTGGTGCACTGCCCGCTGCTCAAACCTTTATCAATAAAACACCGCATTTAAGTTTAGTTTGGGGCGAAAAAAATGTTGCCTTTTTAAAGCAGCGTCATGCACAACTTTCACAGCATCATTTATTTGCAACCATTCAATACTCTGAAGATATTACTCAGCTACAAGCATGGATGCCTTTAATCATGGCAGAAATGAAAACCTCACAAGCTATTGCAGCAACTTATGCCGACCAAGGTTCAGACGTCGATTTTGGCGCGTTAACTCGGTACATGGTCTCATATCTTAAATCCCAGCCTAACTTTACCTTGCTTAATAATACGCAAGTCAAAAACCTGAGCAAAGTCAAAGATCGCGCCAAAGATAACACTTGGCATGTCAAACTTTTAGATAAAAGCACCCAACATACACACACAGTACGTGCCAAATTTGTATTCTTGGGTGCAGGTGGTGGTGCATTACCTCTATTACAAAAAGCAAACATTGATGAAAGCCAAGGATATGGCGGGTTTCCAGTCAGTGGGCAATGGCTAATCTGTAATAATCCTGAAGTAGTTAAACAACACCGCACAAAAGTCTATGGTAAAGCAGCTATTGGTGCGCCGCCGATGTCCGTACCGCATTTAGATAACCGCACGATTAACGGTCAGCCTGCTCTATTGTTTGGTCCTTTCGCCGGCTTTACTACTAGGTTCTTAAAAAAGGGTTCTAAGTTCGATTTAGCCAAGTCTTTAAAAGTAAATAACCTCAAAGCTATGATAAGTGTTGGGAGACATAATATGGATTTAACCAAATATTTAATTAAAGAAACCTCTCAAACACACGAACAACGCATGGAAGCATTGCGTGAATTTTTGCCGCAAGCCGTTAGCAGCGATTGGCAACTGCAGAATGCTGGTCAGCGTGTGCAGATCATTAAAAATGGTGAGAATAAGTGGGGCAAGTTAGAGTTTGGTACAGAAATTGTAGCTGCTAAAGATGGTACGCTTGCCGCTTTATTAGGTGCCTCACCTGGTGCATCTATCAGCGTACAAGCCATGATAGATGTTATAGAACGGTGTTTTAGTATTAGAGCTAATCAGTTAGATTGGCAACAAAAGTTAAAAGAAATAATACCGTCCTATGGCGAATCACTCATTGAAAATGCAGACTTGCTTAAGACAATTAGACACCATACCAAGAAAGTGCTAAATCTAAATTAAGCACTTAGATACTAAAACGCTGAATGTTGACTATTTGAGATAGTCCAATCCACCCATATATGGCTTAAGCAATTCAGGGACTTTTACACTGCCATCAGCTTGCTGGTAATTCTCAAGTACTGCCACCAAGGTACGACCTACCGCTAAACCTGAGCCATTAAGCGTATGCACAAATTCCGTTTTACCCGCTTCATTTTTAAAGCGCGCTTGTAATCGACGCGCCTGAAACGCTTCGCAATTTGAAACAGATGAAATTTCGCGGTAAGTATTTTGTGCAGGTAGCCACACTTCTAAATCATAAGTTTTAGCTGCACCAAAGCCCATATCCCCCGTGCAAAGTGAAACTACGCGGTATGGTAATGCTAGCGCTTTTAGGATATTTTCAGCATGCCCTACCATCTCTTCTAAAGCTTGGTAACTTTTTTCAGGATGTACTATTTGTACCATTTCCACTTTATCAAACTGATGCTGACGTATCATACCTTTGGTATCACGACCATAAGAACCAGCTTCTGAGCGGAAGCAAGGGGTGTGTGCAGTCAATTTAATAGGCAAAGACTCTAATGGTACTATTTCATCACGTACGGTGTTGGTGAGCGTGACTTCGGAAGTTGGAATAAGATACCAGTTTTTTGTTGGTACTACAGATAAAGCTCCATCATCATTTAATGCCGCATCTACTGCTACAGCTTTAAACGCAGCACCCCCGAAGCTTACTTGAAATAAATCCCGTTCAAATTTAGGTAACTGTCCCGTGCCACGTAATGTCTCATCATTAACGATATAAGGTGTATAGCATTCTTCGTAGCCATGCTGCTCAGTTTGAATATCTAACATAAACTGTGCAAGTGCACGATGTAGTTTTGCAATACCACCACGCATTAATGTAAAACGCGTACCTGATAGTTTGATTCCTGTATCAAAGTCCAAACCTAAAGGTATTCCGACATCCACATGGTCTTTAATAGCAAAGTTAAAAGCATGTGGCTTTCCTACTTTTCGTACTTCCACATTTTCAGTTTCAGACTTACCAGCTGGCACACTTTCATGCGGTAGATTCGGTACATTTAATAACAAGTCTTGTAACTTATTTTGTAGTTCAACCAATAAGGCTTCCTCAGCTTTTAACTCATCACCCAAACCAGAAACCTCAGACATAATGGCACTGGCATCTTCACCTTTAGACTTAGCGAAACCAATCTGTTTAGAAGCGTTATTGCGCTTAGATTGTAATTCTTGAGTGCGCGTTTGAACAGCTTTACGCTCATGCTCTAACTTTGTGAAGTTAGCAGTATCGAATTCAAAACCACGGCTTTTTAATTGGCTTACAACGCCTTCTAAATCATTGCGTAATGCTTGTATATCTAACATCTTATTTCCTAAGTTTTTATTTCTTTGTTTTCTGTTTTACTGCATTTTGGTCAAGCATTTTAAGACGCGCTAATTTTTCACTTATTTTTCCTTCTAAGCCTCGCGGAGTGGGCACATAAAATTGTGGTGGCGTCATATCATCAGGAAAATACTGCTCTCCTGCGGCATACGCATCAGGTTCATTATGTGCATAACGGTATTCCTTACCATAATCTAAAGCTTTCATTAGCTTAGTTGGCGCATTGCGTAAATGTAATGGCACTGGGCGCGACTTGTCTGCCGCAACAAAGGCTTTAGCTTGATTGTAAGCATTGTAAGCAGCATTACTTTTAGCAGCTACTGCACAATAAATCACCGCGTTAGACAGCGCCAGCTCGCCTTCTGGAGAACCTAGTCGCTCATATATTTGATAAGCCTCTAGTGCCATAGTTTGGGCGCGTGGGTCGGCGATGCCAATATCTTCAAAGGCCATGCGCACAATACGACGTGCTAAATAAAGTGGGTCGGCGCCACCATCTAACATGCGTAAAAACCAATACAAAGCAGCGTCTGGATTGCTACCACGTACAGATTTATGCAAAGCAGAAATCTGGTCATAAAACGCTTCACCACCTTTATCGAAACGCCGCAGTTTAGCTGACATGCAAGTTTGCAAAAAGGTTTCATCAATACTCGTGACGTTTGCTGCGTTTGCGGCATTAAATAAGCCTTCTACAAAGTTAAGTAAACGCCTAGCATCGCCATCTGCATAGCTTAAAATTTGCTCTGTTGCAGCGTCATTTAAAGTGATGCTTTCTGCTACCAATAATCTTGCGCGTTCTAGTAACTCAGCTAATTCGGGCTCTGATAAGCTATTTAGGACAAATACCTGTGCTCGGCTTAGTAAAGCGCTATTCACTTCAAATGAAGGATTTTCAGTCGTTGCGCCAATAAAAGTAATGAGCCCGCTTTCTACAAATGGTAGAAACGCATCCTGTTGACCTTTGTTAAATCGATGTACTTCATCTACAAATAAAATAGTTTTTCGACTAGACTGCTGCAAATTATGCTCGGCAAGCTCAATTGCGTCACGGATATCTTTAATGCCTGATAGCACAGCAGATAGCGCGACGAATTCTGCATTAGCCGTATTTGCAATAAGCCGCGCTAGCGTTGTTTTGCCTACGCCCGGCGGACCCCACAAAATCATAGAGGGCAAGTTACCAGATTGAAAAGCTAACCGTAAGGGCTTATTTTCGGCTAGTAAATGTGATTGCCCAACCACCTCATCTAATGTGCTTGGGCGTAAACGCTCTGCTAAAGGCGCCTGTGGTTGGTTAACTTGAAATAGACTAGACAAATTTTATTGAAACTTAACATCAAGTTAATTAGGAATAAATTTAGGTAATACTGGATATGTAGATTTAATAAAATCAACCAGCATTTGATCCGTATTGGGTTCAGATTTATTCACCATCGCACTAAATCTAACAAGCGCACCATCGGTTCTATTAATTTCAATGGCATCATATAACAAGGCAAATTTCATTGAATACTCATTAGATAGATCACGCCCTCTTTGCCTAAACCAATAATAAACAACTTGTTTAGCTTCACCTTTGGCAATAATAAATCTTGTGACTTTAAAGTTGGTTTTAGGATCGATTACAATATTTATTAACTTAGAATCTACGATTTCCCATCCACCGCCCGGAATACATGCTTTAGGAGAGTGCGGCACAAACCCTGCACGCTGAGAATCAGTATAGCCAATATACACATTGATACTTTTTTTACCTTGTGTGAAATCAGCTAAATAGTAATCAGACAAATGCAACACACTATTTTCACCATTTTTAAATTCATACGAATAGCCATTCCAACCATTAATCTGTGTCGGGAAACTTGCAAATGGCGTTCTGACAGGTATCTCTTCAGTACGATTTTTTAAAGTCAACGTACTAAGGGTGGATGCCAGAATAATGATAACAGCCACGATAATGGGTGTTTTATCAATATATCCGTGGCTAAAAACTACTTTATTACTTTTCTCAGAATCAAAAATATCAAATGATTCCATCACAGATGTTTTGCGTCTTAACAGCAAATTAATTAATTTAACTTCGAGTAATAGTAAAAAGATACACGCTAAAAAGATAACCCAACCTTCAAAATAGTGCAGAAATCCTTCTGCGGCGCCTTGGCCATAGTAATTAACAAATACCGCAACCATCGCAATTCTAAAACTATTCATCACAATAGAAATTGGTATGGTAGAAATGAACATGATAAGACGTAAATAAAGCGGCGCTTTATACATATAAGCCATTAATAAACCAATGGTCATCAACGGATACAAGTAGTTTAAACCGCTACAGGCTTCAACTACTTGCAGTTTATAAATGCCTAGATCGATGACGTTGCCTTCTTGGAAAACTGCCATGCCCATGGCACGTATAATCGCCACACCGAAATTTGAGGAAACAAGCTGCATTTTGCCTGACAGCATGACATCCAGCATATATGGTAAGGGGATTACCAAAAATATGAGGAAGAATGGGATGAATATTTTCTTGATCTGATTACCCATCATTGACCAAGTTAAACCAAAACAGAGCAAAACGATCGCGTACTGCACAATCGTCCAAATGGCACTTAGCTCACCAACCACTAAAATTAAGCTAGAAAAAAATACTAGTGCAACTCCGCGCCAAGCGCCTATATTGGTATTGGCAATGAGATATCTAGACTTCCAAATTAGAAAAATAGAAATGAGTAAAACAAGCGGCGCATGACTATATCTCTCCTCAGCATTGACCCGCCCTATTAACTCTGCAATTGCAGCATTAAGAATGAAATATAAATAAACCGTAATCAATACAAAAACAATGGTTTTAACATTGGATTTTAAAAAGCTTGAGATCATATTCACGTTTTATCTTTCAATAAAGACTCATAAATAGTAGTAACTGCTTCAACTTTTTTTTGCCACAAAAAATGCGTACTTACATGTTTAATGGCAGCCAGACCCATTTGTTGCCTTAGCTGATCATCCATTGCAAATAAGTCGATATTTTTTGCAAACGCTTGCACTAAATATTCTCGCGACCTTGGCTCAACTAATATGCCTGTACCTTCAGCCAAATAATCCGCAGGTCCGCCCCAATTAGTGGCTATTACTGCCAAGCCACGTGACATTGCCTCTAATACAACTGCGCCACCACACTCCCTAATACTAGGCAAAACAAAAATATCAGCAGTGTCATATATTTCATTTATTTCAGCATGCGACACCGCCCCAGTAAACGTTATTTTCTTATTTAGTGGGGAATTAATAGCGTAGTTTTCTAAGTCGTGCTTTAGAACGCCATCACCTACAATGACAAGTTCTATATTTTGACTTTTACAAGCATTGAAAGCATCAATTAATATATCAATTTTTTTCCAGTCCACCAATCTACCCACGTAAAGCACTTTTAGTGTATGTTTAATTAGCTGTTCTGGTCTTTTCTCAACCACACTAAATATGCCATTTTCCACAAGCTCTATCACTTGACCCAGCCTAAATTTTGGCAATGCTTTCTGTGTTCTAATATTTGCAACTAGTACAACATCCGCCAAAAACTTACCAGGTATGAGCAAATTATAGAGTGAGCTAAAAAAACGGACTAAAGCGTACAGCATATTTTCAAAGCGACTTGCCATTGCTTGAAAAGCTGGTGGAAATGCCATACCGCCATTCATTGGGCCTATGACAACAGGAACACCTAACCCAAACATCATAGATGGCTGTGCAGGAGATACGGGGGCAGGTTCATGCACAATATCAATTTTTTTTAACTTAATAACTTTTTTAGCCAATTTCCATTGATAAATCTGTGTCACAAAATGCATGACGACACCAGTAGTAACAACCGATACTCTATCTGGCAATTTACAGCTGATTTTATATAAAAATTGATGTAGCCAAGTATCTGGTATATAAAAGATGTGCTCTTGAATGATGTCATTATTATTTTCCAAGTGCGGCTTAACGCGGGAGTGTGTAATTAAAAACACATCATGCTGCATTTTTGACAATAACAAAAAGTAATTGAGAGGGAGCATAGCCTCACCGCCAAACTGGCTAGAGGCATGTTCACAGACAATTAAAATATTCAATTTTTTCAAAGCTAAACTACTTAATATATAGGGCAGATAAAATGCGTTTTATCATGAATTAAATACACCGTATTCATTTTTATCTGCCAGCATTTCAGCCACTATGGCCTCATCAATAAATAAACTACCTGCTGAAAACCCATAGACGAGTGCTGTATCAGCCAAAATATTAATACTTCTGGGTACGCCTTTTGCTGCTTCGCCTATTAATTTGATCGCTTCTACAGTAAAAAGAGGCTTTATTCTGCCCGCAATTTCTAGACGATGTTGTATGTATTTTGTGACTTCGAAACCTGCTAATGGAGGAATAAAGAAATCGACCGCAACACGTTGATTAAACTGTTGCAATTCAGGTTTCTTTAGTAAATCTCTTAACTGTGGTTGCCCAACTAAAATAATCTGTAATAATTGATCCTTATCAGCATTAATGTTGGATAACATTCTTAGAGACTCTAAAGCACCTATGGTTAAGTTTTGAGCTTCATCAATAATCAGAATAGTGCGTTTATCATCAGCATAATTTTTGATTAAAAACTGCTGAAAAGCATCAAACATCCCGATTTGAGATTTACCTTCATAAGGCTGATTAAATGCCAGCATAATCCAACCGAGCAAATCATCAATATGCTGATGCGTGTTATAAACTATGCCAACAGTGACATTAATATCAAGGTTGTTCAGTAGATGACGAACGATAGTCGTTTTGCCACAACCAATCTCACCACAAATTACAGAAAAGCCAGCTCTGTTATAAATACCGTATTCCAACATAGCGTAGGCCATGCTATGACGTTTGCTAAAAAACAAAAATTCAGGGTCAGGCTGAATAGAAAAAGGTTTTTCTTTTAAATCATAAAAAGATTCATACATAAATTAATTTATACCATTTTTCATTTTTATGAATGCTAATAGTCACTAAAGTTGTTTTAGCAGCTGTGCAACTTCATCTTTTTCAGATAATTTCTGCTCATTAGCACCTGCTGCAGCGACTTTTAGTGCCTCTTTTGCACGTGATTTATCATTTTTTGCAATATACACTTTTGCTAAATGATACTGAAAGATAGCCATTTTTGGCATTTTTTGAGTTGCCTTTTCAAGTGGGATAACTGCCTCATCATACTTTCCAACTTTATAGCTTACCCAACCTAATGTATCTAAATATTGTGGCAAATCTGATTGTTTTAAGGTCTGTGCTAATGCATAAGCGCGATTCAAACTCTCTTTATCTGTCCTATGATCTGCAATTAAACTGGCGATATTATTAGCTAATACACTCTCATTAGGAAATTCTTTATAAAGCTCATCGTAAGCTTTTAGCGCTTCTTCATATTGCTTTATTTCTTCATAGATACCAGCAACAGTCATTCTTATAATCACGTTTTTAGGTTCTATTGCCAAACCAGCTTTTAATGTTGCTAAAGCTTGATCAGGCTTCTTGGCACGAGAGTATGCAAATCCAAGTTGTTGATAACCAATGGTTAGTTTTGGATTTTCTTTAACAAATTGTTCAAACTCGGCAAGTGATTTAGTTTGATCCCCTGACATCATTGAAAGCTGAGCTTTCATCAACTGCGCATCTTTATTATTGGGGTTAGCGCTCAGCACAGAAGTAATGAACTCATTCGCTTCTGTAGTTTTACCAAACTGTAAATAAGTACCAACAATGGCAGCAATAGGCTGTGCATTATTGGGCGCGGCCTCATGCGCTCTTTTAAATGCAGCAATACTCGCTGGCATATCTTTTTTACCTGCAAACACTTCACCGAGAATCTGATCTGCCGCGATAACATTAACACCAATTTTTTTTGCCTGCTCTGCTAATGCTTGAGCCCCCGCAAAATCTCCTTTTAACATTTTAGCCTTAGCCACAGCAGCAAATGCCTCATTACTATCAGGATGCTTCTTCAAAATATCTTCATATATTTTATCCGCACGCTCAGGTTGATTTCTTCTAGTCAAAAATGCGGCATATAAAATACCAACTTGTGGAGAAGATTTACTCGCTTGGAAAGCTTTTAAGTATTGTTCATCAGCCAATTCTGGCGCACCAGCAGCCTCATGCGCGGAAGCAAGCATCATTAGAGCGCGCTGTGAATTTGGTGTGTCATGCAAAATACTTCTTAAATCAATAATTGCAGTTTCATATTCTTTAGCATCAATTTCTAAACTAGCTTTAATTAATAAGGCTTGTTCATTTCTTTTATCTGAATTTAGAATTTCAGTAGCTAGTTTCCGCGCCTCATCTTTCTTATTATTTTGCAGAAAATTAATTGCTATTATACCTTTTGCTTTTAATCCATCCTCAGTAGTCCCTGCCTCTTTCACTATATTGTTCAATATCGCATCAGCCGACGCCGCATTTTTCTCAGCTTGATAGACATCCACAAGTGCGAACTGAAACTTATACTCTTTTGGATTTTCTTTAATATAATTATCAAGCGTTTTTATACCCTCTTCTCTACCTTTTACTGCAAAAACAAATCGTATGACATCCAATTTTGGCCCGATTTCTTTAGGGGTGTCATCAGCGATTTTTCTAATTTGTTTTTCAGCTTCTACTTTATTATCACGTGCTACCAGAAACTGCACATAACTCTTCCTAATACCCGTATTGGTTGGAAACTCTGCCAGCATTTTTTCATACACTTTTTGTGCATTATCAAGTTGTTTTAGTTTTTCATATGCATTGATTTTTATAAAATAAATAACAAGATTTTTAGGATTTTTTGATAAACCACTATCTAAATATTGAAGTGCATTTGGGTAGTCTTCCGCTCCCATTCGCTCTGTTGCTAATACAATATAAGCATCTGTATTATTAGGGTCAGCTTTCAAAGCTTGATTTGCATAATCTACTGCAGCAGATTTATCATCTAGTTTTAGCAAAATTGCAGCGTGCAAAGTCAAAGCTGCAGGGTCATTTTTATTAAACGTTAATGCCTTGTTACTATCAATCAGTGCTTTATCAACTTTATTACCTGCCAATAATAACTGTCCACGCTTTACTAGCGCTGGCTCATGTTTTGGATCTTGCTCTAACACATTGTTTAACAAACCAAATGTAGCCTTCAAGTCAGATTGACGCTCTGCTACCAACACCAGACCATACATCGCATCTGTCATATTTTTTTTATTTTGTAATGCATTTTGAAACTCCAGTTTTGCTTTTTCTGGACTCTCGTCTAATAATGCCATGCCTTTTTTGTAAAATGATTGCGCTTTTTCTTCAGGCGATGAACAGCCTACTAAAGCTGCTGATATTAACGTGATTAATAAGGTAGCTTTTAGTATTAAGCTGATTTTTTTATACATAGTGATTTCTCATAAGATTTTTTAATTTTTAACAAAGTCAATTAGATTACTTGCAACGTCTTAAATACCATTCTTTAATTAATAGCCAAGGAAATACCAATCCGTCAAAAAAATAGCGCGGCGCTAATCTTTTAGGTTCCGACATCATTCTGTAAGCCCATTCTAAGCATAATATCTGCATGAATACAGGCGCTCGCTTTTTTTCACCCGCAATAAAATCAATCGTTGCACCCACGCATAATGCAACCTTTACTGAAAGACTAGCGGCATAGGCGTTAACCCATAGTTCTTGTTTAGGAGCACCTAAGCCAATCACCAACAAATCAGCGCCAGAAGTATTAATTAACTCGCATATATTATTAGACTCTTGCTGATTACTTTCAAAACCAAAATCAGGACTATATGTACCAATAACCTTTATTAGTGGCCACTGATCATGAATCACTAATTTTGCTTTCTCTGCTACACCGGGACCAGCACCTAACAAAAATATTTTTAACGGCTGATTATCTTTTTTATATTGATCAAAAATTGCTGGTACAAGATCGCTACCAGGCACTGTTACATCTACTGCTTCACCAAATAGCTTGGAAGCCCAAACCAAAGGTTTGCCATCTGCAATTACTAAAGATGCATGTTCGTAAGCCTTTTTAAACAACCGATTATTATTTAATTTAACAATGTGATCTACATTCGGCGTGACCACAAATCGGCAATCCCGACTACTTTCGTTCAGCCAAGTTTTAATTAAGGTTACAGCTTCTTCCATCACTAATGCATTGATATGAATACCAAAAATAGCAACTTTTTTATTGTTCATTTTTTCCGTTTGGTTAAGTGTCATTCGTTTTAATTACTTATCTCTTTTTGTTCGCACCCATGCGACCTGACGATTAAACACAAACTTAATGTATAAAGGTATTTTTTGTATTAAGTATAACGGTAAAAATAACAACTGCTTCAAGCTTAATATGTCTTTACCAACACTAATCCAAGCCAGAAAAACTGTAATAAACAACACGGTATTACTTATGACAGCTAATAAAAGTGGTACGGCATCAGTACTCATGGTATAAAAAATGATAGCTAGCACCATAACCGTTGTATTAAAGATGGTCAATAGTGCTAATGGGGGCACAATTAAATCTAGTGCCAATGCAAAAAGCTTGTAATCAAGTTTTAATATGGATTGTAAAAATATATTGGGTGCATCTTGCAAAATAACATGCATATGACCGTGCTCCCAGCGTGAGCGTTGCTCTACAAAACCCTGATTTGCAGACGGGAAATAGCTGTAGACCTCGTTTTCATCATAAAAAATAGGATACTGACCTATTTTTGAAAGATCTAAACCCATTTTAAGGTCCTCAACAATATGACCGCTCGCTAGATTAATTTTATTAATATCAGCCCACAAAAAAGCCATACCAGTACCCATTAACTGGCAAGGTAAACCTAATTTATTAAAACCTAAAGGACGCAACCTATTTTTTACTCGCATTGCAAATTCAGCAATTTGAGTTTTTAAATTACTATTTTCTGGGCTACGCATTAAGTATCGCGCCTGAATTGGTTTTTTTTCTAGCATACACTTCGCAGCTAGAGAAGCTATAGCATTTACATCTGCTAAACAATCTGCGTCAATAATTACAACAACATCTGGTGGTAACTGTTGGCAATGCTTAATCCCAAAATCTAATGCATAACCTTTACCACGCAAATATTGATCAGTCCTTTCTATTAGCTCAAGTTTTGAGCGCCAATTCTCTACATTATTCTTAAAAGCACCACGAACGACACTGGCTGTAACGTCTGTACAATTGTCAGCTACAACTAGCAAGTAGTCTTGGCTTGTTAATTGTGGTGCAATAGAGTTGAGTGTATTGAGTATGCCAGTTGATTCGTTGTGCGCAGGCACAATAACGGCAATAGTGGGTATGTTTAGATTATTACTTATTAAAAGTGAGGAATCACGTAATTTTGGTAAAGCAGCCAGTAACACTTGTAAAAACAAAGTCAAAACTGGCACCATAAGAATGACAATCATTGTTAAAAGTAGAAAATTAATTGTATTGATCATGTTATATGGGCTGCTTATACTGTTTTTATTGCATTGATAAAGTGTTCAACCAATTTTTTAGCCTCAATATCGATATGATGCCTTTTTATAACCCGTGCATAAGCTTTTTGACCCATTTCAACTTTTTCAATATCAGATAGAGAAAGAAAATGCTGAATTGCATCAACAATGGCATCCACTGAGCCCGCCTCAAACAATATCCCGTCTACTTGACTCCTCACCAACTCTGGTATCCCTGCAATATAGGTTGTTAATACTGGGCGGTGCAGTGACATTGCCTCCATAATGACAACGGGTAATCCTTCAGCAAAACTGGGTAAAACTAACGCTTGTGCGGCTTGTATTTCTTGGCGAACTTGATCGCTACTAATCCAGCCGGTAATTCTAATATGCGTTTTTAGATGGTATTGATCAATCAGTTCCTCTATTTCTGATCGCATTTCCCCATCTCCAGCTAATACAAGTTCAAACTCAACACCTTTGTCTGTTAAGTGCTTCATCGCTTGCACTAATAATAACTGTCCTTTTTGCTCACAAAGTCGCCCAACACAGACCAGTCTTTTGACTTGAGGTAAAGCTAACGCCTCACCTGCAAAAAACTCTGGCTCTAGTCCACAGTGCACCACTTTAACTTTCAGCCAATCTTGATAGGCAATCCAGCGGTAAAGCTGGCTTTTACCAAATGAGCTAATCGCAACCACAAAACTTGCGCGCGAAACTTTTTCTTTAATGCTGATGAACTGTGGCTTATCAAACTCTTCAGGCCCATGCACGGTAAAGCTATATTGCGGAGCTCCTAAAGCATGGGCTAGCATTGCAACTTCTGTTGAATTAGTGCCGAAGTGTGCATGAATATGATGTGCGCCACTTTCTTTAAGCCATTGTGTCACTTGGCAAGCTTCTAAAAAGTAGATCCAATGAAAAGGCAACAAACGGTCAGAATGTAAACCCATTTTTGTCGCGAGCCATAATCCATTAACGAAAAGTTTTGGGTAGTTAATTAGCAATTTTATCGCGGCAAAAGCTAGTGGAAGAAAACCATGTTGTAAAACGTATTGCGTTTTAGCTAGCTCAATAGCTTCGCTGTCAGCAATCGTTAGATCTTCCCACCCTCTCAAAGCAATTCTCTGCACAGCTACACCCTGCTTCTCTAAGGCAAGTATTTCGCGCTTAATGAATGTGTGGCTAACTTTGGGATATTGATTAATAAAATAGGCAATTTTGATCATTATTTTTAAGTTAGCGGTTCTAAATGATTTTCGCCGGGATGCCGACTGCAGCCTTACCACTCGGTACATTAATCAAAACAACGGCATTTGCACCAATTTTTGCATGAGCGCCTATTGTAATATCACCCAGGATTTTTGCACCGGCTCCAATATCTACATGACCCGCAATAATTGGAGCGTTGTGTCCTTCGCGCGAGCCTACAGTAACTTGCTGAAAAATTAAACAATTTGGACCAATTTTAGCATCAGGATGAATCACGATGCCGTTAGGATGAGGTATTAGCAAGCCCCCAGCAATATTACAGTTCAGCGGGATATCAGCACCAGTCACTGCGCTCCAGAAACGATGCCTAATAACAGCTACGACCTTTATCAAACAAAACCATGGCAATAATGAAGTGTTGTATCTCTGATAACAGCGAATACTTGCTAATAATGACTTAGCAGGCTGCCACGCAAAGAATGGTTTATGCTCTCTAGTCCAGTCTGGGATATCAGATGAAATCATTGTCTTAATTAATTACTTATTAACGATCAAAGTATTTTTTATTTTTCTGAGCATCATAACGATGTTTCGTATTAAAGGTGTTGTATCTTTCCAACTTAAGTCATGGATATCAGTACGTGAACTGCGTTGATAACCAAGCTCTGGTGTCGCAAGAACGGTTATTGTCTCAGCGTTCTCACGTCTAAACCATGAATAAGCCCCATCAACATGCATAGGTCCGCCTAGGGAATCTCCACCTGGGCGATGCATCATTTTATCTAAGTACTCACGCACTTTAGTAATACTAGATTTATTAAAAGCAATGAAATGTGCTGTGCCTACGGAATTTTTTGAATCGATCACCTTCAGTGGGTGATCAGTATTTAAGTAACTTTCTTTATCTGATATTTCATATCCACCATAAAAAATACTCCACTTTAAAGTAGTTAAGATCCGACCGACCTCTTTAAATTTCAGGTTAAAATCCTTAACAAAATCAATATCATCTTCCAAAATTAATATATTTTCATATCCATTGCGTTCAGCATCTAGAAGCACTTGAAAGTGACTCATAAAACATCCTCGCGCACCAATGCTTGTCCAATCACCTTTTTCTTTAGGGCGCACTGCTGTAAAAATTTTTACATTGGGATGCGTGAATGATAGACCAATTTTTTGTAACTCAACTTGCATTTCATCTCGCCTATCTTGACGACTAGCTAAGTTGATGATGTAAATTTTTTCAAAAAAATCTGCTAATAGGGGCTTATTTATACTCAATTAATTCCCCACGTTGATTGAATAGTTTATTAAATAAATACTTCATTAAACCAAACCCCTCAGCAAATTTTGAAAGAACAAGTAGTAATGATAATCCATATTTTTTATGCAGATTTTTACATTGATTAGCCAACCTTATCCATTGCAAAGGATAAATTAATACTAACAACACCGCATACCTTGTATTAAATATAGCCAATATTAAAATAACAACAGGCAGTAAAATTCCCCAGAAAGCAGATCGCATTGATTCACGCAGCCAGTGTCGCTCTAGAGTTGCCCCATGCAAATTAGTCCCTTCCGCGTAAGCGTAACCAGTACGCATACTGCGACGCCACCATTGGCTGAATCTCAATATATTGGCATCATGTAGGGTCATTTCAGCGTCTATACGCCAAATCTTCCAACCTAAATATCTTAATCGCAGGCACATCTCGGGTTCTTCACCAGCAATTAAACTATCTCGATATCCCTTTACAGCCTTAAAAGCACTCACTCGCACTAAACAATCACCACCACATGCTTTTGCTTCACCTACTGGAGTATTCCACTCTAAATCACACTGGTAGTTGTAAATTGAGTTCTTAGGAAATCGCTCTCTGCGTCGCCCGCAAACTACCGCAACATTTGTGTTCTGTTGCAAAAACTTTAAGGCTTTATTGAGCCAATTTACATCAACAGCACAATCCCCATCCACGAATTGAATATACTGTATAGCAGGATAAAGCTTTAATAAATGCACAGCTCCAACATTACGTGCACGTGCCGCAGTAAAAGGTTGTGTTAAATCTAATGCTAGAACCTCGATATTTAAAGCTTTAGTACTAGCAATAGACTCATCAGTAGAGCCAGAGTCTACATAGACAACTTTTTGTGAAAGCTGACTCAAAGATTTTAAACATGCAATGAGCCTCGAGCCTTCATTCCGCCCAATAACAATAGCACCAATTAAATAATTATTTGGGTTATTAGGGAAGCCTGCACCTGTCATATCGTTTTCATTCTTTATATATTATTTATATTTGGGTTTGATTAGAGCTGGTACACCGACTGCTATAGAATCGTCTGGAACATCACACAACACAACAGCATTAGCGCCGATGCTAACACGATTACCAATTTTAATATTCCCTAATACCTTAGCGCCAGCACCAATATCAACATCATCTCCAATCCAAGGCGCAGCAGGGTTGTTAACATCTTTTAAACCAACGACTACACCATTACGAATTCGGCAGCGGTGGCCAAATTTTGCATAGCCACTGATAACAATGCCGCCAAAATGATCAATGATAAAATCATCACCAACTTCAACTTCACATGGAAATTCAATACCTGTAATAATTTGTATAACTTTATAAACTACTTTATAAATGAACGAGAAAAACTTACGCAAAATTGTGGGCTTAATCGTATAACGCCATCTACCAAAACGGTAGACTATCATCACCCAAAAACCTTGTGCAGCCCAGTCGCCTTGATAAGTTTGAAAATCTTTTCTAATACTCTCAAACATCTATGCTACCTAGTCGCAACTTGACCAAATTTTGTTTTTATGAAAAGTTGCCAAGTAAGCCACGAATGTTGTAAAGGCACTAAGTAGGAAGACAAAGGTTTAAGTTTAATGAGGTGCTTTGTTAAAGTAATGCTATCTGCAATATTTTGCAAAGACACATGCCCTATCAACGCTAAAAAACCATGATTTTTTCTAAAATATAGTAGTTCACTTTCAATTTGCAATGATACCAATTGGCGGTTCGGGTTAGATATAGAGCCGTCAGACTTTGCACTTTCTCCTCCAATATGAAGAACCGTTGCACCTGCATAATAAGTGACCTCCCAACCAGCCTGTTTCGCGGCAAAGCAATGATCAACTTCTTCACAATATAAAAAGTACAATGGGTCAAATAGTCCTACTTCCTCTATCATTTTCCTATTTATTAAATAGTAGCAACCAGGTACCCAATCACAATTTCTATTTGAGTTGTGATCCCAACTCATATCATCAACTAGTTTTACATTTGTAAATACCGAATCTAAATTTGAGCGCTCTATAAATAAATTAACGAGTGTTGGAAAGTAACGGCAACTAGGCTGCAAAGCTGCATCTCGACCAATCAATTTAACACCTAAAATACCTGTTTTTGGATGAGTCTCCATAAATGCAACTGTCTGTTGAATGGTATCTACTTCAACAAAAGCATCTGTATTTAGCAATAGTACAAAATCACCTTTTAGATAGGGCGTAGCCTGATTATTGGCACGCCCAAAACCAACATTGATTTTATTTTCAATTAATTGAACTTGAGGAAAATCTGTTTTCAACATGGCGACAGACTCATCTTTTGATGCGTTATCGATGACGATAATTTGTAAATCTTTAGCGCAAGATGACTTCAAAAGCGCTTCAAGCGCTTGTTTTGTAAGATTTTTAGTATTGTAACTAACTAAAATAACTGAAATAATCAATTGAATAGCGCTTTAAAATTAAGTGGTAAGGTTTATTTGTTAATACTGATTTGATATTAACATGCGATGTTAAAGATTGATAATAAAATTGCCAGTGATAAAGTCAGCATAATATTTACTCAGTCAAACGATTAATTATTAAGTAAAAAGGATGCCAAGGCACCCTTTTTACTTAATAATTTAATTTAAAAAAATCATTATTTCATGACACGGTTTTTATATTCACCTGTGCGCGTATCAATCTCAACTTTGTCGCCAGTGCTACAGAATAACGGTACCGGGAATTCAAATCCTGTTGCAATTTTAGCTGGCTTCATCACTTTACCTGACGTATCACCTTTTACAGCTGGCTCAGTGTAGGTAATTTCACGTACCACTGAGTTTGGCAACTCAACTGAAATAGCTTTATCATTGTAAAAACGCACTTCACATGCCATGCCATCTTCTAAGAAATTAAGTGCATCCACCATGAATTCCGCATCTACATCAAACTGATTGTACTCAGCATCCATAAACACATAAGTAGGGTCTGCAAAATATGAAAATGTGACATCTTTTTTCTCTAAAACAATCACTTCAAATTTATCGCCAGCGCCATAAATAGCTTCGCTTGGCGCATCAGATAACAAGTTTTTGAATTTCATTTTAACCACAGCTGTGCTACGACCTGATTTATTGTATTCGGCTTTTGTTACAACTAGTGGATCTGTGCCTACCATGATGACGTTACCAACGCGGAGTTCTTGTGCTGTTTTCATTGTATTGCCCTATTTAACTAATTTTTACATTAGCAATGTTGTATTAAATTGGAGATTACTTAAAAGTGGCAAAATTATACCGCAAAACACTTTATTGATTGCAAAAATCAACCAAATTGCTACCTAAACTGGGTTGAAGGGCTAATTTTTGACTATAAACTTGAGTTTGATTTTTAATATCAGGCAAAGCTTCAATGTACGTCAACCAAGCATGAGTAAAGCTAGCTTCTTTAGTTAAAGCGTTGGACCAGGTGAGACTTAATAATTTAACCGCTAGGTTGGCAGCGGTTTTAGCAGGCGAGTTAAATGTAGCACAATAATGATTAAGAAAAGCATCCAGCTTCACTAAGTGAGCAGCATCATCCTGAAAATAAGGTTGCCAAATCATAGGGTTAGCTGACCATATCGCGCGCAACCAACTATCTTCACCACGTACAAAATTAATATCACAACGCCAAAGAAGACGATCATATTCATCTTGAGATAAGAACGGTAGCACTTGAATGGTTAAATTATCTTTTTTAAAAGTATTGGCTTTATTTAAAGCATTATTCTCCAACAACAAATACTTAGAAATCGGCTGTAAGAAAACGCTTTCTGGTACATACAAGTTAATGGGGATAGGACTTTTTGCAAACGTTTGCAAGGCGCTCTGAATAGGTGCATTAGGATAACAAAATAGCGAAACGTTTAATGCCGCTTGCTTTGGCATCACTTCTGCAATGCTAGCTGTTGTTTGGCTAATTTTAGTTTTCAGAGACTCTAGAAAACAATCTCTTTGCACAATTAATGATTTTTCTCGCGATAAACCGCCAGTTGCTTGAGTAAAACCAGGGAAAAAATAGGTTTTAGTTAAACCCGTGATGGGTTGCAAAGATGGTTTAGCATGAAAGTCATCCACCCATATTTCTGCAGATAAATATTCTAAATTAAGCCATTTTGTGTGCTGATGTGCACTTTGAGCAAGCTGCAGTTGCATAGTAGCTATATATTGTGTTGGTAATCCGCATGTGAATGCCTCTATTACCACATCCGCGACATCATCAAACAATGGGTTATCTGGATAATGCAAAATACACACATTAACACCATCTATCATTTGCTGGTTTAATTGTGGGATCAGTACTGGAATTATTTTCTGGGCAGTTTCTGGCAAATCTACAAATAAACGTACGTTCTGATGATATTCGTTTGCAAGTTGCTTAGCTAATCGCCAGCACACACCTATGTCGCCATAATTATCAACAATTCGACAGAAGATATCCCAATGTTTAGTCACTAAATTTTAGTCGTTAACATGAGGCATAATGACAGCGCATCAGCTACTGATAGCGGATGCCTATGATTTCATATTGCGCTGCTACAGTCACTTCCCCATCATCGTTGACCGTATTTTGTAACCCTATCTCATCACCGATACTTTTACCTAGCATCGCTTTTGCTAATGGTGAAACCCAACTAATCCAACCCTGAGCAAGTTCAATTTCATCCTTGCCAACTATACGGTATTCAACTTCGTCATCGCCTGTTAAAGAATAAAGCGCCACCCATGCACCGAAGTAAACTTTTTCTAGCCCAACTTGGCGACTTGAATCAACCACCTCGGCTAAATCCATTCGTTTCATCACATGTTTTAAACGACCATCTATTTGCCTTAATCGGCGCTTACCATAAATATAATCGCCATTTTCACTTCGATCGCCATTACTTGCCGCCCACGATACCGTGCGTACGACTTCTGGACGTTCAACTTTATAAAGCTGATAAAACTCTGCCTCTAGCAAGGCATACCCTTCTGGCGTGATGTAGTTTTTCTCATCAGCTACTGTTAGCTTTACCATACTTTTAACTATACTTTTTATTGCGCAGCTGCAAGCGGCAAAATGTCTTTTATGTAATAGTTGGTGTCACCAAAGCAGCTGCTAGGTAAACCAATATGCTCTTCATAAACCAATTTAACGCGTGTGCCAGCTGCATCTGTAATGCGCTTGGCCAAGTCAGCATTTCGCACCGTAAAGTAAAATTTCTCTGCTTGCGTGCCAGGCATAGATACCATAATTAGCTCGCCTTCCCATGTTTTACAGATCCAGCCTTTTTGCGATATTTTTTGTACTAATCCAGCGCGCTCGCCAGATGAATAGCTCCAGCTAAGCATCGCCCACGTATATAAGCCCGATAGAACAGCCGCTAGAATGATTAAAATAATTAAGATTTTTAACGCTTTTTGCATATTGCCCTCATTTTTTGTATTTATTTATACATTTACTATTATATGAGTGGCTAACTAAATGTTGCAGATTATTTAATCATCCACCTGCAAAACGCTACAATGCAATCTATGACAACTGCTCATTTAACATTAACCATTTGCGCTACAGCACGTTTAAGCCGTGGATTGCAGGATGCGCACGAGAGCGAACAAATTGCTCTTGGATTAACGCAATGGGCTGCCCCTCACATTGTTACGCTAGCTCAATGGTTAGATGAAATACTTAATGAAGCCTTGTTATTAGGTGAAATTGACTCATTTAGTTTACCAAAATTTGTGTTGAGTAACGCTGCAGAAAATCTATTGTGGGAAGAGGTCATTCATAGCAGTTTACAAAAACTTGCAGAAAATCAATCTGTTGGTACAACCAGCCTATTTGATATCAAAGGTTTAGCAAAATCAGCTACGGAAGCAAATAAGCTAATCATTGAATGGCAGATTTATGAAAACCCAATAAAAACCAACGCTCAATCGACTTTCGCTTTTCAATCGAATTTCAATACTGAAGAAACACGTCAATTTTTACAATGGCGCCACGCATTTCAACGACTATGCAGTCATCACCATTGCTTAGAGGCCTCAAGGTATTTAGTTCTACAAATTAACAGCTTATGTAAAAGGTCACCTAACTTAGCAACTGATATAACCTTACCAGCACATATCGTATTTGCGGGGTATGACCGTTTTACGCCACTAGAACAGCAGCTATTAGATTATTTAATATCCACGGGTATCAGTATTGAGTATTGGCAACCACAGGTTAATGATAATCAGAATATGCAAATTGCATTAGAAGACAGCACTGCAGAGTGTCGTGCTGCGGTAGCCTGGGCTAAAGCAACACTTGTTAGCAACCCTAGTGCGCAATTAGCCATTATTTCGCCTGTATTAGGTAACTTACGTGATCAACTTAATTATTTATTAGATGATACTTTTCATCCGCAAACATTACACCCAAATCATTATGAAGCACCACGCTGCTATGATTTTTCTATTGGTTTGCCACTCACACAGTATTCGATTATTAATAGCGCGTTCAATATACTGAAACATACCTTGCCGCACGCAAAACTTACGCAACCAGTGTGTGCTACTTTGCTAGAAGACACTTACTTTAGCGACAATAGGGAGCTAGATAACCGTGCAATTCTTGATTTAAAATTAAGGCGCAACCTAGGGCGCACATTTAATCTCGAGCAGTTGATTTATCAAGCGAATAGTGCCCAAACGCAAGGATTGCAAATTCAACAGCTAATTGCACATTTATCGCAAATGCAATTATTAAGCGATACGTGGACTAAAAAACAAAAACCATCTACTTGGTGTATGAACTTTACAGCGCTACTACATGCAGTTGATTGGTCGACTAGCCGCGCATTATCTAGCCATGAATATCAAGCACAGCAAGCATTGTTAAAAGTATTTGATGAGTTTGCAGCGTTAGATATTTTATTAGGGCATATTGCTGCAAATGAAGCTGTGCAAAGGCTGATGCAACTCACTCATAGCACTATGTTTCAACCTGAGGCTAAAGGTGAAACACATATCCAATTATTAGGCTTGCTCGAAACAGTGGCGGTACAACTCGATGCGATTTGGATAATGGGCATGAATGACCAGCATTGGCCACCACCCGCAAAACCCAACCCTCTGCTACCCGCTCAGTTACAACGCAGTCATGGCACACCGAGTGCCTGTGCTGAAGTACAAGCTAATTTTGCATCCATAGTGCATCAGCGCCTAAGCCAGAGTGCCAAGCTAGTGATATTTTCATACGCATCAAAGGAAGGCGACCGAGAACTTCGCGCTTCACCTACTTTAGACAAAATACCAAAAGTAACAACCATTGAAAGTGTATGCGATTTAAACTTAAAAACGCTAACTGAAAAGTTATCTCAGGAAGCCTCCTCCAGCATGCAATATTTAGATGATCATATAGCGCCTGCTGTTGGTCAAGATGAAATAGCTCGAGGTGGAAGCCAGTTATTAAAAACACAGGCAATTTGTCCTGCATGGGCGTTTTATCAATACCGTTTAGGGGCTAATAGCCTGCAAGAGGCCACTGACGGACTAGATAGCTTAGCGCGTGGCACCTTGGTGCATGCAGCATTGCAATGCTTTTGGTTAAATTGTGAAAATTTATCATCGCTTAAAACCATGTCTAATCAAACATTAGCTGCTTTAGTTGCACAGTCTGTAACAGCTGGTATTGATCAGTTTTGTGAAAAACAAGGCATGATCATGCCAATGCAAATTATGGCACTAGAACAATATCGGCTTGAACAACTTCTCAGTGCTTGGTTAACGCTGGAGGCTGAACGTGCTGACTTTAGTGTCCAGGCTTGCGAAAAAGAGCTTACGCTCAATTTATCAGGTATTGCCGTAAAAGTGGTCATAGACCGCATAGACGTTATAGCTGACGGTAGCTTAGTGATTATTGATTACAAGACTGGTAGCCAAGTTGAAACTAAAAGCTGGGCAGATGACCGCATCAGCGAGCCACAATTACCAATGTATGCCTCTATAGCATTACATCAAGAACAAATCGTTGCAGTGTGTTTTGGCAAAGTAAAAAAAGATAGCAGCCAGTTTGTTGGCATTGCCGCACAAGATGAAATATTACCCAATGTGGAAGGCTTGGCAAATGTACGCGCCAACTCTGCATTTAAAAAATTTAATGATTGGGATAGCCTGATTTTGCACTGGGAAACCAGCTTAAATCTAATAGCAACAGAAATTAAAAATGGCGAAGCTGGAGTTAAATTCAAAGATGAGAGTGTGCTAGCTTACTGCGAAGTAAAACCTCTGTTACGCCTGCCAGAAAGGCTGTTACAGTTTGAACAATTTCAATCAGTCACAACATCACCAAAAAGCATCAATGAATAAACCAGACATAAACATGCTAGATTTATTAGCTTTAGATAGTCAAAATCGACGAACTGCGCTTAATTTACAATCGTTTATTATAGAAGCTCCCGCTGGTGCAGGGAAAACAGAATTACTCACGCAACGCTATTTAAGACTGTTAGCGGTAGTAGATGAGCCAGAAGAAATTGTTGCATTGACCTTTAGCAATAAGGCAACTGCAGAAATGCGCAATCGTATTTTGCTAAGTTTAGAAAATGCTAAGCAACACACTATAGAAACTGCCCCACATAAATTAGTGACGCGCAAATTAGCCATAGCTGCTCTTAATCGCGGCCAAGAGCGCAACTGGAACTTAATGACACAACCATCACGCTTAGAAATAATGACGATAGATGCACTGTGCAGCTCGCTTGCCAGAAAAATGCCGTTGTTAAGTCGTTTCGGCGGCCAGCCTATGGTAAGCGACAGCCCAGAGGCACACTATGATGTAGCTGCTAGGCTTACACTTGCAGATGTATTACAAGAAAGTTTATCCAGCGATACTGTCACTACCGCTTTACGCTATATGGATAACGACGCAACTAAGCTAAGTAAATTAATTGCCAACATGTTAGCCAAGCGCGATCAATGGTTACCCCTAGTTGGAGCACACACAGGACTAAGTAATGATGATATCGCCTTACAGATTGAATATGCTTTACAACATTTAATTGAGCAAGATTTACAACGTGCAGTTGATCCCTTTACACAAAGCATTCAAATTAAACTCATGCCTTTGGCACGTTTTGCTGCTAGTCATTGTGATGATAGTAATATTATTAAGCAACTTTTAGATTGGGATATACCACTGGAGCCAAACATTAAAGACTTACCGAGTTGGCAAGCAATTACCGAGTTGCTGTTAACTCAAAAAGACGAGTTACGTAAAAAACTCGATAAAAATGTTGGCTTTCCACCGGGTGAAAACAAAAATGAAAAAATTGACTTTAAACAGAAAAAAGACGATTTTTTTCATTTAATAGCCGAATACCCACAGTTAGAAGAACTTGCCCTTATTCGCAAGCTACCCGATATTGCAGAAGTAGCCAATAATGCCAATGTTATTCGCGCAATATCCAACATGCTGCGACTTGCTACAGCCCATTTGTGGATGGTATTTCAAGCAGCAAACGAAGTTGATTTTGTTGAAATTGCCAATTGCGCCAGATTAGCGCTAGGTGATGCGAATAGCACACAAGGCGTAACTGATTTAGCGCTTAAGCTAGATTATCAAATTAAACATCTGCTGATTGATGAGTTTCAAGATACCAGCCCGACACAAATGAAGCTGATTGAGCAGCTGATTCAAGGCTGGCAATCAGATGATGGTCGTACGCTATTTTGTGTGGGTGATCCTATGCAATCTATTTACCGATTTCGCAAAGCGGATGTTAGTTTGTTCTTACAAGCCAGTAGAAATGGCATTGGACAATTGCCCCTCACGTCTTTACGACTGTCGCGCAATAATCGCTCACATCCTGTAGTAATTGATTGGATTAATCATGCATTTGAATCTGTTTTTCCTCCCGTAGATAATACTGCTGCTGGCGCAATTAGCTATCGACCATTTACCGCCACTAAGCCCGAAGTCAACGATGAATCTGTCAACATACATCCTATTATCTACAATGAAAATAGCGAAGATTTGAGTGCTAATGTTATAGAAGCTAAGCTTGTAGCCGAATTAATACAGCAAGAAAAACAAAAAAATAATGGTCATAAAATTGCGGTATTAGTAAAATCACGCAGCCATTTAAATGAATTGGTCTCTGAAATCAGGCGTAACCATCCATACCTTACTTTTCAAGCAGTTGAGATTGAGCAGCTCAGTAATCGTCAAACGATACAAGATGCGTTGTCACTCACTTATGCCCTGCTCCACCGCGCTGACCGAGTGCATTGGCTAAGCATATTGCGTGCGCCATGGTGTGGGTTAACTTTGGCCGATTTACATAAACTATGTGCTGATGACCAAAAATCGACAATTTGGCAATTAATGCAGCAACAAGCTAGGCTGGAAACATTAAGCGCCGATGGCCAGCAACGTTTACTCCACGTACACAGCGTATTAGCTGAAGCATTAAACAATCAAGGCCGCATGCCGCTTAGGCGTTGGCTTGAATCTACCTGGTTAAAATTAGGTGGGGCAGCTTGTTTAATAGAGGCTGGCGATATCCGCGATATTCAGGCCTATTTTGATTTGGTAAAAAAGTTAAGTTCAGCAGGTACGCTAGACTTTTTGCAATTAGAATCTGCCATCCAAAAGCTATATGCCAAGCCTGATGTGAGCGCAGATGACAGCCTGCAATTTTTAACGATTCACAAATCAAAGGGTTTGGAGTTTGACGTAGTCATCTTACCAGCGCTAAACCGTAAACCACGTGACAATGATCCAGCATTAATATGTTGGGAAGAGTTACAGATACAAGGTGAAACACATTTAATTGCAGCGCCTTTTGTAACAAAAAACAAAGGTGAGGCGCCTAGTGTTTACCATTATTTACAAACGTTAGAAAATACCCGCAGCCTAAATGAAGCAGCACGTTTACTTTATGTGGCAGTCACGCGTAGCGTAAAAAAATTGCATTTAATCGCCGTTATAAAACCCAATCAGAGTGATGCCATTAAACCAACTAAAAGATCATTTTTAGAATTATTATGGCCAGCTATTGGCGGTGAATTTTTACGGGCATTTGAACATCAAAATAACAAATATCAGTTATTGGTTAATAATGAAAATAGCAACATAACTGAAAAAAAATTAGTACTAGAATTAGCTGATTTTGTTCCAAAACTAATCCGTATAAAGCATCCGCAAATTCCAGCATTATTAGTAGCTGGTACTAAGTTATATACAACAGAAATCGCATCATCAAATACTCTAAAGAACTTAGCATTCGCCATTAAAAGCGCTAATGAGCAAGCCGTATTGAGCTTTAAAAATTTAAACATGGATAGTGGAACGCTCGCACATCATTATATGGAGCTCATATCCAAAAGTGATCTGGCTAAATGGCCAATCGAACGCTTAAATAAACTAGAGCCAGCCATGATGCAATGGTTAATACAACACGGTCACAGCAGCGAGTTAGCAAAAATAGCGGCAACTCAAATAAATTCAGCACTAAAAATCACATTACAAAGCGAAGATGGGCAGTGGATACTGAAAACTCCAGAACAAGCATTTAGTGAATTAAGTTTAATGCAAAGCCATATCCCAGATGCTGAAAATTTAATACCCTTAAAAATTCAAAATTACCGAATTGATCGTACATTCATAGCAAATGGTATACGCTGGATTATTGATTACAAATTAACGCTTACCGATGAAAATATTAACCTGACACAAACAGCTAACAGCCACGCACCTCAACTTGCAAGGTATGCCAATTTATATAAAGAAGAGAACTTACCAATTCAGCAAGCTGTCTTGTTTTTAAGCTTGGGTGTACTCATAAAAATAAAAACGTAGCCAATTGGCTGCTTTTTTAAAATTTATAGAGGTTATGCCAACTTAACACCAAAACAGTATACGTCTACACCACTATCAGGTTTGATCAGCGTTGCTGGAATTGAACGGCCAGAGCGCCATTTGTCTACTGCCTCTTGTTTGCCCGCACCTGTGACTAAAAACATCACTTCATGCGTATTATTTAAACGCTTAGCACTAATAGTGATGCGGTCTGCAGGCGGCTTTGGTGCATTATACACGGGCACAGCATCAGCAGAGTTATCAATCATCTGGTCAGGAAACAAACTAGCCGTATGCCCATCTTCACCCAAACCTAAAACAACTAAATCGAACCTACGCAAACCTTTTAAAGTTTCAGCATAAGATTTTGCACCTGCAACGTTACCTAACTCAGCTGGAATATCATGAATTTGGCTTTCAGGAATCGCTACTTTGCTTAGCCATGTATCACGTGCCATTTTGCTATTGCGCTCCGCATCATCAAGGGGCAAACATCGATCATCGTTATGGTATACATGCCAATTAGCCCAATCTGCCTGCTCTTTAGCTAATAATGCATAAACGCTTTTAGGTGTAGAGCCCCCTGCCAGTACGATTAAAAAGCTGCCATACTTAGCAATAGCTTCTGTCGCTGCAGCTAAAATGCGCTGAGTTGCAGCTAGACTAATGGCATCTTGTGAGGTGAAACTTTGCCATCTAGTGGCAGAATCGTGTGTTGCTAAGCTGTTCGTCATGCTATTGCCTTAAATATCAGTTACTTTACATATTATGCAATGAAGTAACAAAAGTTAATAATCAAAAAATCAGACGAATTATGCCATAAATACGGCTTATTTTTAATACTCGTACTAGACACAAAACATAGTAAAAATAAAGCGGTTTTGTGCATGTGTGTGGTATTTGATATAATGCATTTATTGTACAAATTTGTTGTGCAAAATTCGAATTACATACTATCTGAATTTAGTCTAGCCCAAAAGGCTGACGGTTCACAATCCTCTATAAAAGGTTATTAAACAAATGAAATTAGCAATGATTGGTCTTGGCAAAATGGGCGGCAACATGGCGGCTCGCTTACTCCGCAACAAAATTGAAGTGGTTGGCTTCGATTTTAATGCAACAGTAGTAAATGAGATTGCAGCTAAAGAAGGCATGATTCCTGCAACATCAGTTGCAGACGCAGTAAGCAAACTTGAAGGTCAAAAAATCGTTTGGATGATGTTGCCAGCGGGTGAAATCACTGAGAATCAAATCAAAGACTTAATCCCATTGTTAAGCAAAGGCGACATCATTGTTGATGGCGGTAACTCAAATTATAAACATAGCCAACGTCGTGGCGCTATGCTAGCTGAGCATGGCATTGGCTTTATGGATTCAGGTACATCTGGCGGCATTTGGGGTTTAGATAACGGTTACTGTTTAATGGTAGGTGGATCGCCTGAAGTTGGCGCAACCATGACACCAATTTTACAAGCTTTAGCGCCAAATGCTGTGGATGGCTGGGCGCATGTTGGTCCGGTAGGTTCTGGCCACTTTACTAAAATGATTCATAACGGCATTGAATACGGCATGATGCAAGCAATGGCTGAAGGCCTTGAGTTGATTAAAGGCAAAGAAGAATTCAATCTTGATTTGGCACAAATTACTGAACTTTGGCGCCATGGCTCTGTTGTACGTAGCTGGTTGCTCGACCTGACAGCCGAGGCTTTGAAAGATGATCAGAAACTGGAAGCCATCGCCCCATATGTTGCTGACTCTGGTGAAGGCCGCTGGACAGTGGTAGAAGCCGTTGAGCAGGGTGTTGCGGCGCCAGTACTCACCGTGGCATTACAAGCCCGTTTCAGAAGTCAAGATTCGCAAGGTTACAGCTACAAGTTGTTATCCATGATGCGTAACGCTTTTGGTGGTCACGCAGTCAAGAAGCACTAAGTTATAAGCTAGTTAAGTAACAGGCAAAGGCTGCGCCCTACGGGCGTAGCCTTTCGGCTTTATAGCGATAAACTTAAGCTATATTTATATGATTGATATTTAGTCAATCTTGTAACAAACCATCATACAATTTAGCTAATATCCCATCTAGGGTATTCAATTTAAGGTTAGAAAATGACGAAAACTACTGATCCTAAAAAAATAGATCCATGCACCCTCGTTTTGTTTGGTGCAAGTGGCAATCTATCTCGCGTAAAACTCATGCCAAGCTTGTTTCGCTTAGATGCTGCAGGTCGTTTACCAGAGCAAATGGCAATTTTATCTGTAGGCCGCGGTGAAGTGACCCGTGAAGCATGGCTTGCTGATATCAAAGGCATGCTCGATGCAAAATTCAAAAAAGGCTACGATCAAACAGTATTTGAACGTTTTATTGCACGTAATCATTACCATGCAAACGCACCAACTGATGCTGATGCTTTTACAAAAATGAAAGCTAATTTGGCCGATGAAAAAGTATTCCCTCAAAATTTAGCTTACTTCTTATCAGTGCGCCCAGTAGATTTTGCACCAGTTGTAGAGCAGTTATCTGGTGTTGGTTTATTAGATGAAACCAATCACTGGCGTCGCGTGGTGATTGAAAAACCATTCGGTACTGATTTGGCCTCTGCACAAGCACTACAAGCATCTATCACTAAACACTTAAAAGAAAGTCAAATCTACCGTATTGACCACTACTTAGGTAAATCTGCATTGCAAAATATTATGTTGCAACGCTTTACCAATACGCTATTAGAGCCAATTTGGAATAAAGACTTTATCGATCACGTGCAAATTACCAACACTGAGATGTTGGGTGTAGGTGAACGTACTCAATTCTATGATAGCACTGGTGCATTACGTGACATGATTCAAAGTCACATTTTGCAAACCATGGCGCTGACTGCTATGGAGTTGCCAAAAGATTTAAGTCCAGATAGCATACGTGCTGAAAAAATTAAAGTACTAGAAGCTATTCGCCCTATCCCTGTCGCTGATTTAAAACATAATGCTTTCCGTGCGCAGTATGCTACCGGTGAAGTGCAAGGTGAAAAAGTACCTGGTTATTTAGAAGAGTTAGGTGATAAAACTAGCGTAGTTGAAACATACGCAGCGCTTAAACTATTTGTAGATAACCCACGCTGGCAAGGTGTGCCATTCTACATCCGCACAGCTAAGCGCTTACACGATGCTGACACACGTATTTCGATCCGCTTTAAAAAATCTGCGTTACAATTAGCGGGTGGTACAGAGCAAAACTGGTTGATGTTAGGTATTCAGCCACGTGAATGTATTAAAATGGAAATCCAATCAAAGATTCCTGGCTTAGATATCAAAACACGCACTATTCAAATGGATGCAGCTAATCGTCAAGATGGAGATGAATCGATTGATGCTTACGAGGCTTTACTACTTAACTTGATGGAGGGCGATAACTCGCTTTACCTACATATTAGTGAAGTTGAAGCACAATGGCGCTTAGTAGACCCAGTAGTTAAAGCTTGGGCTGTAGATAAAGCACCCGTATGTCAATATCCAGCAGGTTCAGCAGACCCTGAAACATCAAAAGTGATTTTTGAACATGAAGATCAATTTTGGCGTTATAGCATTGAGTTGGGTGGCGACAAACACTAAAAAATTGCAAATAAAACGTTAATTGTTGCTATTATTTGTGTCCTTGAAAAGCGGCGTATATGCTCCGCTTTTTATCTTATTTATTGGGTAAAGTTAAGTACAGTGAGCATTAAACTATGAGTATAAAATCAGACAAATGGATACGTCAAATGGTGGAGCAACACAACATCATAGAGCCATTTGAGCCGAATCAAGTTAAAATAAACGCCGCTGGGGAGCACATGGTCTCATATGGTACATCTAGCTATGGTTACGATATTCGTTGTAGTTCAGAATTTAAACTGTTTACCAATATTAATAGCACGATTGTTGACCCGAAAAATTTCGATCCCAACTCATTTGTGGAAGTCAATGCAGATTACTGCATCATCCCGCCTAATTCATTCGCACTGGCTCGTACAGTCGAGTATTTTCGTATTCCACGCAACGTGCTGACTATTTGTTTAGGTAAATCTACATACGCACGTTGTGGCATCATCGTTAACGTCACTCCTTTCGAACCAGAATGGGAAGGTTACGTCACATTAGAATTTAGTAACACCACCCCGCTACCAGCTAAAATTTACGCTAACGAAGGTTGTGCGCAAGTGTTATTCTTTGAAGCTGATGCAGATGATATTTGCGAAACTAGCTACAAAGATCGCGGTGGCAAATACCAAGGTCAGGTGGGCGTAACGTTACCAAAAATTTAAGTGAGCCTGTCATTCTGGCGGAGGCCAGAATCCAGACAAGTTTAAAATGCAACCATGTGTTTACATCATGATTAACCATCGTAATGGAACGCTTTATATTGGTTTCACTTTAGATTTAATCAAACGTGTTTGGCAACATAAAAATAAAGTTGCAGATGGATTTACGAAGAAATATCTATTAAATATTTTAGTTTGGTATGAGCCGCATGCAATGATCGAGTCAGCAATTACTAGAGAAAAAGCACTTAAATACTGGCATAGAGTGTGAAAAGTTCTCATCATTGAGCAAATGAATTCTGAATGGCAAGATTTATATAGTCAAGTGATTGGTCTAGATTCTGGCCTACGCCAGAATGACGACAAAGAATTTTAAAGAGGTAGTTAAATGAAATTTCGCTTTCCCGTTGTTATTATTGATGAAGATTTCCGCACCGATAACTCTTCTGGCCTAGGTATTCGCGTATTAGCAAAAGCTATTGAAGAAGAAGGTGTAGAGGTTTTAGGTGTGACCAGTTATGGCGATCTAACCTCATTTGCACAGCAGCAAAGTCGCGCCTCGGCGTTTATTCTTTCAATTGATGATGAAGAGATTGTTGAAGAAAAGCCAGAAGCGATTAATCAATTACGTAGCTTTGTAAAAGAAATCCGTTATCGCAACGAAGAAATCCCAATTTTTTTACACGGAGAAACACGTACATCACGCCATATTCCGAATGATGTATTACGTGAACTTCACGGCTTTATTCATATGAATGAAGATACTCCAGAGTTCGTGGCGCGCTTGATTATTCGGGAAGCTAAAGCCTATTTAGATAGCCTTGCCCCACCATTCTTTAAGGCACTGACGCATTATGCAGCCGATGGCTCATACTCATGGCATTGCCCAGGTCATTCTGGCGGTGTAGCATTTTTGAAATCGCCCGTTGGCCAGATGTTTCATCAATTTTTTGGTGAAAATATGTTACGTGCTGACGTTTGTAACGCAGTTGATGAGCTTGGCCAATTACTAGACCATACAGGCCCCATTGCGGCGTCAGAACGAAATGCTGCTCGGATTTATAACTGCGATCATTTATATTTTGTAACCAATGGAACCTCTACATCAAACAAAATCGTTTGGAACTCAACAGTCGCACCAGGTGATATCGTTGTCGTAGACCGTAACTGCCATAAATCAATTTTGCACTCGATTATTATGACGGGCGCCATTCCTGTATTTTTAATGCCAACGCGTAATCACTTTGGTATTATTGGCCCCATCCCTAAAAGTGAATTTGCTTGGGAAAATATTCAGAAAAAAATCGCACGCAACCCATTTGCTACCGACAAAAATGCTAAACCACGTGTTTTGACGATTACGCAATCTACCTATGATGGCGTGATTTATAACGTGGAAGAAATCAAAGAAATGCTAGATGGCAAGATCGATACCCTGCATTTTGATGAAGCATGGTTACCGCACGCGACTTTCCATGATTTTTATGGCGATTACCATGCAATTGGTGCAGATCGTCCGCGTTGTAAAGAATCCATGGTTTTTTCAACGCAATCCACCCATAAACTTCTCGCTGGCTTATCTCAAGCTAGCCAGATTTTAGTACAAAATGCAGAAAGTATAGAATTAGACCGCGATGTGTTTAATGAAGCCTATCTGATGCACATGTCAACAAGCCCACAATACTCAATTGTAGCGAGCTGTGACGTAGCTGCTGCGATGATGGAAGCGCCAGGTGGGACTGCATTAGTTGAAGAGTCAATTATGGAAGCACTTGATTTCCGCCGTGCTATGCGCAAAGTCGATGAAGAATGGGGTGCAGACTGGTGGTTTAAAGTATGGGGTCCAGATGACCTCACAGAAGAAGGAATTGAAGAACGTTCATCTTGGATATTAAAAGCAGATGAAGTTTGGCATGGCTTTGGCAACTTAGCCGAAGGCTTTAATATGTTAGACCCCATTAAGGCCACCATCATTACTCCTGGTTTAGATATTGATGGTGATTTCTCTGATAAATTTGGTATTCCAGCTGCAATTGTCACTAAATACCTAGCTGAACACGGTGTTATAGTCGAAAAAACTGGGCTATATTCATTCTTTATCATGTTTACAATCGGCATTACCAAAGGGCGTTGGAACACGATGGTAGCTGCCTTACAACAGTTTAAAGATGACTACGACAAAAATCAGCCACTGTGGAAAGTACTGCCAGAATTTGTGCAGCAACAACCGCGCTATGAGCGTATGGGTTTACGCGATTTATGCACCCAGATTCATGATGTGTATAAAGCCAATGATGTTGCGCGTTTAACGACAGAAATGTATTTATCTGACATGGTGCCGGCCATGAAACCAACCGATGCTTTTGCAAAAGTTGCGCATCGGGATATAGATCGTGTGCCTATTGATGAGCTTGAAGGTCGCATTACGGCCATTTTGCTAACTCCTTACCCACCAGGTATTCCATTACTCATACCTGGCGAGCAATTTAATAAAATTATCGTTAATTATCTTAAATTTGCGCGTGAATTTAATGAGCGTTTTCCAGGTTTTGAAACAGATGTACATGGTTTAGTTAAAAAAATGGTGGATGGTAAGGCCATGTATTTTGTAGATTGTGTACAAAGTGGATAATTGTTAAGTGAATCAAGTTAATACTTGGCATGTTTTTTGCTTGTTGTTTAAGTAACTATTCACATCCTCGATGGTATAAAGGTTATTTTGAATAATGACACTAATATGCGTTTAATTAAAAAAATATTACTAATCAGCTACTTAGGATTAGTTACTTATTTTGTTCAGCCTTCTCAAAGTCATGCAGATGAGCTGAGTCAGCAAACTGAAGTAGTGGATAATTTTGAAGAATCTGTTCAAAATCTAGCAAAAAGAAAGCTAATTAGTACATCAGCACCTGAAATAATTAAAAATCAGCCTGAAGCAACTGCGCCAGTAATCGTCAGTAATGGCGCAATTAAAAACCCTTATGAGTTATTAGTTAATTTGGCATTAAAAGGGAAGGATGCTGAAGGGGCTAAAACCTATAGTGAAGCAGCAACAATTTATTGTAAAGCTGCACGCGATGGCGATGCCAACGCCCAATTTGCCCTAGGGTGGATGTACGCAAACGGCAGAGGTGTTAGCAAAGACGAAAATTTTGCAGCTTTTTTATTTACTAAAGCTGCAGAACAAGGTCATGTAAATGCCAAAAAAAGCCTAGCGGGAAATGCCAATCAGCCTATGGGCAATAATGTACTCGCTATTATGCCCCCTTGCATGTTGTCTTATCCTCTACCTAAAATAGCAAAAAAATTAGATACGTACTCTTCATACACCGAATATGTTGAAAAAAAAATCGAGCCTCAAGTTGCCTTTTACTCTAAAGGACCAATTTTTAAACTTGTTAATAGATTATCGCCAAAATACCAAATTGAAACAGATTTGGTAATGGCATTTATAGCGGTTGAATCTGGTTTTAACACACAAGCAACATCCCCAAAAAATGCACAGGGTCTGATGCAACTTATTCCAGATACGGCCAAGCGCTTTCGTGTAAAAGATGCTTATAATCCAGAAGATAACATCAAAGGTGGTATGGCCTACTTGCAATGGCTATTAGCTTATTTTAAAGGTGATATTGAATTAGTAGCTGCCGCTTACAATTCTGGAGAACTAACGGTAGAGAAATATAAAGGCGTGCCGCCTTACCCCGAAACACAAAAATATGTGAAAAGAATTAATTCTCTGTATAAGAAATCGTTTCATCCTTACAAAGAAAATCTGGTGCAAGCTTCACCGATGCTCATTAAACTACAACAACAAAGTGATACAAAAAGAGCGCGATTAGGCATGTAATCATCAAGTCAATAGTTGCTTTAATTAAGGCATATAAGTTTTTAAAATCTAACATTTAAATTATCAGTACATTCGCGGTAAAATAGGATTTTTGAAATTACCCATTTTTCAGCATGAGCCTCCACCGTCAACAAATTCAACGTCGCCGTACGTTTGCTATTATTTCTCACCCTGATGCGGGTAAAACCACTCTCACCGAAAAACTATTGTGGTTTGGTGGTGCAATTCAAGTCGCAGGTGAAGTGCGAGGGCGCAAGGCTTCGCGCCACGCCACATCAGACTGGATGGAACTTGAGAAGCAACGCGGTATTTCTGTGACATCATCTGTCATGCAATTCCCCTACCGTGAGCATATGGTCAATCTGCTTGATACGCCAGGCCATGATGACTTCTCTGAAGATACTTATCGCACACTCACGGCAGTAGATTCTGCGGTCATGGTGATTGATGCGGTTAATGGTGTTGAGGCACAAACCATTAAGTTGCTTAATGTGTGCCGTATGCGCGATACGCCGATTATCACTTTCATCAATAAGCTAGATCGGGAAAGTCGCGAGCCTATTGAGTTATTGGATGAAATTGAAACCACTTTAGGCATGGAATGCGCACCTATGACATGGCCAATTGGCATGGGCAAAAGCTTTCGCGGCGTTTATAACTTATACACTGATACCATTTCATTTTTTGATCCACGAGCAGATAAAGGCACATCCGAGATTATCCAAGGCTTGGATAATCCACGTTTAGATGAGTTACTAGGTCATGTAGCAGGGCAATTAAGAGTTGATATTGAATTAGTGCGTGGCGCTTCGCATGTATTCGATTCAGCACGCTTTTTAAGTGGTAAACAAACGCCGGTATTTTTTGGTTCTGCGGTCAATAACTTTGGCGTGCAATCTTTATTAGATGCCGTGGTTGATTTATCGCCAGCACCGCTAGCGCGTCAAGCTGCCAGCCGTGAAGTTTCGCCAACAGAAGATAAATTTTCGGGTTTTGTGTTCAAGATTCAAGCCAATATGGACCCAAAACACCGTGATCGTATTGCATTTTTACGTGTGTGTTCTGGCAAATTTGAGCGTGGTATGAAAATCAAGCAAGTCGCTACTGGTAAGCAAATGGCGGTGAATAACGCGATTACCTTTATGGCGCAAGACCGCACTATTATGGATGAAGCTTATTCTGGTGATATTATCGGTATCCCTAATCACGGCACCATTAAAGTGGGAGATACTTTTAGTGAAGGTGAAGCGCTCAAATTCACGGGTATTCCTTCGTTTGCTCCTGAGTTTTTCCGCCGCGCGCGGATTAAAAACCCAATGAAAATGAAGCAACTGCAAATTGGTTTGAAACAATTAGCAGAAGAAGGTGCAGCGCAATTATTTAAGCCCCTATTAAGTAATGATCTGATTTTAGGCGCAGTGGGCATGTTGCAGTTTGATGTAGTTGCACACCGCTTAGAGCATGAATACACAGTAGATATGGCGTTTGAACCTTATGATTGTTTCACCGCACGCTGGTTACGTGGTAGTGACGCCGACTTAAAAGCCATTGCAGATAAATACGGCTTTAACGTGGCATTGGATGGTGCTGATGAGTACGTCTATTTAGCGCCTAACCGCGTGAATTTACAAATGGCACAAGAGCGTTATCCAGATATTAAGTTTTTAGAAACACGTGAAATTATCTAGAACTTGTGTTTACAAATAAATTAGCATATTGTCTATGCGAAAGCGGAAAAACATATAGCACTTGCTGTGAGTTTTATCATCTTGGTTTGGCAAAGCATGTATTTGCGCCTAATGCAGAAAAGCTGATGCGATCACGCTACAGTGCTTTTGTACTATGTTTAGAAGATTATCTGTTACAAACTTGGCATCCTGATACTCGTCCGAACCAATTAAATTTAGCCAATGGCCATGATGTAACTAAATGGCTAGGTTTAGCGATGAAACAATATAAGCTTTTAACAAACTCGACTGCAACGGTTGAGTTTATAGCACATTATAAAATGGCAGAAAACATGAGTGGCAAGGCTGAAAGACATCATGAAATTAGCCAGTTTATAAAAATTGACTATCAATGGCTTTACTTCGATGGTCAAATTATTTAATTTAAAATTATCTTCCTGTAGTTGCATCTATTAAATCATAATTAACGTAATTTAATTGTTATTGGCTTATCATTAGTAGCCAGTAATATGACTCAGCCTCACCAGCCAATTTCAAGTCACAAGTGTGCAACTTATGGAGCTTTAAACCAGTCTTATTATGAGTAATTAAGCAGTAAAATATTTTTAATATTTAGTAAAATTAGATGATTTTTTTGGAACATTAATGCCTATTATTAACAAAGCCATTCAACTTGCAGAAAACGGTGTGCTGCCAGATAGTCTAGTCCGTCGTGGTATTCGCAAACTTTCTGAGCAAAGGTTGCAGGAAATAAGCGCAAGTGACTGTGAAACCAATACTAAACTTTTGCATGATTTCATCAAGCGCATGGATCAATCTGCCATTGCTTTGGTACCAGAACTAGCCAATGACCAACATTATGAAATTCCTGCGGCATTTTTTGAATATTGCTTAGGTAAACATCGTAAATACAGTAGCTGCTTTTGGTTAGAGGATAGTAAAACTTTAGATGAGGCTGAAGAAAATGCATTGCGCTTGAGCTGCGAACATGCCGATTTAAAAGATGGTCAAGACATTTTAGAGCTAGGTTGTGGCTGGGGCTCACTTACTTTTTGGATGGCATCACACTATCCGAATGCAAAAATCACGGGCGTATCTAACTCTAACTCACAACGTAATTTTATTATGCAAACCGCTCGCGATAGAGGTTTAACCAATATTAATATTATTACGTGCGACATGAATACTTTTAAACCTGAAAACGAAGCAGGCAAAGCATTAACCTATGATCGTGTGGTATCCATCGAAATGTTTGAACATATGCGTAACCATCGCAAGCTTTATGCTCAAGTGCATGATTGGCTAAAACCCAATGGTAAATTTTTTATGCATATTTTTGTGCATCGCTCTACGCCCTATGCTTTTGAAGTACAAGGTGATGATGATTGGATGAGCCAATTCTTTTTCTCAGGTGGCATGATGCCAAGTGATGATTTGCCTTTGTTTTTTCAGGAAAAACTGAAATTAACTAATCGCTGGCGTTGGAATGGCACCCATTACGAAAAAACTGCTAATGCTTGGCTGGCTAATATGGATGCCCATGCCAAAGAAATCTTACCTATTTTGCAACAAACATATGGTCAAGTAGATGCAGAAATGTGGCGCAACCGCTGGCGCATTTTTTACATGGCATGCGCGGAATTATTTGGCTATAAAAATGGCCAAGAATGGTGGGTCAGTCATTACCAATTTACGCGGTCTTGAACTAGAAATTGTAAAAGCTAATATGCCACAATATTTTGTTATTCTAAACTTTGTACTTTTTCAAATCACTTGGTTTGCTTGCGTATTGGGCTCGGCTAGAGGCTACCCTTGGTTAAGTATCATCGTAGTTGGGTTGAGTTTAATTTGGCATTTATCACAAGCAAAACCTAAATTTATTGAAGCTAAATGGTGTTTAATTGCTCTGGCAATTGGCGCTATTTTTGATCAATTTATTTTGAGCTTAGGCATTATCCAATATCACAATAATGGTTGGTCAGAATCAATTGTGCCTATTTGGATACTAGCCTTGTGGCTGGCTTTTGCACTAACATTCAATGTGAGTATGCGATGGTTGCGAGGAAAATATTTGATTGCATTAGTTTTTGGTGCAATTGGCGGACCTTTGGCCTACATTGCTGCGCAAAAATTAGGCGCCGTCACATTGGGTGAACATAGCTTGATTATTTTAGGAATTGGTTGGGGGCTTATTACAGTAGCTTTCAGTCAAATATCAACTAAATTTGATGGCTTTAAATAAAGTGAGTATCAATCAGAATGTTTAAGTTATATGTTTAATTGGTCAGCTTACTTACATGGGCTTTATTGCTTACTAGCATTTGGCTTTATAGGTTGGATAATCAGTGTCTTTCGTAGCAACGTCACCCATGTAGACAGCATGTGGAGCTTATTTTTTCTTATCAGCTTACTCGCCTATGTGGATGCAGCGCCCATCACAACAACTCGTACAATGTTAGTTTTGGCGCTCATCATTATTTGGGCATTAAGGCTTTGTATATATTTAACAAAACGTAATTGGTCACCACATGAAGATCACCGCTATGTAGAGATTCGCAAAAACAATCCTCCATTTTGGATTAAGAGTTTATATCTTGTATTTATTTTACAAGCGCTCTTAGCTTGGGTTATCTCACTATCATTATTGGGGATAAGCCAATCACTTCTTCCTTTTAAATGGTTGGATTATTGTGGTTTGGCATTATGGATTGTGGGCTTTATTTGGGAAGTATTTGGTGATTCACAATTAGCGCGCTTTAAAGCTAACAAAACCAATGCTGGAAAGGTACTTGATACAGGCTTATGGCACTATAGTCGACATCCTAATTACTTTGGTGAAGCATGTACTTGGTGGGCTTATTACTTAATGGCGGTTGCTGCTGGCGCATGGTGGAGCTTTCCTGCACCAGCACTGATGACTTTGCTATTACTTAAAGTGAGTGGTGTTGCGTTGTTAGAAAAAGATATTGTGGAACGCCGCCCTGCCTACATAGATTACATTAAAACCACACCCGCCTTTATACCGTGGTTTCCTAAAAAAAACGCTAAGGAATAACCATGTTATTGCGTCAAAAAGCATTGGTTTTATGCTTGGTTTACGGATTATTTAGTACAGTTTTTGCACATGCTGCTGCCAAAGAGTGGGCGTTTGACGTGTATTTAGATAAAAACAAAATCGGGCAGCACAGCTTTAAGTTATCTGATAGCGGCGACTTATTAAGCGAAGCAGATTTTAAAGTAAAAGTAGTATTTATCACGGCATACAACTATCACCATGAATCTAAAGAACATTGGGTTGATAATTGCCTCAATAAACTAGAAGCCGATACGGTTGAAAACAAGGTAATTAGCAAAACCACAGGACAAGTCACAAATGGTAAGTTTGAACTAAAAGCTAAAGTGGGTGAAGATGAAAAAGCGCAGTCATTATCAGCTTGTGTAATGACCTTTGCCTATTGGAACCCAAAAATATTGACGCAAACTAAACTACTCAACCCACAAAATGGGGATTACTTAAAAGCTAACTTTAAATTGGTAGCTGAAGAAAAAATTGAAGTGAATGGCGAGCAAAAATCAGCTAAACATTACCATTTATTTGCCAACAGTGCCGAAGCGAATGTTGATACTAAACCAAAACTTAGTATTGATTTATGGTACGACAATAATAACGATTGGTTAGCACTTAAATCAATCACTCCAGAAGGTTATACGATTAGTTATAAAAGAAAATAGTTTCTAGAAGCTAAACTCAAAGATAAGTTAAGGCGAAAAAAATGAATGTATTCAGTAAATTATGCGGATTATTTGCAGTAGTGTTAACAGGTTGCGCAACGCCATCTCTTCCACCAATAGATACTGTCACAACAGTAGATTTACCTCGTTTTATGGGCGATTGGTACGTGATTGCGCACATACCAACTAGTATCGAAAAAGAAGCTTACAACGCCATTGAAAACTATAAGCTAAATGCAGATGGCAGCATAGCGACTACCTTCACTTTTAATAAAGGCGCATTAAACGGTGAGTCTAAGAAGTACGAACCTAAAGGCTTTATTGTGCCAAATACTGGCAATGCCTTATGGGGCATGCAATTTATTTGGCCAATTAAAGCAGAATATAAAATAGCTTACTTAGACAAAGATTATCAAACGACAGTCATTGCTCGCACAGCTAGAGATTACGTTTGGATAATGGCACGTAAGCCACATCTCAATGCCGCTGAGTACAGAAAACTCAATGACTACGTAGCTGGCCTGGGTTATGACATGTCTAAATTACGGGTAGTCCCACAGAAATAAATAATGCAAAGTAAGTGCGTCTTAATCATGGGGAAAATCATGAAAAAAATATTATTTCAACTAACACGCTGGTTTGATAACGAAGCCGTTAATCAAACAGGTGTAAAAATTACAGATGAATATGCCGTGGATTGGTGGCGTGTTGTGCCATTTATATTGCTACATCTATCCGTTACTAGCTTGTTTTGGGTCGGCACAAGTTGGTTTGCAATCATTTTCTGTTTACTGCTTTATGGCATAAGAATGTTTGCGATTACCGCTTTTTACCATCGTTATTTTGCACACAAAACCTATCGAACTTCACGTGTTGTGCAATTTTTATTCGCCTTATTGGGCTCTACTGCAGTGCAACGTGGTCCCCTTTGGTGGGCATCGCACCACCGTCATCATCATGTACATTCTGATGAAGCGCCTGATGCACACTCTCCAGTGCAGCACGGCTTTTTGTGGAGTCATTTGGGCTGGTTTTTATCACAAGCTAATTTTGCAACTAAGCACGATAGAGTTAAGGAGCTTTCTGCTTTCCCTGAGTTGAGGTTTTTAGATCGCTTTGACATCATTGTGCCTATATTATTTGCTGTGAGTATTTATGTGGTTGGTAATGAGTTGGTACTTTATGCACCACACTTAAACACCAGTGGTCCACAGTTATTAATATGGGGATTTGTTATCTCCACCATTCTGTTATACCACGGTACGTTTACTGTGAACTCCCTTGCGCATGTATGGGGTAAACGTCGCTACGCGACTAAAGACCAAAGCCGCAATAACTGGTTTATTGCTATCATTACTTTAGGCGAAGGCTGGCATAATAACCATCATCATTTTCCAGGTTCAGCAAGCCAAGGCTTTTACTGGTGGGAAATTGATCTTACTTATTACGGCTTAAAATTAATGGCTGCAACTGGTTTGATTTGGGATTTACGTAAAGTACCACTTAACATCCGTAACTCTAGAAAAACCGCATAAAGCAGTCAAATAAAAAAGTGGTTTAAGAATAAAACTAACAAAAAGATTCTATATGAAAATAGCTATTATTGGGGGTGGCATAGCAGGGAACACGCTGGCTTATCATTTAAATAAAGAACATAACATCACCCTATTTGAGGCTGAGAACCATATAGGCGGTCATACACATACTCACTCAGTAGAAATGGCAGGCAGCACTTATAAGGTAGATACGGGGTTTATTGTCTTTAATGACCGCACTTACCCAAATTTTAACGCGCTATTAGATACGCTGGAAGTCCCTTGGCAAAACAGCGAAATGAGCTTTAGCGTTAAATGTGAAAACACTGGCTTAGAATATAACGGCACTACGCTAAACAGCATGTTTGCACAACGCAGTAATTTTTTACGCCCTAAGTTTTACGGCATGATTCGCGACATTATGCGTTTTAACAAAAATTCGCTTGAGTTACTAGCTGATGGCGTAGAAGTCACGTTAGGTGATTATTTAGCAAAAAATAATTATGGTGATGACTTCATGAAGTTTTATATTATCCCTATGGGCGCAGCAATTTGGTCAACTGATGCCACGCAAATGTTAGATTTCCCTGCACGTTTTTTTGTTCGATTTTTTCATCATCATGGCATGCTCACCGTTAACAATCGTCCACAATGGCGTACCATTGTGAGTGGTTCAGCTCAATATGTGGCCAAGCTAACAGAAAGTTTTAAAGACAAGATTAAACTTAATACGCCAATTGAAAGTGTGAGACGCCTTAAAAAAAGTGTGATAGTTAAACCATTATTTTGCGAAGAACAAATATTTGATTGGGTATTTTTTGCGTGCCATAGCGACCAAGCTTTAAATATGTTGCGAGATGCAAGTGCAAAAGAAAAATCTCTTCTAAGTGCAATACCTTACCAAGAAAATACCGTGTTTTTACACACCGATACTAGTTTAATGCCAAAACGGAAGCTGGCATGGGCAGCATGGAATTATCATTTAACGCCGCATGTGCAACACCAGGTTGCGGTGACTTACAACATGAATATTTTACAAAATATTCCAGCACAAGAAACATTATTAGTCACACTTAATCACACACGCTTTATAAACCCAGCAAAGGTAATTAAACGTCTCAAATATATGCACCCTATATTTACGCTTGAAGGTGCTGCAGCACAGCAACGCCATGCTGAGATTAGTGGCGTAAATCGTACCTGCTATGCTGGTGCCTATTGGCGCAACGGCTTTCATGAAGATGGCGTGGCTAGTGCACTGACAGCGCTAGAGCACTTTAAATCCGTACAAAATAACTCAGAAGAATGCCTAAATGAAAGTTATGTTGAATAGTGCTATTTACTCTGGCTGGTTAAACCATCAAAGACTTTCGCCAAAGCCGCATGGTTTTTGCTACCAAGTATTTATGATGTATTTGGATTTAGACGAGTTACCCAACTTATTCAGTAATATGCGATATTGGTCTTATTCAAAGCGTAATATCGCCAATTTTAAACGTGATGATTATTATGGCGATGCAAGTAAACCGCTTAAAGATGAAATTAGTGATTTAGTTAAAACGGCAACTGGACATGCGCCACGTGGTGCAATTAGATTACTCACCAATATGCGTTATTTTGGTCTTTGTTTTAACCCTGTAAGCTTTTACTATTGCTTTGATGCCAACAATGAGAACTTACAAGCGATTGTGTCGCATATTACCAATACGCCCTGGGGCGAAGATTACGCTTATGTGCACGATTTAAATGCAGAGAATCATCAAGAAGAAACTACAAAAAATGGTGTGATTCACGTGTTTAAACTAGATAAAAACTTTCATGTTTCGCCCTTTATGCCGATGGATATTCAGTACGATTGGGCATTTAAGCTAGAACAGAATCAGCTATTTATTCACATGAAAAATTTTAAAGAACAGGTTGAAATATTTAGCGCAACACTTGCATTGCAAAAATCAGTATTGACTGAAAAATCATTGAATTGGCTATTAATTAAATACCCATTCATGACGCTCAAAGTGGTGATAGCCATCTATTGGAATGCACTCAAACTCTATTTAAAGAGAGTGCCTTTTTATGCCCATCGTAAACACTTAAACAAAAGCTAACGCCATGACCACACGTACACATCAAAATATACCACAGGATAATGTGACCCAAGAAACCCTCACTAATGCATTAAAGCCCAAAAAATATAGTGGTTTTCTGCAGAATTTAGCGCGTAAATTAGTGTTAGCTAAACTGCAATCATTGCAATATGGCAAGTTGGAAATCACTGAGGCTTTTAGCACTGATCATATACAGTCTCTGGCAAAACCTCTCGTATTTGGTAATGGTGATTTATCTGCAAAAATTACTGTGTTAGATTCTCATTTTTATGGTGAAATCGCTTTCGGTGGCAGTATAGGCGCGGCCGAGGCTTATATGCTGGGTTATTGGACAACAGATAATTTAACCCATGTTATCCGCATAATGGCCCGCAGTGTTGCTACAACTGATAACTTAGAGGGCAGCCTTGCAACACTGGCTAAACCAGTGCTAAAAACGCTGCATTGGCTAAATCGCAACACTGAAGCTGGTAGCCGTAAAAATATTGCCGCACATTATGATTTAGGTAACTCGTTTTTTAAACTCATGCTGGACCATACCATGATGTATTCATGTGGTATTTTTGATTCAACCACTTCAACTTTGGAGCAAGCTTCAGTTAAAAAACTAGATGTAATATGCAAAAAATTAGATTTAAAATCTACTGATCACATCATAGAAATAGGCTCGGGCTGGGGTGGTTTTGCAATTTATGCTGCGCGTAATTATGGCTGTAAAGTCACCACTGCCACTATCTCACAAGCGCAATTTGATTTGGCGCAGGCACGTATTAAAGCAGCTAATCTACAGGATAGCATCACCATATTATTAAAAGATTATCGCGTATTGACAGGTTCGTTTGATAAGCTTGTTTCAATTGAAATGATAGAAGCGGTGGGTTACCAATTTTACGATACTTACTTTGCTAAATGTGCCAGTTTGTTAAAGCCTAACGGCATGGCGTTGATACAAGCGATTACCATCGTTGACCAGCGTTTTGAACAAGCAAAAAAATCGGTGGATTTCATACAGCGCTATATCTTCCCTGGTAGTTGCATACCAAGCAACACCGCAATGCAAAGCAGTATTACACGTGCTAGCGATCTCCGATTGCTAGATTTACAGGATATTGGCCCACATTACGCACCCACTCTAGCTGCATGGCGCCATAACTTTTTTGAAAAAATCGAGCAAGTGCGCGCCTTAGGCTACTCAGAGGCATTTATCAAAATGTGGGAATTTTACTTATGCTATTGCGAAGGTGGCTTTGAAGAGCGCGCTTTGGGTGATGTGCATTTGCTACTCGCGAAACCAGATGCTAGGCGTGCCGCTTTACTCTAAGTTGGCGAAGTAGTTTAAATACTATAAACAATCGATGATGAACAAAGTGGATTTTTGTAAGTCTTAAAATTTGTTAAGTGTTATTTTTATAAGGGTTAAAAAAAGTGAAAAAATTATTAGGCTTATTTCTAGGACTCACTGTCATGACTAGTATTGCGAACGCCGCATGCCCAGATTTATATAATCACCAAGTGAAAACGTTACAAGGTGAAGTGGTAAATTTATGTAACTATCAGGATAAACCGATTTTAGTGGTAAATACTGCGAGTAAATGTGGATTTACACCACAATTTGAGCAACTTGAAGGTATATATAAGCAATACAAAGATAAAGGTTTACTTGTTATTGGTTTCCCATCTAACGACTTTAAACAAGAACTCACTGATAACAAACAAATTGGTGACTTTTGTAAACTCACTTACGCAGTTAAATTCCCAATGGCAGCCAAAAGTTCCGTCACTGGTGCCGATGCCAACCCTCTATATAAACAACTGATTGCAGCCACAGGTGAAGCACCGCAATGGAATTTTTACAAATATGTGATTGAGCCTAAAGGTAAATCAATCCACGCTTATAGCAGCACAGTGTTACCAGATTCAGATGAAATTATGGGTAAAATTAAACCTTTTTTGAAATAATTTTCAGTATAGCTACTGACTTAATACCATTAGCTAATAATTAAAAAGCCCTCAAGGGCTTTCAATTATTAGCGTTTTTATTTTGACAGCTTGAGTTTTAACTCTCAAACGCTTCGCACAGCTGGCTTAACAATTGCCCAAATAAAGGCAGAATTTCTTCCTGATCGTAAGGGCTATCTTCATCCGTAGCAGCTATAACAAAGGCTACGACGACTTTATCTAAATTCTCACGATAATCTGTCCAGTGCTCAGCTTCTGCATCACCTATCAATTGAAATTTATTAAAGCCTGATTGAATAATATCGATCAACTCTTCATCAGGCAAGCCTACAAATAGTGTTTTAGCAACAACACCTTGTGCACTTTCTAAATTGGGTTTGATATCCTCCTGCAAAAGCGGCAAACTCAGAAATGCATAGGTCAGCAAAGTGAATGCTTGATAAACACTCAACATATCAAAGTTTTCAGAGCGTTCAGCTAACGGTGAGCGCTCTGCCGCTTGAATTGCGTTAAACGTTAAATAGCAACTTAAGTATTCTGCCGAATCTATTGGATCATATTCATCCAAATTAGTATCAAATTTACGCTCGTCATCACGTAAGTTTTTCGCCAGAAAAAGTGCGTGTAATAAATTTAAACGCTTTGAGTAAGTCATTTCCATATTGATAGTTCCAGATTTAATAATTCAGTTCTAAATTAATAGCCTAACTAGCTGATAACAGGCAAGGCCTCTAATAATTCATGTACTTCTATCCAGCGCTCTTCAGCTTGCTCTATCCTTTGTGCTAACTCAGCTTGTTGTTTAAGTAACTGTTGTAATGAGGTTTTACCTGCAGCCATATACAACTCAGGGGCATTTAAGCTTTCATCACATTTAGCTTTGGCTTGTTGCCAAGTTTCCAAATCAGCTTCTAATTTCTCAGACTCTTTCACCAATGGACGACGCTCCAAAATGCGCACTTGGCGCTCGGCTTTGCTTTGCGCACGCTCATTTTTAATTTGGTTATTGGTATTACTGGCTTTTACTTCAGCTTTTGCTTGGCTACGTTGCAATGTTAACCATGCGCTGTAATCATCTAAGTCGCCATCAAACACCTCTGCTTTACCATCAGCGACCAGTACAAACTGGTCGCAGCTGGCACGTAACAGTGCTCTATCATGCGAGACTAGCACCACACCACCGGCATAATCTTGCAAAGCTAAGGTGAGCGCATGGCGCATTTCTAAATCCAAATGATTAGTTGGTTCGTCTAATAACAATAAGTTAGGACGAGTCCAAATCAATAGTGCTAATGCCAGCCGAGATTTTTCTCCGCCAGAAAACGCACCACAAGGGCTACGGACCATATCACCTTTAAAATCAAAGCCACCTAAGTAATTAAGGTGTTCTTGCTCGCGCGTTTGTGGATCAAGCTTTAACATGTGTTGCAATGGCGATTCATCAGGTCGCAATTGCTCTAATTGATGTTGCGCAAAATAGCCAATATTAAGGTCTTTTCCTTCTACACGCTTACCATTCAAGCCTTTTAGTTCACGTGATAGCAATTTAATCAGCGTTGATTTACCAGCACCATTACGACCCAGCAGACCAATACGCTCACCTGGGCGTATCGCTATTACAATATTTTTAAGTAATGCTACTTCGTTATAGCCAGCTTGCATTTCATCTAATACGAGCAGTGGATCTGGCGCGGCGACTGGCGCTCTGAAAGAAAAATTAAATTGAGAATCAATATGCGCAGCAGAAATCATCTCCATACGCTCTAGTGCTTTAATGCGGCTCTGTGCTTGGCGTGCTTTAGTCGCTTGCACCTTAAACCGATCAATATAGCTATGCAAATGCGCTACTTTGCGCTGCTGCTTTTCAAACAACGATTGTTGTAAAGCAAGCTTTTCCGCACGTTGGCGTTCAAAGTCAGAATAAGCGCCACGATACAAGGTCAGTTTTTGCTGCTCAATATGTGCGATGTGATTCACAATCGCATCTAAAAAATCTCGATCGTGTGAAATTAATAACAAAGTACCGCGATAGCTTTGCAGCCAGCTTTCCAGCCAAATCACCGCATCTAAATCTAAATGGTTGGTTGGCTCATCCAGTAATAATAAATCTGAACGACACATCAAAGCACGCGCCAAATTCAAGCGTACTCTCCAGCCGCCAGAGAAAGCTGCTAGGGGCTTAGTTAAATCTCCATCCGTAAATCCCAAGCCATTGAGCAATTCAGCAGCGCGCGCTTTAGCAGAATAGCCATTAACATCTGTTAAACGTTGATGCAGCTCCGCAATATGCTCCCCTAGATGATTGGCTTCGGCATCCGCTAATGCCTTTTCAATCTGGCGCAACTCTTCATCACCATCTAGCACAAACTCAATCGCTTCTAAATGCAAAGCGGGAGTTTCTTGCGCAACATGGGCAATTACCCATTGCGGTGGCATATCCAAATTACCAGATTCAACATGCAGTTCACCACGCAATAAAGCGAATAAGGAAGATTTACCTGTACCATTAGCGCCAGTTAAACCAACTTTATGCCCAGGATGCAACTGAAATGAAGCGCCTTCAACTAGGACTTTTACACCACGTGTGAGGGTGAGGTTTTTTAATTGAATCAAGTGAACCCTAAATATTAAATAGCTGGCATAAATTAAGCTAACGATAGCCATTCATCATGCAAAGGCATTATTCTAAATCATATCGCCCAATAGCATATAGCGCTAAGTATAAGCAGATGCATTTACAAGTTTTTACTTAATTTACTCAGATGGAAACAATGGTTGAATGTGCTTAATACAGTAAAATAGAGTGGGTAAAATTAGAATTAATTATCCTACTAAGCTGGTTATTAACCCTTAGCAACCCCATATAAATTTATTGAGAAATAAATTAATAAAATTAAAATAATGATCAAAAGTATTGCGTTAAAACTCTTTAAGATTGCTGTTTACTTTGCTTTAATCTGCCTAACTTTTACGGTGATTGCAGCTGTGTTGTTGCGCTTTATGTTAATGCCTAACATCAATAGTTATAAAGACGATATCGCAAACTTTGCTAGCTCAAAAGTAGGCCCAAAAATCACAATTGGCCATATTAATGCAGACTGGGATGGTATTAACCCACATTTTACGCTGACTAATATTGACATATTTGATTCCCAAAATCGTTCGGCTCTGAACTTTAAACATACCGAAGTCAATTTATCCTGGCTTAGCATCCCGCTATTAAACGCTAAATTAGCGATGCTAAAAATTAACAGTCCACACTTGACTATTAGACGTGCGGCGGATGGCAAGTTATTCGTCGCAGGTTTGGACATGAGTGCAACATCACGTCCTGAATTTCCTAACTGGTTATTAAAACAACGTAATATCGATATCAATAATGCTACTGTGATTTGGCAAGATGACTTAAGAAAGGCGCCAGCAATATCGCTTAATCAACTAAATTTCCATCTTGAAAATCCAACCATACAAAGTTTGATTAGCCAACACCAATTTACAGTGTCTGCTACACCTTCGATTGGCAGCACAACGCCTATCTTGATGACTGGTCATTTTCACGGTAGTGATGTAACACAAATTAATACATGGCATGGAAAAATCACAACCGTCATCAAAGGTACAGATTTATCTGTTTGGAAACAATGGGTTGATTACCCTGTCAATCTACAATCTGGTTTTGGTAATGCATCACTTACTGTAGATTTTGCTAATGCTGAGTTAGAAAAAGTCACTGGAGATTTCGATTTAAGCAACCTCACTGCGCAATTAAGCAGTGAAGTACAGACATTTAAGGTAAAAACTTTATCGGGTAAGTTAAGCTTTGCCTCAGATATTAAAAATCAAGTATTTAAGGGTGAGAGTCTAAAAATAATCACCAATAATGGCTTAAATATACAGCGCGCAGATATAGTAATAGCCCATGCATTACAGGGTAAAAAAACGTATGGGGTCACTCTGAATGTAGATGATTTAGACCTTGATGCTGCTAGCAAATTAGCTAAAGAATTATCCTCCTACAAGATTTTACCAACTGAATGGCTTGAAACAATCAATGCTATTGCACCTGCTGGCCAATTAACCAATTTAAGTACGTATTGGCTGGTTAGCGCCGAAAAAACTTTGAGATACAACCTTGATGGTCATTTCAATGGCTTAACCATTCAACCATACAATAAGATTCCTGGCTTTAACAACTTCAGGGGCAGTATTAAAGCTAATCAAGAAAATGGCAAAGTAACGTTCAATACAAAAAATGCCGTACTTAACCTAAAGCAAATTTTACGCTTACCCGTGCCTATTGATCATCTGACTGGCGAATTAAGTTGGGAAGTTAAAAGTAAAGTAACACTTTTTACTACTAAAAGCTTGTTTGTGAGTAACCCGCATATTGCAGGCATTATTAGCGGTCACTATAAAATGAACAGCATTAAAGGCGGCTATTTAGATTTAAATGCCAAATTTAGTAAAGGCAACGCTAAATACGCTTATTATTATTACCCCATTTCATTAGGTGCAGATACTCTGCACTGGTTGGATACCTCTATATTAAGTGGTCGAGCAGAGGATGTAAATTTAGTAGTAAAAGGTAACTTAGCTGACTTTCCTTATGTAGATAAAAATCATCATGCAGATAAGTCATTGGGCATTTTTAAGGTCAAAGCCAAGCTAAGTGATATTCAACTAGAGTTTGGTACTGGATGGCCTGAAATCGAAGGCCTAGGATTAGACATGTTGTTTGAAGGTGCGCGAATGGAACTAAAAGCAAATAAAGGCCATATATTTGGTAATAAAATTGTGACTACACATGTTGAAATTCCCGTATTAGATGCAGATTTCCCTATGTTAAACATAGTCAGTGAAGTTCAAGGGCCTGTAAGTGACGCCATTATGTTTGTTAATAAAAGTCCTGTTAAAGAGGTAACGCTTGGGTTTACAGATAACCTAAAAACTACAGGCAATGGTAATTTACATTTGGAACTTAAAATCCCTATGCAAGATATTGTGCATGCAAAATACAAAGGTTCATATCAAATCACAAACGGGTCGATTGGGGCAGATGCTGATTTAGGTCTACCCGAGTTAAGTCGTATTTATGGCAAGCTCAACTTTAGTGAGAGCAATTTGCAAGCCACTAATATGATGACATGGGTGTACGGTGGCCCAGCACAATTTAGCTTAACGACTGATAAAGATAAAATAATTCGTATAAATGCTCGTGGTCGTGTAGTGGACTCTGCAATTAAACAAACACTTGGCCCAGGCATTGCAGACCATATTACCGGCACCGCTAACTGGGCGGGTGAAATTACCATTAAAAAACCATTGGTAGACTTTGCATTTCGCACAACCTTGGTAGGTATGGCAATTGAGTTACCAGCACCTTTTAATAAAGCCTCTACGGAGCAATCTGTATTACGCATAGATAAAAACCAGTTGAATGCATCAACGAGTAATTTAACCATTGGCTATGCCAATTTACTTAATGCAAAAATATTATTAAATCAGCAAAATGGAATAACCACTATAGATCGAGGTGAAATTGGAATCAAAAGCCCAGTCGAATTGCCGCAACAAAAAGGTTTGTCTATACGCGGTAGCCTAGATTATCTCGATGCAGATGCATGGCGTGATGTATTAAGTGGCGATATAAAGAAAGCCAGCAACGCCGATAATATTGGCTCAATGAATATTAACAAGGCAGAGTTTAATATTAAAGTATTAGATATTTTTGACCGAAGACTCAATAACTTGGTAGTGAGGGTAAAGCCAGCAAATGATGGCTGGAAAGGTAGCTTACAAAGTAAGGAAATTAACGGCAACCTACAATGGATTAATTCAGATAATGGCAAAATAATCGCACGACTTAAAGATTTCACTGTTCCAGATTCAAGCCCTAGCAATGAAACATCAGCAGCTACTGATACAGTAAAGAATCATGCTAAAAAAGATTATAGGAAACTGGCCCAGCACTATCCTGCACTCGATATTATTGTCGATAACATTGAGTTAGCTCAGAAAAATCTTGGTAAGCTAGAGTTAGTTGCTTTTGAGAATGATGAAGATTGGAATATTCAAAAATTAAAAATTAGTAATGAGGATAGCACCCTTAGCGCAGATGGTGAATGGCATAACTGGACGCGCAACCCCAATACCAAGCTTAATTTCACGTGGGACATTAATCATGTTGATAAAACACTACGTCGATTTGGCCAGCCAGATACCGTTAAAGGGGGCATAGCTAATTTGTCAGGTCAGCTATCTTGGCCTGGAAGTCCTCATGAATTTGAAACCAATGGCCTAAATGGAAACTTCAAGCTCACCTCGGCTAAAGGCCAAATAGTAAAGGTCCAACCTGGTGTAGGTCGTTTATTAGGGCTATTAAGCTTGCAAAGCTTACCACGTAGATTAACTTTAGATTTTAGAGATCTATTTAGCAGCGGGTTTGCTTACGATAGAATTAATGCAACAGCAAAAATAGATAATGGCATTATGCGCAGTGATGACTTTTATATGACTGGCCCAGCTGCTGAAGTGTCTATTAAAGGAGAAACTAATCTACAAAAAGAAACTCAAATACTAAATGTTAAAGTTATCCCACATGTAAGCGATAGTTTATCGCTTGCTGCATTTGCTGGTGGTCCTATTGCAGGTGTGGCTGCATTTGTAGCGCAGAAATTATTGAAAGACCCACTCAATAAAGTGATCGCGGCTGAATATAAAATTGTAGGTACATGGGATAACCCTCAAGAATTAAGTGGCGATAAGCTCAATAACTTAAAGGAATCGGCGAAAGATAACAGCAATTTACCTTTAATAGCACCAGCCGCTTACCCATAGCGCCTAGCCCATTAAACTAATTTAACCAACAACAAGAACACAATCATGGCAATTACCTCACGGGATAAAACCACTAAAGTAAAATCTATTTCTAGTATCAACGCTTACGAAAATAACTTTGTTAAAGTGGCTGCCATACAAATGGCTTCAGGCCCTATTGTGGCCGCAAATTTAAATGAAGCAGAAAGACTTATTGAAGTGGCTGCAAATCAAGGTGCTAAACTGGTTGTTTTGCCTGAATACTTTGCAATAATGGGATTAAAAAACACTGATAAAATCAAAGTGCGTGAGCAAGAAGGTACTGGAGAAATACAAAGATTTTTATCTAAAATTGCTAAAAAGTATAAGATTTGGCTAATTGGCGGCTCAATCCCTCTCGCTACACAACAAGCTTTTAAAGTGCGTAACAGCTGTCTTGTATACAACGACAAAGGTGTGCAAGTTGCGCGCTATGATAAAATCCATTTATTTGGTTTAGACTTGGGTGGTGAGCAATACAATGAAGCGCAGACTATAGAACCTGGTGATGAGGTAGTAGTAGTAGACACACCTTTTGGCAAAATTGGTCTATCCATTTGCTATGACTTACGCTTTCCTGAATTGTATCGCGCAATGGGTGAAGTAGACATTTTAGTAGTGCCATCTGCATTTACTGAAACTACTGGTAAGGCACATTGGGAAACACTCGTGCGTGCGCGCGCTGTTGAAAATCTATGTTACATGATTGCTCCAGCGCAGGGTGGATACCATTTATCTGGTCGTGAAACACATGGCAACAGTATGATTGTCGACCCTTGGGGAGCTATCTTAGATAGGCTGCCACGTGGTTCTGGCGTAGTAGTTGCATCCATTAATAAAAAATATCAAGTTAGTTTGCGTAAAAGCCTACCTGCACTTAGCCATCGTGTCATTAATAGTAGTAATAAACTAACAAGTAAAGTTTGAAAAAATGTGTCGTAAAACGTTTTATTAGTAGCGACTTAGTAAAATATCTATGTAATAACAACTCAAGCATGTTAAATTAATTCTTAACAATTTTTATCATTTAAATACGACTAAACCTATGAAATCTGACATATTGCCTACTAGCTCAAATCCTAATATTAACTCACATTTTAGTACTGCAACTGAAACGCTATTGAAGCCATCTGGGTTAGATGTATGCGCACTTCAGGGTGTGCTCGGTAGTATCATGTCGCATAAAGTGGATTATGCAGATTTGTATTTTCAGTACAGCCGCTCTGAAAGCTGGGGTTTGGAAGAAGGCCAAGTTAAATCTGGCAGCTTTAGTATTGATCAAGGCGTTGGGGTGCGTGCAGTATCAGGTGAAAAAACCGCTTTTGCTTATTCTGATGATATTAATTTACCTGCTTTACAAAAAGCTGCCAATGCAACAAAGGCCATTGCAGCAATTGGTAGCGAACAAACTGCTTGTGCAATTGAACGAGTTAACACTCCGCAACTCTATTTACCACAAGACCCAATCGCTTCATTAAGTGCTGATGCAAAAGTGCATTTATTAGAACGCTTAGAACGATTTGCGCGCAAGTTAGATCCACGTATCACACAAGTAATGGCATCTATCGCTGGTGAATATGAAGTAGTCATGGTTGCACGCCATGATGGCGTAATGGCTGCCGATGTACGCCCCTTAGTACGTTGCTCAATTCAAGTCATTGCCGAACAAGAAGGTCGCCGTGAGCAAGGCTCAGCTGGGGGAGGAGGGCGTTTTGATTACAGCTACTTTAGTGATGACGTTTTACAAGATTATGCGCAAAAAGCGGTGCATCAAGCTTTAACTAATCTTGATGCACGTCCTGCCCCAGCTGGTAGCATGACGGTAGTATTAGGTAACGGTTGGCCAGGGATTTTATTGCATGAAGCAATTGGTCACGGTTTAGAAGGCGATTTCAATCGAAAAGGTAGCTCAGCATTTAATAATATGATAGGTAAGCAAGTAGCTAGCAGAGGTGTAACCGTCGTAGATGATGGCACAATAACAGACCGTCGCGGCTCACTCAACGTAGATGACGAAGGTAACCCTACTCAGCGCACAGTGCTGATTGAGGATGGAATTTTACGTGGATATATTCAAGATAGTCTTAATAGCCGGCTGATGGGCATGCCACTCACGGGCAATGCACGTCGCGAATCTTATGCACATATACCAATGCCACGCATGACAAATACCTATATGTTAAATGGTGATATGGCACCAGAAGAAATCATCAAGTCCGTTAAAAAAGGCTTATATGCAGCCAACTTTGGTGGCGGCCAAGTCGACATTACCAGCGGTAAATTCGTTTTTTCAGCTGCTGAGGCATGGATGATAGAAGATGGAAAACTTACCTACCCAGTAAAAGGTGCAACATTGATAGGAAATGGTCCCGATGTACTAACACGCGTGTCGATGATAGGTAACGATATGGCACTAGATTCAGGTGTTGGTACTTGCGGTAAAGAAGGTCAAAGTGTGCCAGTAGGTGTTGGTCAGCCTACATTACGTATTGAAGGCTTGACTGTAGGTGGAACTGCTTAATTTTAACTCACAAGAACACTTAAATAAGTTTACGTAAAAGAGCTTATGGGCTTTTGAATATCAATAGTAGTAGGCCTTTTGCTCAATCTCTGCTTTGTTCATCACAATCCCTAATAGTTTTTCTTTTGGAATATGGTGCAAAGTATCTTCAATTTCAGTTTTACTAGACATACCATTTGCTACAACTAGTAATACACAATCAACCATAGGCATCATTACCATTGCATCATCAGCATTGAGTACTGGTGGTAAATCAAAAATAACTATTCGAGATTTATATTTAGAGCTCAGCTCATTAATCAAACCTCTTACTTTGGCTGATCCAATAAGTTCAGCAGGTTTCTTTATGCTGCGTAAGGTAGGTAAAACTACCAACTTTGAAATACCCGGATTAACAATAATATTCTCGATGATCTCATTACCGTCTAAATAATCATTTAGTGACTTATCAACTTTTAAACCTAAGTAAGTTGCAACTCTTGGGCTGCGGAAATCAAAATCAACTAGCATTGCGGTTTTAGTAGGTTGTTTGGCAATACTAATTGCTAAATTAATTGCGGTAAAAGTTTTTCCTGATTCTGGTGTTGGTGAAACAACTGCAATGGTGCGCCAGTTATTCTCTTCCATAATGCGTAAAACTTGTGTTCTTAATAAATCAAACACAACATTAGTTTGATCGTTTGAGTTATACGTAATCACCCTATTTTTTTCTAAATGACCAGGATTCAATGGCACAACTTTTGTGCTGTTATACTCAATTTGATTAATATCAAGTTGATTTACATCCAATGTATCTATGTTTTTTGTATTAATAACTTGTGGTTTTACGGCAGGTTTAGGTTCAGTTCTATTATTAATTAACTTTGCTTTTGCAAGTGCTTCTTTAATTTTTTCCATGTAAACCTCTAAGCAAATCTAAATATTATTTTATCGATCACTTGATCCATTGGCATAATAAATATATGAACAGTTAATAACGCAAATACAATAAAAATTAGAATGCCGATTAAAGTATATTTGATTAGTTTATAACGTCTTAATTTTTCGTTTTTATTTGATAGGTATGGAATAACAACCAATGGTTTTATCATAGTAATGCTGAATAATTCATCAGCACCACGCACCTTACTATTTAGCATTTCTAACAACATTGCAAAACCAAACGCTGCAGCTAATGCACCAGCAAACCCTGCCAAAACAACTTTTTTCCTATCAGGTTTAATCGGCTTCTCTGGATATAGAGGCGGCTCAAGCATAGTAAAGCGCTCTGACTTATTTTCTTGCTCTAATTTTTGATTAATCTTCGCATTTTGTTGATTAGTTTTTAGCTGTTCATATTTGGCTTTTGCATTATCGTAATCTCGCATTAAATTAACTAAGCCCAATTCAACTTGCGGGCTCTGAACCAAGCGGCTCTGCACTTGGTTGGCTTTAGAACGCATAGCTGATTGCTGTTGCTGTATAGAGCTTAGCCTAGATCTTGCAGCATCAATTTGTGCCTGAATACGGCCAGAAACCAAATCTGTACTGATACTACTTGCAACATTTGATGTATTGCCACTTGAAGATGCTTGGAGCGCCTCAACTCTTCTTTTTAATGCTTTAACAGTTGGGTGTGATTCTTTATAAGTGATTAAAGCTGCGTCTAAATCTGCCTTAGCTCGATCTAAATCTGAAATATTTGGGTTTGAGCCTGATGACCTGTTTTGATACAACATCTTTGCATTAGCAAGTTCCAATCCTAAAAATTTAATTTGATCTTGAGCATCTCTATAGTCGCGATCAAGTAAACTGACTTCCATTTGCGAGCGCTCTAGCATACTCATTTGGGCTGCAGCCTCTTCAGGCAAAGCACCTGAATGCTCTTGTTTATAAGCAGCCACCTTTCTTTCGATCGTTTCTAGTTCAGATTTTAACCGATCTGATTCTTCAGTTAAAAAAGCTGTTGTTTCTAATGCACGTTCTGTTCTTGTTTTTACGTTTTCATTTAAAAACAAAGTCACTAGTTCATTAGCCACTTTTTGTGCTAAGTCAGGCTTGTAATAATCAAAAGAGACTTTAAATGAAATTGTAGTTGGCCGGCTGTAGTAATTATTATTAGTCGCTTCAGCTAGAACCACATTAACATCAGAACGCATATCATCAATTAAGCTAGAAATAGTCTCGACTTCTCTTTTTTTATCATATAGGTTATATTTTTTTATAATGTTATATAAATTATCACGTGTCATTACACTTTGCTTGATGACTGCTATGCGCTCTTCTGCATAATCAGTTGTGTTGGACTTTACAATGTCAGTTGGTATTTGTTGAGCTTCTACTAAAATAGTACCTGTTGACTGATAAATAGGTGGAAGAATAGTTGCAATGACTATAGCAATTGAAAATATTGATGTGAATATTACCGCTATGTATATCCATCTACGCTTAAAAATAGAAATATAATCATTAATGGTAAGTTCATATTCAGCAGCCATGTTTTACTCTAAAGATTGGGTGTTTGGTAAGTGAGAGAAAAGCCAAGTACATTCCCATGAGCGGAATTAGTATTAGTTTCATAGTTTTTATCGGTAAGTATAACGCGAATATTACATTGTGGAGATAGAGTTCTTGAATAAAAAGCATCAACTTGCCGCACTTTATTAGATGTAATAGAGTCACTTTTTAAGAAGTTAATGGTGCTTCCAATTGCACTAAGATCACTTAAATCATAGGTATAATTTAGCACTAAACTATCTGTTTTTTGCAAGTCAGTAAGACCTGTAGGATTAACACTTCTTTGTAAGGTAGCACTTAAAGAAGAGTATTCATTTTTATAATGAGTTCCGAACAAAGCAATCCAACCATTGCCAGCAGTTGACGTATGATTCAATCCCACATTAGCGTTTACATCTAATCGCTCACTCACTAATATGGTTGATCCAATTGAGTAATTAGTTGAAGAAATAGGTTTGGGATTAACCTGCGTTTTATAATCGCTTATAGATGCTTGTATATAGGGTGAAAAATACTCTGAATACGCATAACTAAGGTTACCATTGATTTGTTTAGATGTATAACTACTTAGACCCGCAGCAGTAAAAACTGCATCGCTGTAGCTAGCATTAATTTTACTAATCAAACGCTCTGTAATAGTCCGTCCCCAACCTGCAGATATGTTTTTATTAAGAACACTACCATCTTGTTGAATAAATCCGGACTCAGTCAACTCTGAAAATCGCGTGCTGTACTTTGAGTAGCCTAAATTTACGTTATATTGATTCTTTGCACTACCATACAACCATCCAAAGTTAACTCTGGGATCATTTCTATCTGCACTCATTTGAGTATCTGTAGATCTTTGTACATTGAGTGATGCATCAAAGTTGATTTTTTGATTTTCATCAATTTTGGCAAATGAATAAGTTGGTGCCAAAGTAAGCCTAAACAATGACTGTTTATTTTTTTCAGTCATTATAGGGTTGCTGTCATACTCTGTTGTTGAAGATAACAACAAGTATTGCTCAATATCGTAAGCATGTGCAGTATTAGTAAATATTGATGAAATAGTTAAAACATTTAAAATTAAATACAGCGTATTTGTAATTAACTTTAAAGTTTTATTTTTATTAGGCAGATTTATGAATAAAAATTTAGGTTTTTTATGGTGTGAATATCTGTAATTAGTGAAAGAACTCATATCAATATCGACTATTCAACAAAGTATTTTGAACGAAAATAATAGCTAGAAACCTTGGCCCCAATAACTTCTGGCCAAATAGACTTAAGGTACCAATATCGTGTCGTTAGGCATTAAAGTAACATTTGTATCGAGATTCTTACCTTTTAAAAGTTGACCGTAGTCGATGTTTAAAATAATTTTTTTATCAGCGACTTCACGTATGATTTTTATATCGTCTTCATCAGCAAACTTATCCACGCCACCAGCCAAGCTTAATGCCTGCAACACAGTCACTGGTGTACCCAGAGAAATAGGACCTGGTTTTAAAACTTTACCGACAACATATGCATGATATCCATCTGGTGCCAGAACAACCAAACTCACATTAGGTTCTGGTAAATAAGTTTTTAATTTTTCTTCTATTTTTTTAGCGGCAGCGGTAGTCGTTGTATTTGCAACAACAGTTCTACCTGCCAGTGGGAAAGTAATACTTCCATCAGGCAATACTTTTACTTCTTTTTGTAAAGTAGTTTCACCCCAAACTGATATTTGTACTACATCACCTTCGCGTAATAAGTATTCATCTTGAGCATAACTCGAAGTTACAAAAACAACACTCATAAAACAACCCATTAAGTTGATAATTTTTTTCATCTTAAATTCTCTTTAGCTAAATATATTTGTACGAATGTATCATAAAAATGCTGGAATATAATTTGTTTCTTTTCTGTCTTAATTATTTCATAAAAAAATTATGCAATCATTCAATCTATTAAAGACCATCAGTGATGTGTTACATTGACTGCGTTAACACAATTAATCTTAATATTAGGCACAAGTTAGTAAGCATTTTTACCTGTAAATGCAAGTGTAGTTCGTACTAATATTGATAAATCCAACCATAAGGACCAATTATTTATATATTCTATATCTGACTCTACTCGCTTTGCCATATCATCAATGTTGGCGGTTTCTCCTCGATAACCTCTTACTTGGGCTAAGCCAGTAATGCCAGGTTTAATATTGTGCCGCGCATAATAAGCATTAATACGTGAAGCATACTCTGCGTCATGCTGTAAAGCATGCGGCCTAGGCCCTACCAAAGACATGTCACCTAACAACACATTAAATATTTGTGGAAGTTCATCCAAACTTGTTTTTCGAATAAATTTACCCACTTTTGTAATTCTAGGGTCGCCTTTGCTTGCTTGTATCAACCCATCGTTATGTGATTTTGGATGATTAACAAGCATACTTCTGAATTTCCAAATACTAAAATTTTTGCCGTTCCAACCAGCCCTATGCTGTCTAAAAAAAACGGGACCTTTACTATCTAGCACAACGGCAACAGCTATTATTATTAATACCGGGCTAATCAATATCAGAATTAAAGTTGCTAATATAAAATCCTCTATAGATTTAGTAAGTTTACTAAATCCAGTGAGAGGCGTTTCTGACAATGTGAGTACTGGAATTCCAGCAATTTCACGCACACTGTGATTAATTAATCTTAATGAAAAAATATCAGGCACCCAATGTATTGAGACATGTTCATCTAGCAATTCAAAATAAATATTTTCCAATACTTTGGATTGCTGTAGTGGGGTAATAATGTAAACAACATTAATGCCGCTGCTTGTAATAATAGATGATAAGTCTTTGATATTACCAAGGTTTTTTGCTTTAGGGGTTTCTAAGAATTGCTCACTAGAAAGAAGCGATTCATCTTCAAGTGGAATGTAGCCTTCAATAGTTTGACCCAACCATGGGTTATTAGAAACCTTATGATATAGGTAATCAGCCAATCTACCTTGGCCAATTATCATTGCTTTTTCATTTTGATGCACATGATCTCTAAGTATCATGGTGAAAAAGCGAAATACATAGTGCAATAATGCTTGTACAACAAACCCAGTTAGAAATAAATATACAATTAAAGCTTGAGGATAATTAATACTATAGTGGCCAAAAAAGCCAATTAAAAATAAAATTATAAAGCTAACAGTCCAAGCTTTTAATAGCTTTACCATTTTCTCTAAATAACCAGAACTGGTTCTATAAATAGCAAAATGGTCATACATAATTGACACAATACCCATTAGCACTAGTAGGATAATGACGGACTCATTTGTAAACTCACCTGCATAATACCTAACCAAAATCCAAGCAACCGTTGCAATTGCAACACCATCCAAAAAGGTTTGAATGCTAGTCGAAATTCGGCCACGTCTTTGCAGAAGCGACTTAGAGTTAGACTTAATTTGCAATTAGCGGCCTTTTGAATCTTGATGGAATATGTGGCGCACTAAACTTTGCAACTGCCTGAGCCCTAGATGAAACATCTAGTTTTTGGAATATACGTTTTAAGTGATTTTTAACTGTATTTGGACTAATCATTAAAATCATACCAATTTCGAAATTAGTTTTGCCAGAACGTACCCAATTCAATATTTCATGCTCGCGATCACTTAAGCTGATTTCTGTAAGTTCTCGCACTAACTCTTCATCAGTCAGTGGTGTTTCAATGTACTCAACTCGGCGTAGCGCTGCGTCTACATGCGGCATAATTAAGCCCATTACAGATGTCGCGACATTAAAGCTATCTTTTCTGTCAAAAAATACATACATACAATCACTTTTACCACGCATATCTTTAACGCCGTAAACTAACACGGACTTCATATTAGATAAGCTCCGCATAAATGGCGTTGGTGCGTGTGAGCTAATACCTTCAATATCAAATTTATGAATTGCATACCAGCGGTTATCATTTTTTATCCACCGCTGATGCAAATTTGTCATCAAATACTTAAAAACTTCAGGAGCACCTAAAAGCTTTTGCGTACAAACATCATCAATATTTGACGACACATCAAAAGCAATCTCACCTGTATCAAAGTCACCCCAAGCAGCAACTAACACATCATGCGGCAGCACTTTGCTAACACTGTTTTGTAACCAGTTGAAAAAATCCAGATGTTTATTAATTGAGTGAGCGCGTGTAATAATATTGAATACTAGCTCCCAATCATATTTTTTTAAATTATCACCCATATCGTTCTCACATTTCAATTCTTGATAGTTAGTAAAATACTATGTTTCAATACAACACTAGCAACTACTATGCCAAGAATAAAAAAAAATCGTGATTGATTGGTATAAATTTATAACTCCATGATAAATATAAGTTAAATTATATAAATTATTTTTAATTTCAAGACGGATCAATGTATATCTTCTTACTTTTTTAATTATTATTGATGAAAATTTTGATTGAATTGTTATTATTTTGACGGCAATTATACTAGCTTGAAAATTTAAAAAACGAATGATTTATTTGTGCATTAAAATAAACATTATTAGTGCAAATTTCATTAAATTAATATCAAATAGTAAGTGTTAACAGCATTAAGGCTTAGAGCTCAATTTTAAAACATCCTCTACTCGCTCACTACATCAACGCCTGCGGGCGGCATAAACAAAAATGTAGTATCTTTTAATTTTGGGTTACGTATCACTTCGGAAAAACTAATCGCAGTAATATGATTAAAACTATCATAAATTTCCATTTTCTTTAAATTACTGTACTCAAACCCAAGTAGTACGCGTTCAAATCCACTGTCTTTATTTTTAGGCAATGCCAATACCCAACTTAAAGTGTCGGCTTGATCTGCTCTACGAGTCGCATTTTTAAGTATGAAGCTTTTTTCAACCAAATCACCGCCAGCAAGCATTGCAGCGGGGCTTGATCCCAAGGCCTTGCTTAGGTCACGCACACTCACTTGCGCTAAATCAACGTCATACAAGTAGACTTTTTTACCATCGCTGATAATTTGTTGTTCATAAGGTTTTTTGTAATCCCAGCGAAACTTATTCGGACGTTGTAATTGCATCACACCGCCTACCTCCTGCTCCTTACGGCCCTGTACATCAGTCACTACTTGATGAAATTGCGCACGCATTGAATCCGTATTACTGTAGAAATCACGCAAACTAGAAATACCATCAGCCATCGCAAATAGTGGCAATTGCAAGCTCAAGACTATCAAACTATTTAAAAATATTTTATTCATTTTGTGGGGCATGACTAGATGCTAATACCTCTCTGTTACCGTTACTTTGCATTGCAGAGACTAAACCTGCTCGCTCCATATCTTCTATTAATCTTGCTGCTCGGTTATAACCAATGCGCAATTGCCGTTGTACGCCTGATATAGAAGCACGACGACTTTTCAACACAATAGCGACCGCTTCATCATATAGCGGATCTGCTTCACCTCCAGCACTTGAGCCTGCAATACCTTCAATATCGCCACCCTCTTCTGCTTCATTTGTTAATATGCCTTCAATGTAGTTTGGCGGGCTTAGTGATTTTAAATGCTCCACAACACGATGCACTTCTGCATCACTGACAAACGCACCATGCAAACGCTGCGGATAACCTGTGCCTGGTGGCATATAAAGCATATCTCCTTGTCCTAACAACGCTTCAGCGCCCATTTGGTCTAGTATAGTTCGAGAATCAATTTTACTCGATACTTGAAACGATACGCGCGTTGGGATATTGGCTTTAATTAAGCCAGTAATTACGTCTACTGAAGGTCGTTGTGTAGCCAATACGAGATGGATACCACAAGCCCTAGCCTTTTGTGCAAGCCGAGCAATCAGCTCTTCTACTTTTTTACCTGCAACCATCATTAAGTCAGCAAGTTCATCAATCACCACTACAATCAATGGCATTTCATCCAATGGGTCGGGGTTATCTGGTGTTAAGCTAAATGGATGCGGAATACTTGTACTCTCTTTTTTAGCATCCTTGATTTTCTGGTTATAGCCGGCAAGATTGCGTACACCAAGTATGGACATAAGTTTATAGCGTCGTTCCATCTCCGCCACACACCAATTAAGCGCATTTGCAGCTTGACGCATATCAGTCACAACAGGCGCTAACAAATGTGGAATGGCCTCATAAACTGAAAGTTCAAGCATTTTAGGATCAATTAAAATCATACGAACTTTGGTGGCTTCAGCTTTGTAAATCAAGCTTAGTATCAAGGCATTAATTGCGACAGACTTACCAGATCCAGTAGTACCAGCAACTAGCACATGCGGCATTTTAGCTAAATCTGCCACTACGGGTTTGCCGGAAATATCTTTTCCCATCGCGATTGCAAGTGGAGAGTTCATATCAGCATAGACTTGACTGCCCATAATTTCAGATAAAAATACGACTTGCCTTTTAGGGTTGGGAATCTCCAAACCCATACAACTTTTACCTGGAATAGTTTCTACCACGCGAATGCTGACTACAGATAATGCACGTGCCAAATCTCTCGCTAAGTTTGCTACTTGGCTGCCTTTAACCCCGGCAGCAGGCTCCAGCTCAAAACGCGTAATCACAGGACCTGGTAGCGCAGTAAGTACTTTTACTTCAATACCAAAATCCATTAACTTGCGCTCAATTAAGCGTGAGGTAAATTCTAAAGTTTCAAGCGATTGTAATTCAACGGTATTTTTTGGTTCATCTAATAGATGCAGCGGTGGCAATGGTGAATCTGGTAAAGATTCAAATAAAGGGGTTTGACGTTCTTTTAAAACACGATCACTTTGTGGCACTTCTAATGGAGGCAATTTGATTTCAACTGGGGCACGATCTTCAGTACGTTTACGCTCGCTCTCGACAAACACGGTACGCTGTTGCAGTACTACTTTTCCAGCTTTTCTATCTTGATTATCTTGCCATTTCTCAAGTCCAAACTCATAGGCATTAATGAGTGATTTACCAAAATTTTCGGCAATCATAATCCATGACCAGCCAGTAAATAAACTAAGCCCCACAGCAAACATGAGCAATAGCAGCATGCTAGAGCCTGTAAAACCAAACATACTATGTAAAAATCCATCTACGCTAACACCCAAAATTCCACCTGCATCTAATGGCAGGCTAAATGGAAACGCTGTTAAATGCCCAGACTCTAAGGCGCAAGAAGCAGTTAGCAACATCAAAAAGCCAACTAAATTGAACAGAAAAAATGGCTTATGTGTTTGACCTTCAATATTGTTATTATTGATGTAACTTGAGGTGTCTAATCCAAGGTATACCAAGCGCATGCTATAAAATGCTAACACCACCCACCACCATGCAGAAAACCCAAATAAATACAAAAACATATCTGAAACCCATGCACCGACTGCACCTCCAGAGTTGTGAATTTGTAAAGCTTGTTCGTTTGTTTGAGATTTAATATGAGACCAAGAAGGATCGTCAGTATTAAAAGTAACTAAAATGACGGTGAGGTATATGCCAATTAACACCAAAGCAAGCCACCAAGCCTCACGTACTAAGCTTGCTCCATAGTGTTGAGCTGGAGTTGGTGGCGCTTGAACACGAGCATTGAGTGAAGATGATTTTTTATTAAAAAACAATGATTATCCCTTGAAGTTCATGCTCGTTGATTCAATATTAAACTTAATAATATTCGCAAAATAATTATAGCAGTATCATTTTAGTTGAATTTACCTAACTTCTACAAAACTTATCGTGCTCATACAGAAAATCAATTTGCACAAAATTATTTGGCAATTTAAAATAGTTTTATAATGTTTAAACGTATTAAATAAGGAGTTAAAATGAATACAGGTATCAAAGAAAAAGACCGTAAAAGAATTGCTGAAGGCTTGTCTCGTTTACTAGCAGACAGTTATACGCTCTATCTAAAAACACATTACTTTCATTGGAATGTTACGGGGCCAATGTTCAATACATTGCACCTTATGTTTGAGGGCCAATATACAGAATTGGCACTGGCTGTAGATTTAGTTGCAGAACGTATCCGTGCCTTAGATTTTTACGCGCCCGGCACATACCACGATTTTGCTAAATTGACTTCAATTAAAGAAATTACCTCTGTGCCCAAAGCCAACGATATGATTGCTGAACTTGTAGCTGGTCACGAAGCTGTAGTGCGCACTGCGCGCTCAATTTTCCCAGTAGTTGAGGCTGCATCAGATGAGGCAAGCGCTGATCTTTTAACACAGCGATTGCAACTACATGAAAAAACAGCTTGGATGTTACGGAGCTTGCTAGAAAAATAAACAAATAGAGAAATAAACCAATAGCAAATAAAGCAATTACAAATCAGATATCAAATTACATCAAGCGTGATGAACAGAAAGTAAAAAATGGCAACTAGACATATCCGCCTATTGATTTTAGGCTCAGGCCCAGCCGGCTACTCTGCAGCTGTGTATGCTGCACGCGCAAACTTAAAGCCAGTACTGGTAACTGGGATCGCGCAAGGTGGACAACTGATGACAACTACCGAAGTCGACAACTGGCCAGCAGATGCAGATGGCGTACAAGGCCCTGAACTCATGGAACGGTTTCAAAAACATGCTGAACGTTTTAATACAGAAATGATTTTTGATCACATTCATACGACTTATCTAAAAGAAACCCCCATCCGTTTGGTAGGTGATAGTGGTGAATACACATGTGATGCGCTAATTATTGCCACAGGCGCGTCTGCACAATACTTGGGCTTACCTAGTGAAGAAGCTTTTAGTGGCAAAGGTGTTTCTGCCTGTGCAACTTGTGATGGTTTTTTCTACAGAAATCAAGAAGTTGCCGTGATTGGTGGTGGCAATACTGCTGTTGAGGAGGCTTTGTATCTATCTAATATTGCAAGCAAAGTAACCTTGGTACACAGACGCGATAAGTTTAAAGCGGAAGCTATTTTAGTCGATAAAGTAATGGCAAAAGTAGCAGAAGGCAAAATTGAACTTGCACTATTTAACACGCTAGATGAAGTACTTGGTGATAATACAGGTGTGACAGGCATGCGTTTAAAAAACACTAAAACCAATGAGACTAAAGACGTTAGATTAAGTGGTGTATTTATCGCAATTGGCCATAAGCCAAATACTGATATTTTTGCTGGTCAGTTAGAAATGGAAGGCGGTTATATTGTGACGCAAGCGGGTCGTACCGGCAATGCAACAGCCACGAGTATTCAGGGTGTATTTGCAGCTGGTGATGTGCAAGATCACATTTACCGTCAAGCCGTTACAAGCGCAGGTACTGGCTGTATGGCTGCGTTGGATGCAGAGCGTTACTTAGCAAGTATGGCATAAAGCCGGTCTTTCATAAGCAACTATAGTGACCAATAATAAACCTCCGGATCAGGAGGTTTATTATTACCTAAACACAAGTTTTAATTATTTAATAGCAGCCATTTCTGGCTCTGCAACAAAAATTTCTACACGGCGATTTTTAGCCATATTAGTTGCACTATCATTGGCCACCAATGGCTCACGTGAACCACGCCCATCAATAGCAAAACGACTAGTCGCCACACCACGCGCCACAAGATAATCACGCGTATTTGTGGCGCGATTCACTGATAGCGGATTGTTAATTGCATCCGTGCCAGAGCTATCTGTATGACCAATAATCGTTATTTTAGTGGATGGGTTAGCAGCCAATCCTGATGCAAATTGGTCTAGCACTGTTCTAAAATTAGGCTGAATATCAGCGCGACCTTTAGTGAATGAAATATCACTAGGGATATCTAGTTTCAAACGATTGTCCGCAGTTTGCGTCACAGCTACGCCAGTACCAGCAGTGGCTTGTTCCATCTCTTGCTTCTGCTTTTCCATTTTTTTTGACCACACATTGCCAGCTATCGCACCACCGCCAGCACCCACTGCAGCGCCAATTAACGCGCCTTTTTTACCACCAGCAAGCGCACCGACTACGGCGCCTACTCCAGCACCGATACCAGCGCCCTTGGCTGTACCTTGTTGTGTTTCAGACATGTTAGCGCAACCAGCTAGCGATAAAGTCAGCACTAATGCGCTAATTGTAAAGTTTTGAGTAATGGGATTAGCCATGATTATTTTTTTCCTTATATGATGATGGTCTCATTAACTTTTAGATGAGTTAACAAAGTTTTGTTTTTTTAAAATAGCTGTATTCAATGATAATGTTGTGACATTTACACCAATTAACAACCACTTAAGTGTTAAATAAAATATAGTTGATATTTCATAATTTTTAACTGTTTTTTATTGGATAGGCTCTACTTTTGCAATATCATTAAACTATGCGTAAAAAAAACGACATTTTCAACAACGTTTTGGCTTCTCAACTGGATGAAGCTCGAGGAAAAATACGCGAAGCTAAGAAACTGGCCGCTGAAAAAGCCTATGCTCAAAATCAACAAGCCGCCCAAACATTGGCCGATAGCTTAAATACTGAAACGTTGTTGTTTAAGAAAGCCGTCAATGGCGCCCGACCTTTAACTACAAATGCACAGGCACGTTTAATTCTAGAACCCCAAAAACCAAAACCAATTCCACATCAATTTTTGCGCGATGAGCGTCAAGCACTAGCGGACTCACTAAGTGATGATTATGTTCCAGCACATGAGCTAGAAACGGGGGAGGAGCTACTTTACCTACGCGCAGGTCATGCGCCAGATATCCTAAGTAAGTTGCGCCGCGGTTATTGGGTAATACAAGCAGCCATTGATTTACATGGTTTAATTTCAGACGAGGCACGGCTTTATGTAGCAGAGTTTTTAGCCGACTGTAAAAAGCGCGGCATACGTTGTGTGAGAATTGTGCATGGCAAAGGGCTAGGTTCACGCAACAAAGAGCCTGTGTTAAAGCATAAATTACGCAACTGGCTGATACAAAAAGATGAAGTGATTGCTTATGCACAAGCACGTAAGCAAGATGGCGGAAGTGGCGCAGTAATCGTATTGTTAAAAGCTTAAATTAAATCCAGCACTTATAAGTCAAGCTCTGTCATTACGCGATTTTTTCCCATTTTTTTAGCTAAATACATAGCGCTATCGGCACGATGTAATACAGTTGCCCGATCTTCATTTACTTTAAAAACAGCAATTCCCGCACTAAAAGTAATCAGTAAACGTTCATTTTTTTGCATAAAAAACTTTTTAGTGAGTTCACGTTGTAATCGCACAATGGCAGCATTGGCCTCAGAAACGTCAGTTTTTGGTAAGAGAATAACGAACTCTTCACCACCAAATCTAGCCACAATATCTGTGGGCCTAACAGTTTCTTTAATAACATTAGCCAGATATTTAAGCGCAACATCACCAGTTTCATGACCATAGGTATCGTTTAGACGCTTAAAATTATCGATATCTAGCATCGCCACACAAAGATTACTTTCACCACGTTGGGCACGTGCAATTTCCTGAACAAAAGCTTCTTCTAAACCTCTGCGATTTAGTACGCCGGTGAGCTGATCAATGCGTACTTTTTCACTTAGCTGACTCAGTTGCGTTTCTAACTCAAGAATTTTTAATTCAGCAGAAACCGCTATAGCACGTTGTTCATCAATGGCCTGATGCGAGCGTAAAACATCGGTTTGCATTAAACGTGTATCGGAGGCAAGACTTTCTACTAAGTGATTAATTTGCGTAATATCATCCAATCCAGCCAACTTTTCGGCATAAACTCCAATTTTTCCTTGATAACTACCCGTAGAGTCAGACAAGCTACCCAAGCGCTCAATAAAAAGAACAATCATGTGTTTAAAGCTTTCTTTGGCATCAATAATGCTGTGCTTAAGTGCACCTTGTTTGTAGATGACTTCCTTCAAGCTTTTTTCTAAATCCAAAATCATGGTTTTTTCAAGTGGACTAGATAAAATAGTTTTTAATGCAGCAATTTGACCAGTCATACTTTTATCATCGATCATTAATTCGCCTATATTATCAATGAGTAGGCGCAACAAGCTTAACAAGCTATTTTTTAAATCTTTTTCATCATGATTAAACAAATCAACTTTAGTAAGTAAATCTTTAAGTTCTACAGCGAAATCTTGCCATTCTTCTATTTTGTTAGTTTTTTTTATGCGACTAAATAATTCTGTTGCGCCCTCTTTTAAATCCATATCACCGTCCAAACGAGGAATCAAGCCGCAATTAAGGGCTTGGCCTAATAAGTTTTGTAATACATCAAAATTCTCTTGAACGTCGTTAACATTACTATTGATTTTACTTTCGCCCACTATAGTAGTTTTTATATTATCAACTTGAGTTTCAACAACCACAAGGGGTTGAGGCAAAATCTCATCGACTAACGAAACTGGCGATTTTTTTTCTGCAACCACTGCAACGGCATCATCAAGTAATTCAACAGAGATTGTATTAGCAGGCTCCTGTTGTTGCATCCAGTTTTTAGTCATTACCTGTAATTTTTCAGGCAACGATGGATCGCTTCCAAAATTACTAAGTAATCGGTCTAAGGTTTCCTTTTTATATTTTGGTGTGACGCTACTGTGTTTTTTCTCCCATTGTGCGAGTAAATCACGAATAGCATTAGGCCATGCCTTGGATTGTTTGGCTTTTACTTGAATACTTGATTCAACTAAGGTGGTGAGTGGTATTAAATTAGCATCGTTCAATATTTTTTCAAACGCGCCAGCCCATTTCAAGCTTTCTACATTATCGCGAGGAAGTTCTTTGAGTAAGCTTTTTATCAACGCTTCCAGTGACTTTTGCTCAGGAACTTTAGCTATTTCATTATAAATACGTGTGTAATTTTCAGGGGTGGGCATGATACGTTCTAGAGCCATGCGTTTAATAGTATCGCGCGCAAAATCTGAAGAAGAAGCAGTACTCGCTGAATCTGGTGTATTTTTTGTCATCGCACGTTAAATTTATAGGCTGTCTTTTTGATAGCTACAATTTTCGCTGATAACGTGCTTATCAAAGCTTGCTTTAAGAGGGTATTTGTAGCCCTATTTATAAAAAAGGCTGAATAAATTCTTCATCCAAGGGATTACTCATCACCAAGAAAACCGCCGCTCTGGTGTGCCCACAAACTAGCATATAAACCACCTGCTTTTAACAGGTTTGCATGATCACCCTCTTCGATAATTCGACCATCGTCTAATACAATGAGTCTATCCATCGCAGCGATTGTCGATAGCCGGTGCGCAATAGCGACTACGGTTTTACCTTCCATTAAATTATACAAACTGGCCTGTATAGACACTTCAACTTCTGAGTCTAATGCGCTGGTCGCTTCATCCAGCAATAAAATTGGCGCATCTTTCAACATGACACGAGCAATTGCAATGCGCTGGCGCTGACCACCAGAGAGTTTTACACCACGCTCACCGACATGAGCATCGTAAGCTTTTCGGCCTTTTGCATCGGTTAACACTAGAATAAATTCATGGGCTTCTGCGCGCTTGGCAGCGGCCATCATCTCGGCATCTGTGGCATTAGGCCTGCCATACAAAATATTGTCACGCACGGAGCGGTGGAGCAAAGAAGTATCTTGCGTGACCATACCAATATGCTCACGTAAGCTATTTTGCGTGACATGATTGATGTTTTGACCATCAATTAAAATTTGCCCTGCCTCTACCTCATAAAAGCGTAGCAAGAGGTTAACGATAGTGGATTTCCCTGCACCCGAGCGCCCCACCAATCCTACCTTTTCACCTGCTTTAATCTGCAAATTAAGTCCATTAAGTACACGCTTGTTCTGATTACCATAATTAAAATCTACTGCATTAAACTCAACTTTACCGCTATTAACTACTAATGGTTTAGCATCAGTAGCATCGTTAATTTTATTATGTGTTGTGAGTGTATTAATACCATCTTGCACTGTACCAATTTGCTCGTATAACGAGGTCATTTCCCACATGACCCAGTGCGATATTCCGTTTAATCTCAATGACATAGCAGTGGCCGCTGCTACGCCACCAACCGACACTTGTCCATGGCTCCATAACCGCAAAGCGGTTAAGCCTGTAGCGATGATTAAAATCATATTTAAAATATGATTGACTACCTCCACTTTAGTCACCATCCGCATTTGTTGATGCACTGTGCCTAAAAACTCATGCATTGCAAATCTGGCATATCCTGCTTCGCGACCTGCGTGCGAGAATAGCTTGACCGTACTAATATTGGTATAGGCATCGGTGATGCGACCTGCCATCATAGAGCGTGCATCGGCTTGGTTTTGCGATACTTTACTTAATCTGGGTACAAAATAACCAAGCGATAACCCATATGCCACCAGCCATACTAAAAACGGTATCGCAATCAATGGATTGAAGTATGCAACAATAGTAACCATGGTGCCAAAATAAATTAGCACGTAAATTAAAATATCCGCCAAAATGAACCACACATCACGCACCGCAAGTGCCGTTTGCATCACTTTGGTGGCGACACGTCCTGCGAACTCATCCTGATAGAAACTCATGCTTTGATTGAGCATGAGTCGATGGAAATTCCAACGCAAGCGCATGGGAAAATTACCTGCTAGCGTTTGATGCTTAAATAAAGTTTGCATTAAGATAAATATAACACTTACCATTAATGCGATGGATAGCCATAACAAATGATGGCCTTCGCGCACCCACAATTCAGCGGGTGGAATGGTCGATAGCCAATCGACCACTTTACCCATCATGGCAAATAACAAGGCTTCAAATGCGCCGGTAATACCCGTAAACACCGTCACATAGAACAAATAAGGGCGCATGCCTTTTGTACTTGCCCACAGAAATTGCCATAATGATTTTGGTGGTGGTGCAATTTCATTTGAAGGAAATGCACTTAGTAGATTTTCAAACCAATTGAGCATGTATGCAATTTTTTAATTTATTTTATATTGAGAGATTTTTAGCACACCATTTAAGAGTGTCAGACTAGCTTTTAGTTTTGAGCTTTTGTAATGAGACATACTGCCTCAGCAGCAATACCTTCACCTCGGCCAGTAAAACCGAGCATTTCAGTGGTGGTTGCCTTAACATTAATGGCATCAATTTCTACATTACAGTCAGCAGCAATATATTCACGCATAGTTTGTGTGTGAGATGATAACTTTGGTTGCTCGCAAATTACTGTCGCATCAACATTACCAACCAAATAGCCATTATTTTCTAGCAGCACTACTACGTGACGCAATAGCTGGCGTGAATCTATACCTTTATAGCGACCATCAGTAGGAGGGAAATGTTTGCCGATATCGCCTAAGGCCGCAGCGCCTAATAGCGCATCGCAAATCGCATGTAAAAGTACATCTGCATCGGAGTGCCCATCTAAACCTTTATCATACGGAATATCGACGCCACCGATAATACATTTTCGTCCAGCAACTAACTGATGCACATCGAAACCGTGACCTATTCTCATTTTGTATGACCTTTGTGAGCACTTAAAATTAATTCTGCCAACTCTAAATCTTGCGGATAAGTAACTTTAAGATTACGTAAATCCCCTCGAACTAGCTTTGGTGAATAACCTAGCGCCTCAACAGCCTGAGCCTCATCCGTTGGCACGCCACTAAAATGCTGTAAAGCCTCTGTTAACAAGCCGTAACGAAACATTTGTGGCGTTTGTGCCAGCCACAAATGTTCACGTGGCTCAGTTTTTAAAACGCGGTGATGAGCATCTGCACGCTTTAATGTTTCGGCTAGAGGAATTGCCAGTAACCCACCTACATCATCATCTTGTAAAACATCCAATAAATGGTCGAGTAGTTCTGCACTCAAACAAGGGCGCGCTGCATCATGCACTAATACCCAATCATCAGCCAATACTTTACAATTAATGGCTTGGAAGGCATTAAGAACGGTCTTAGCGCGTGTTTCACCACCACAATAATGGACACTTAGCTTGCTCGCTTGCGCAATGTTTAAGGATTCAAAAAATACATCTCCGGCACTCAATACCACATGCACAAAGCTAATACGTGCGGAATCTAAAAAGGGACGTAAAGTATGTTCAATAACTGTTTGATGGGCTAACGCTAAATATTGTTTGGGAGTTGCAACGCCCATACGGCTGCCAAAACCTGCTGCTGGAATAATGGTATGAAAAAGGGACATATTTTATTTTAACATGGCACTTTTATAGAATCTTATTTTAGTTAATTATTGATAATGACTTTGCCTACATAATTCAGCTTTTTTACTTAATTTTACCCACCTAAAATGCCAAAGAGTAGTCAGTTTTAAAATTGCACTGACAGAAGCCAACAATATTAAAGGCCAGCCATTTTTTAAACCTATCCTGCAACCAAAAATTACTGTACAAATTGCAGTAACTAGCACCAACTGATTAAACTTTAAAGAAGCGGCGCCAGTTTTTCCATAACGTCGAATTATAAGTATTTGATGAGTGTAACCTTGTGCAAGCATCAATGTAGCAAGAATTACTAGGCCTTCAGAAATATATCTAGCGATGTTCTGCGAGTTATCTCCAAACAAACAAACCACAATACCTGCAATCGACATAAAAATTGCTGCATAAAATACAATATTTGAGAATAAATTTTTACGATCAATCACGATTTGATTAAAAACAATATCAACACTACCATCCCCATAAACCTTGGCCATGCTAGATAATGGTTTGCAGGTTTGAGGCATATTCCATATAAAAAAAGCATAGCAGGATAAAAATATACTACATAACTGATTCAATGACAGAATATCTTTTGGCCGCTCATGAACAAGCCGACCAAGCGCAAAAAGCTGCTTTCTTTTTAAAATAAAGCTTAGTTGGTAATACAAGCCTAATACAGTCAGCTTAAATGTAAAGACTACAATGATGCCTATTAACTGATGCAAGTAGATTTAGCTAATAACCTCACTCATCAATTTAATTGCTATTTGATTAAAAGCAAGGCTTGAAAACGCTCAATAGGCACCGGTTTGCTAAAGTAGTAGCCTTGGTAATAATAATAGCTATTGCTGAAAAGAAACTCACTTTGCTCCTCAGTTTCAAGGCCTTCGGCTATCACATTAAGCTTTTACCAAGCGCAATAATGATACGCACAATAGAGCATCATTTTGATCAATAAACACATCATTTACAAATGATTGATCAATTTTAAGTTGATCTAAAGTCAATCTTTTTAAATATGAGAGTAAAGAGTACCCCGTACCAAAATCATCCAAATAAAACCCCACACCATGGCTTTTTGGTTTGCCCATTTTAGAGATTGTTTCTTCAATATTATCAGCTAGTTGACTTTCTGTTAGCTCCAATTCTAGCCCTTCTGGATTAACCCCAGTTTCATCTAATACATTTAGTACTTGTTAGGTAAAATCTAGCTGCCTAAATTGACGGACACTCACATTAACTGCAAGCGTAAAATGCAAGGTCGCTACATCTTTTGACCAATCTGCAAGTTGCATACAAGCCATTTTGAGCACCCATAAACCAATTGGTACAATCAGCCCCGTATCTTCCGCAACTGGGATAAATTCAGCTGGGTGAATTTATCCCTTGTTCCGGGTGTTGCCAGCGCAGTAAAACTTCTGCACCAACAATCGTGCTAATCATATTAACTTAAGGTTGATAGTAAAGTACGAACTCATTATTTTGAAGCGCCGCACGTAAGTTTTCCTCCAACGCAACCCTAGAAGTAACGATCGCTTGCATTTCAGGATCAAAAAACGAACCATATTTTTACCCGATGATTTTGCTTGATACATCGCCAAATCCGCACGCTTTAAAACACCGTCAGCATTCGCAACATCTTCACCAAATAATGTAACGCCGATACTTGGAGTTATATAATGCTCATGGTTGGCTAATTTAAAACTGAGTGTAAAGCTGGCCAAAATTTTATTACTAATCGCTTTTGCCAACTCCTCCTCCTCCAATCTATCGATATGAAGATTATCTAGTATCACAACAAACTCATCCCCACCAAAACGCGAAACTGTATCTACTTTGCGTACAGAGCCACTAAAACGACTACCGACTATTTGAAGTAGTAAATCCCCTACACCATGACCTAACGTATCGTTTAACGCTTGAAAGTTATCTAAATCAATAAAAAACAAGGCCCCTATCATATGATTTCTACTTTTTAGATGCCAGTGAATTTTTTAACCGATCAATAAGTAACTGTCGATTTGGTAAGCTCGTTAGGGCATCATAAAAAGCAAGTTGATGAATTTCATTCTCAGCGGCCTTACGTTTTGTAATATCAGGGCTAATGGCAAGAATTGACTTGGGATTTCCCGTGTCATCCTTCACCAACGTCAAGTGACCTTCTACAATAATTTTAGAGCCATCTTTTCTAAATTGTTGAATTTCACCATTCCACGTTCCATGGGCAATCGCTATATAAGTTGCCTCAATAAAATAGCTTGTGTCTCTATATAGCAGTTTCTGTATATTGACCGACGGCTTCATTGGCAGTCCAGCCATAGAGTCGTGCAGCACTTTTATTCCAATACAAAATATTGTGCTCGATACTCTAAACTAAAATAGCATCTTGCGCCTCCTCTAAAAGTGAGGCCTGTTCACGTAAGCTTTTATCAGCTTCTAAGCGCTCAATTTCAGCCGATATACGTGCAGCGAATATCTTATTTGTAGAATCAATAAAGTCAGTTTGTTTTAGCGCTTTCTTATACAAATCAAAACTACGCCCAAGTCTTTGACTGCAGAGTTAGTCAATATTCGACCTACACAGGCTTGAGGCTTAATTTCATCTAGCGGGGATGGAAGACGGTAGAGAATTGATAAATCTTTCTTCACGCAAAAAATATCTTCACTTAATTCGGCATTATCAGACTGAGAGCATATAGCGGTATAGTCAAAGTCTTCTTCCAACTGCGACCCTTCTAATAAACAATTGTTTGGCAGGCCAAAGTCCCACCTGGCAGGTATAAAGAAATAAATCCAGCATCTCCACCAAGCCCCTCAGACATGTTGAAAACCAGCTGCTGAAAAAACTGCTTATCAGTAGCTGCTGAGACACTTTAGGCTATTTTTATAACACCAGATTGAATCCGTTGTTTGGACCTAGTCAAAAAAGTGGACAAGCTGCCTTTCTAAAGATTTAATTTTACTTTAGAGGAAATAGCATGGCCAAACGATACAGCGCACAATTCAAGCAAGAATAAATCAATACGTACAGCCATCCTGAATCGACGATTGCCACAATAGCCCAACCATTAGGAGTTGGCTATTCCACACTAGATCACTGGCTACGACAACACCGTAAAAGTATAGGCTGACTAATTCAGTATTAATGAGCGGCGACAAACAACGCATACGAGAATTG
>JACMMS010000043.1 GCA_014378915.1 Methylophilaceae bacterium
CTCTATCACGCAAACTGCTATGAAAAAAGAACGTGGCTTGTCCCAAAAAGACAATCTTGGTGATCGCCATAGTTATCGATTATTAATGCAAAGCTGGTTATCGCGCAAATGCAATAAAATTAAAAGGAATAAGCAATTAAAAGTTTGGCTGAATACAGAGCTCACTACATACAGCATGTCATTGCATGGCACACGTGTAAAGAGTAATTTTGTTTGGCAATAACAATGAAGCCTATCCAGAGGCCTAGCCTTTCAGTCATTATCATTACAAAAAATGAAGCACATGATATTCGCGACTGCCTCGCTTCTATTGCATGGGCTGATGAAATCATTGTGTTAGATTCTGGTAGTTCAGATGATACTGTCAGCATTGCTAGTGAATATACCAATCAGATTTACCATGCCACAGATTGGCAAGGATTTGGTGTACAAAAAAATCGTGCTTTAGCTTACGCTACTAAAGACTGGGTATTGTCGTTAGATGCAGACGAAACAATAAATGAGTTACTGCAAAAAGAAATTATCTCAGCATTACAGTCACCCAATTTTGATGTTTATTACATTCCGAGACTCTCTAGCTTTTGTGGGAAATTTATTCATCATTCAGGTTGGAGGCCAGATTATGTTGCGCGGCTCTTTAAACGCGAAGCCGCTGAATTTAGCAATCAGCTAGTGCATGAACGCTTAATATTTAAAACTCATGCTGGTTATTTAAAACAGTCATTGCTTCATCTTAGTTATAAAAACCTTGACGAGGTATTAGAGAAAATGCAGCGCTACTCCATGCTAGGCGCTGCAGAACTTTTTGCTAAGAACAAACGCGCAACTTTAACAAGTGCCATTTTCCATAGTATATGGGCATTTATACGGACCTATGTTATCAAACTAGGGTTTTTAGATGGTAAACATGGCCTTATATTAGCAATTGCTAATGCTGAAACTACCTACCACAAGTATTTACAACTTTATTTTCTAACAAGAAAAACAGTAAAATCTAAAGAATAACGACAGGTCAAAAGGAATCAATGCACACTACTTTTCTATCCAGTACACCAAGTATAAGTAAGCACCATGGTAAAGTTAGTGCTGACGAGGCAATATTTTCGATTATTATTCCTAGTTGGAATAACCTAGAGCTTTTAAAAGTATGTATTGCAAGCCTTAAAAAGAACTCACGGTATTCGCATCAGATTATCGTACATTTGAATGAAGGCGCTGATGGCTCGAAGGCATGGGTTGAATCTGAGGGCTTAGACTTCACTTACTCTGCAGAAAATATCGGTATATGTTACGCAATGAATTTAGCGCGCACATTAGCATCTACTGATTTGCTAGTATATTTCAATGATGATATGTATGCCTGCCCAGATTGGGATTTTTGGCTGTATGAAGAGGTAAAAAAACAAACATCATCCTATTATTTTTTATCTGCAACAATGATAGAGCCTCGCGAAACTAGAAATTCATGCGTGATTGCTCCTTTCGATTTTGGCAGTGGCCCACATGACTTTAACGAGACTGCGCTACTAGAAAAATTCCATCTTATGCAAAAATCTGACTGGCATGGTGCAACATGGCCTCCAAGTGTAGTTCCTACTATGCTGTGGGATCTAGTGGGTGGCTACAGCACAGAGTTTTCACCTGGTATGTATTCTGACCCTGATTTCTCAATGAAACTTTGGGAACTAGGTGTGCGACAATTCAAAGGTGTGGGTAAAAGTCGCGTCTATCACTTTATGTCAAAATCTACTGGTAAACTAACGTTTAAAAAAAATGGTAGCCATATGTTTTTACATAAATGGGGGATAACATCGAATGTATTTGCCAAATACTATCTAAATAGGGGAAAAGACTGGATAATTCCAGCTAAAACGCCCATGAATAGCGTCCCACTTAAAATACGTCGTTGGCTAAGTAACGTTAAACGAAAATTTATTTAATCTGCATGCTTTAATAGTGCCATCTTAAGATTGTATAAATGATGCTTAAATACCAGCCTTACCCCAAAAAAATATTACTCATTGCAACTCAGCAAATTGGTGACGTATTATTATCCACACCCTTGCTGAAATCTATGCGCAAGTCTTGGCCTAATACGCAAATTGATGTTTTAGTATTCCGAAATACCAGTGGTATTTTGGCTGGTAATACTGATGGCGATTCAGTTATTGAAGTTGATCATCGACCAGATTTAATCGGTTACTTTCACTTAATTAAGAAAATATTCAGAAAATATGATCTCGCAGTCACTTCACAAGGCAATGATAGAGCGCACCAATATGCTTTTTTAGCGTCAAAAAAACGTGTTGGGATGATACCCAACCTTCAAAGCAAGCACTGGTGGAAAAAAATGCTGTGCCAGCGCTGGTGTTTATTAGACGAAGTTAATACACATACTGTGGTGCAAAATTTACTCTTAGCTGACTTAATGGACATCGACAGGTGTTATGACCTAACACCACCGAGCATAAACTCAAACGAACTACCTTTACGATTTGAGTCTTCGTTAGATATTGATTTACTCACAACGCCCTACATGATTATCCACCCAATGCCGATGTGGCAGTACAAACGGTGGACAGACGCTGGTTGGCTAGCGCTAATAAACTATGTATTAAGCTTGGGGCAGCATGTGATTCTTACCGGAGGTCCCTCTAAGTATGATCAACTGTACTGCGAAAAACTTGTAACGGAACTGGCCAGCCACTCTCGAAATCTTGTGCATAATTTGGCAGGGAAAACTAGTTTTGCCGACATGAGTGAACTATTAAAACATGCAACGGCGTACATCGGACCAGATACTGCAACCACGCACCTTGCAGCGGCTTGTGGTACGCCTACACTTGCGCTTTTTGGTCCAACAAATCCCGTTAAATGGGCTCCATGGCCAAAAGGTTATCATAATCAAAAAAGCCCTTGGCAACGCTATTCGACAGATTTTCAGCACGTCAACAATGTAATGCTAGTGCAGGGCATTGGTGACTGCGTTCCATGCCACCAGGCGGGCTGTGATAAGCATAACAACAGCCATAGTAGATGCCTAGATGAGCTTTCAGTCAATCGAGTGATTGATGCACTCAATCTACTATTGCAAATTAAGCTAGACAATAAAACACCTCGTAAAATCATACCAATATGCGCATCCTCTTAGTAAAAATGTCCTCCATGGGGGATATTATTCATAACATGCCGCTCATTCATGACATCAAACAACATTATCCTGAAGCAATTATTGATTGGGTTGTTGAGGAGTCATTTGTTGAATTAGCAAGATTAAATCCTCTAATTAATCAAGTCATTCCAATCTCAATGCGGCGATGGAAAAAAGCAATTTTTTCAAAAAATACTTGGGTTCAATTTTTTAACTTTAGGCAGAGTCTCCGCAGCCATTACTACGATGCTATTTTAGATACTCAAGGCTTAATTAAGAGTGCAGTGATTGCCAAACTAGCCAAGGGTATAAGTTACGGACAAAATGCGAATACGTCACACGAATACCCAGCACACAGGTTGCTCAATGAGAAACTAGAGATTCCACGTAATCTTCATGCTATTACTCGAAATCGGCTGACAGGGGCAAAAGCACTTAATTATGTATTTGATGAGCATCATATTAACTATGACTTACACTTACCCACTCAAACTGATACAAGTTTAACGACAATATTACCAAAAAAATTCATTATGTTATTTCATAGTACCGCTAGAGACTCCAAACATTGGCCGAATGATTACTGGATAAATTTAGGTCAATTTTTAGAATCACAAGGCTACGCTTTAGCTTTACCATGGGGTAGCGATATAGAAAAGAAACGTGCAGAGTCTATAGCGGCAGCTCTGTCAAATGCAGTTGTCTTACCTAAACTATCTATAGTCCAACTCGCCACCTTAATAAAGAGTTGCATAGCTTGCGTAGGACTAGATACAGGGCTGACACATATTGCGGTAGCACTCAATGTGCCAACACTCGCCATATTTACTGACACATTTATTTGGCAAGCAGGCGCTCAGCCAACTTTACAGGGCTGCGCGATTACCATCGGCGGAAAACCCAGCTTGCCATCTGTTGAGAACGCGATTGACGGCTTTAGACAACTTATGCCGCAATTTTCCGGCGAATAAAATGTTTAAATCAACAAAAACAAAGCTACTCGTTAGCTTAATTAAGACTTTAGGCCATTTACCTTATATGACTCTGCCCATTTTGGGCTGGTGCTTAGGCTGGAGCATCTACATTTTCTCGCCAAAAACAGCGCAACTGATGCGCGAACAATTATGTGCTAGCAAGCTTTATTCATCTAACGCTGAGTTTCAAAAAATTCTGCATGCTAACATTCAATCAAATGGAGTCGGCCTACTTGAAACACTACATTTATGGTTTAAACCCTATCAAGTATCGTTAAATTTGGTAAGACAATGTTCTGGATGGGATACAGTAAAAGCTGCAGTGATGGGAGGGAAAGGCATAATTTTTTTAACACCTCACTTAGGTTGCTTTGAAATAACTTCACTTTACTTTGGGCAGTTTTATCCACTAACTGTGATGTTTAGACCACCACGTCAGTCTTGGTTAATGCCGCTCATTACTGCGGGGAGGCAACGCGGTAACGTAACACTTGCACCTGCAAACAGCCATGGCATTAAACAGCTTTTGCAAGCATTAAAACGAGGAGAAGCAATCGGTATATTGCCAGATCAGGCTCCTTTGGCTGGCGAAGGTGAATGGGCGCCATTTTTTGGGCGTCCAGCAGATACGATGACTCTCGCTAGTAAACTGGCAAATAAAACTGGTGCAACTGTATTTATGGCATTTGGCGAGCGTCTAAGTAGGGCTCGCGGTTACCACATTCACATAAAAGAATTAAAAGTCAATGCTATCTCTACGCCAACACTACTAAATAGTGAGATTGAAAATCAAATTAAGCAATGCCCAGCACAATATTTGTGGAGTTATACACGCTATAAGTCACGCCGCGGACCTCCACAAATTTAATTTACAAGTTAAATTAAACTATTAACCACTCAAAACGTATTTTTTTTGGAATATGCTTGAAATCTACTCTAACTACCCCACTGATAGTAGGTGTTTATGAAAATATTAGGGACTTTATGCAAAACTCAGACCAATCTCCAGAAGATGCTTTATCAGAAATTCTAATGAATACTGAAACACCGAAATTTCAAGATAATGGTGCAGCGGGCTCACTTGATGACAGAATCGCCGAACTGGAAACCCAGCTAGCTGAAGCAAAAGCTGCTGTGCTTTATGTTAAAGCCGATGGCGAAAACATTCGCCGCCGTGCGATGGATGATATTGAAAAAGCGCGTAAATTTGCATTAGAGAAATTCTCGAATGAATTATTGGCAGTAAAAGATAGTTTAGATACAGCTTTATTGATTGAAGCAACTGATGTGCAGAGCTATAAAGATGGCGTGTTGATTACTACCAAACAATTGGGCTCAGTATTTGATAAATTTAATATTGCTGAAATCAATCCAATTGGTGAAAAGTTTGATCCGAATAAGCATCAAGCTATCAGCATGTTAGAAAATAGTGGCGAACCTAACA
>JACMMS010000044.1 GCA_014378915.1 Methylophilaceae bacterium
GATGCGTTTCGGCAAGCATTGGTGCAACACAACATCACCGCTAGCATGAGTCGCTGTGGTAATTGCTTAGACAACGCAGTGACTGAGCGTTTTTTTAGCAGTTTAAAATCAGAAAGGGTAAATTACAAACAATACAAAACGAGGGCTGAGGGTATGGCGGATATTGCCGATTATATTAAATCGTTTTATAACCAAAGACGACGGCATTCAACATTAGGTAATATTTCGCCTGTAGAATACGAAGCTAGGCAACAAAATGTCTCTAATTAAGTGTCGCAGTTTATTGGACCATTACATCATTGAAAGTGTGCCCCTTTGATGACAAAGGGAAGCAATCTTAGTGATTTACTTAGTAATTAGGGGTGCTAGAGGGGTATGGAGCGGGTGACGGGAATCGAACCCGCGTATCAAGCTTGGGAAGCTAGTGTTCTACCATTGAACTACACCCGCAAGTTATGAACTTTTATGAATATATTCTAATTTGTTTTACCGCTTGCTTATAGCCCCAAACTCACTTAAAGTTAATTATTATCATAACTTGAAAAGGTTGGAATTTAATCTTAATCTAAAATCATCATACATCTACTGCAACTTTTTTACTAAAACAACCTACTAGACCCGTTAACAATTCATTAACAACCGGTTAACAAATTGTTAATTTTTACAATATTACCAATAGGGAAGAGAAATTTTTTGCTTACAACCTTAACTTTGAAGGACATAAAATGATTAAAAATTTAAAAAGTAGATTCATAAATAGGTATTTAATGGCATCAGCCTTATTTTTTGCTTCCACAATCCCCGCCTATGCATCATCGGGTGTAATTTTACAATCCAATGATTTTGTCGGAATATCATTCTGGCTAATCTCGATGGCATTAGTTGCGTCAACCGCTTTTTTCTTTTTAGAGCGCGATAGAGTTGTCGGTAAATGGAAAACATCTTTAACTGTTTCAGGACTCGTTACATTAGTTGCAGCAGTGCACTATTTTTATATGCGTGATGTCTGGGTCGCGACTGGTTCAACGCCAACAGTTTACCGATACATTGATTGGTTAATTACAGTGCCGTTGCTAATGATAGAATTTTATTTAATCCTATCAGCAATTGCGAAAGTGCCAGTTGGTATTTTTTGGCGTTTATTAATTGGCACACTTGTTATGCTTGTAGGTGGCTATGTGGGGGAAGCAGGTTATGTTTCAGTATGGCCAGCATTTATCGTAGGTATGCTAGGTTGGTTTTATATCCTGTATGAAATTTTTGCAGGTGAAGCTAGTAAAATTAATGCTAATCAAGCACCAGCAAATGTTCAATCTGCGTTCAAAACTATGCGTTTAATCGTTACCTTCGGATGGGCTATTTATCCGCTCGGTTATTTCTTTGGTTACTTATCTGGTGCAGATCCAGTTGAAAGCATGAAGTCGTTAAATATCGTTTATAACCTAGCTGATGTATTGAATAAGATTGCATTTGGTATAATTATTTGGTCAGTAGCAACGGCAGAGAGTGAAAAACTTAAGTAAATTCGATATTCGTTAATTTGTTTATAAATAAAATAGTGCACCTTTAAAGTAATTGAAATTTATAGGTGCACTTGCTTATTTACCACAGATATGGAACACCTTATGTCAGCTCAGCACGCCGTAAAGACAGTACAAACTAAAAATACTATCGCACAAACAAGCGATGATTTAATTAATTCCGTTGATTCCTTAATGCTTGAAATTATTGATCAAACGAGTATGCAATCAAATGCAACAGACAATGTTTGCTTAGTCGCTACAAAATATCATCTAGCTTCTGGTGGTCACAAAATTAGGGCTAGACTTTGCCTTGAAGCTGCAATAGCACTAGGTGTCAATCATCGAGATATGTTAATCATGGCAGCTGTTTGTGAGTTACTTCATAATGCATCTCTAATTCATGATGATATACAAGATAAAGATGTAACCAGACGCAAGGCGGAAACTGTTTGGGTAAAATTTGGCGTCAACATAGCTTTGTGCGCTGGCGATTTTTTATTGTCTTCGGCCTATGGTGCACTTGCAAATTTTAGTGATATTAAATTAATTCCCAAGTTAATTACCACAATTTGCCAGCTAACTTCTGTAGTTATTCAAGGTCAATGTGCTGATATAAATTATCAAAATCAACAATTATGTAGTGTAAGTACTTATAAAAAAATTGTAATTTCTAAATCAGGCGCACTATTGAGCTTACCTATTGAGCTTGCACTAATAGCCTCATATCATTCAGAATCGTTGGCAGATGCGCGCTCAGCAGCCGAATCTTTTGCGATTGCTTATCAAATAGCTGATGATTTATGTGATATCGACAAAGATGCCAAGCGTAATTCACTAAATATAATACGTGTTTTAGAGGCTTCTGGTATCAGAGAAAATCCAATTAAAACAGCAAAATTTTTAGCTTTGCACCATTTACACGATGCTAGCAATTTAATAGAAAAGCTTCCCAAAAGCTCTGGCGTATTGTTAGCGCAGCTTATACAGCAACTCGAATTTAAACTAACGAATTAGTGGAATGACTATGAATGCAATAGTCATTGGTTCAGGTTTCGGCGGAATTGCAGCAGCTTTGAGACTTCGCGCAAAAGGTTATCAAGTGAAGATTATTGATCGAAGCCCCATGTTAGGAGGGAGAGCTCAAGTTTTTGCGCGAAATGGTTTTTTACATGACGCTGGGCCAACCGTTATTACAGCACCTTTTTTGTTTGAAGAACTTTTCGCACTTTTTGGTGAGAAGCTTGCAGATCATATCCAGATCGTGCCATTAAAGCCTTGGTACAGATTTTATTTTGCAGACAAAACTACTTTTGATTATGGTGGTACTTTAGATGAAACTTTAGCAGAAATAGCTAAGATTGAATCTAAAGATCAAGCTGGATATCTAAAACTTTTGGCACATTCCAAGCAGATATTTGACATAGCTTTTACTCAACTATCGACGGTATCGTTTCATAAATTTTCTACGATGATTGGTTTAATCCCTAGGCTCATTGTCTTAAAAAGCTATCAGTCGGTTTGGCAAATGGTTAGTAGATATTTAAGTCATCCAAAATTACGGCAAGCATTCTCAATCCAGCCGTTATTAGTAGGTGGAAATCCGTTCGATACTACCAGTATTTATGGATTAATCCATTATCTGGAAAGAGCTTACGGAGTACATTTTGCAATGGGAGGTACAGGTGCAATCAGCAAAGCACTAGGTGATCTTATGCTTAGGCAGGGTATTCAAATACAGTTAAACACTACAGTAAAAAAAATCACGGTAGAAAATGGGGAGGCAAAAAATGTTGTTTTGTTAGATGGCAGTATATTGAGTGCAGATATCATTGTTTCTAATGCAGATGCAACTTATCTTTATGAGCATATGCTAGATAAAAAAAAGGTATCTAAATTTGCTAAACTTAAACTAAAAACAGCTCACTACTCAATGGGACTTTTTGTAATTTATTTTGGTACTACTAAGACTTATCCAGAAGTTGCTCATCACACTATTTGGATGGGTAAACAATATAAAGAGCTATTGAATAATATTTTTAATAGTAAAAAAATGTCTGATGACTTTTCATTATACTTACATCGTCCAACAGCTACCGATGAGAGCTTTGCTCCTGACGGTTGTGATAGTTTTTATGTACTTTGTCCAGTGCCAAACCTAAAGGCTAATATTGACTGGTCTGTAAATGGCGAGGTTTTAAAAGATAAAATTATAAAAGCGCTCGATGAAACTATATTGCCAGGTTTAAGAACTTGCATCGTAGAAGATTTTTATATGTCTCCAGAGGACTTCAAGGCTAATTATTTGAGTACAAATGGTGCAGGATTTTCGGTAGCGCCATTGTTTAGACAGTCTGCTTGGTTTCGTTTTCATAACAAATCTGAAAACATTAAAAATCTATATTTGGTTGGCGCAGGCACACATCCTGGAGCTGGCCTCCCTGGAGTTTTATGTTCTGCAAAAGTATTAGATAAACTTGTTCCAGCTATAGGCAATTAATATGGTTGACCAAGCTCTGAATAATAAGCATGTTAAATCAATAGAAAGTACTTTAATTGATGCCAATAAAGTGCTTTCTACAAAAGGTAAAACATTTTATTGGGCTAGTTTTTTATTGAATAGACGTCATGCCCAGCGGGCTGCTAGGCTTTATAGATTTTGTCGTTATATAGACGATTTGGCCGATGAAGCACCAAATGCAAGTCTAGCAAAAAAAAGTCTCAAAAAATTGAGTAATGATATTAATAGGAACCACTCAGAAGATTTAATTGTGACAGATGCCTTATTGCTTTTTAATGAATGCAAAATTGAAAAAGAAATAGTTTTAGAACTAATCAATGGCGTTATTTCTGATTTGGAAAGCGTCAGAATGCACGATTTAGATCAATTGTTACATTACTGTTACCAAGTAGCAGGAACTGTTGGTTTAATGATGTGTAGAGTATTGGATATTGAGGATAAAACTGCTTACCCATTTGCTATAGACCTAGGTATTGCGATGCAACTCACTAATATTTGCCGAGATGTGCGTGATGATGCTGTAATGTTGAGGCGCTATTTGCCCACAACTTTAATTGGTAATATCGAAGCATCCGAATTAATAAGGCCTGAGCAATCTATTGAACAGCAATTGATCTATGCTCTTTCTAGTCTGTTAGCAGTTGCAGATAAATACTATAAAAGTGGTAATGCTGGACTGCCCTTTATTTCGCTGCGTGCTAGAGAAGGCATTTTAATTGCAAGCAAGTTATATCAAGCAATTGGTATAAAACTTCAAAGGCAAGGTTATCAGTACTGGCAAAAAAGAGTCATGTTATCAAAATATGAAAAACTAACTTTAAGCGTTAAAACGCTAGTTAGTTCTTTTTTCACAGTTAAATTCTGGAGTTTGATAGGATGTCATGATGAGAATTTACATGATTCTTTAACTGCACTACCTTATACCCATGCCGGCTAACTATGATTTGATTATTGTAGGTGGTGGGTGTGCTGGCCTCAGTCTTGCGATGAGATTAAGTGAACAAAATCTGAACTGTCCTAAAGTATTGATAATAGAAAGACGGGATCACTACGTAAATGACAGGACGTGGTGCTTTTGGTGCACTGAAGATTCTTATTTAAAACATTTACCTAGTCACCATTGGGAAACTATAAAAATTAAGAGTGCACAGGAATCTAGCTATATTAATTGTAAAGATACGCCTTACCTGATGATTGAAGCAAAAGTATTTTATGAACACGCACTTCAAAAGATAGCTAAAAATAATAGGATTACCATTGTTTTCAATGAATCTGTAGTCACGGTACCTACTAAAACTAATGAACTTTGGCATTTTGTGGGTAATGACGAAATATATACGGCTAAAACTATTGTGGATACAAGACCAGTTAAGATACCGCAACATGGTGACGCTATACTTTGGCAGTCTTTTTATGGGTATGAAATAGAATGTGCAAATGCAGTCTTCGACCGAAATATAGCAACATTAATGGATTTTGATGATTATGACAAAACATGTGTATGTTTTAACTATATTTTACCCACATCAACGAAAAAAGCGCTAATTGAAATCACTATATTTGCTGTGCATCCAATTCCATATGAAAACTTAAAAGTAAAGCTTGAAAAAGTAATCTCCCGATATACTGCTAATCAGGCTTATAAAACTATTAGAACTGAGCATGGTATTTTACCAATGGGCAATAAACCTCAAACAAATAGTCATGACAAATCATACATTTATGCTGGTTTATTTGCAGGTGCTGCTAGACCAAGTACTGGCTATGCTTTTCAACGCATACAGCGATGGGCTGATTATTGCGCTAAAGCCATTTATCAAACTCAGTATCCTATAAGCCATCAGCCTGACTCAATTTCACAGACAGCAATGGATTCATTGTTTTTAAAACTTGTCAGAGCGCGACCGAACTTAGCGCCTACCATCTTTATAAAGCTTTTTAGTCAATGCGATACACCAAAATTAATCAGATTTTTGAGCGATAAAGCTAAATTATTTGATTACATAGCAGTAATGTTAGCGCTGCCACCTGCGCCTTTTTTAAAACAGCTGTTGATTGGTTTTTTCGAAAAAACTATTGGCCATGCCACAAAAAAAACTGATTAAAATACAAAGTATTATTTTTTGTGGAATTGCTTACGCTGCATCATTGATGAGCTTGCTTATGACTAATTTTGATGAAAAATTTAGCCTCATTACTTTAGTTGCTTTCATTGTAACATTGGGTGTACCCCATGGTTCGCTAGACACTCTTTTTGCAAAAGAGCTATTCAATTTAGACCACTTAAAGAAATGGTCCAAATTTGTTGTTAGTTATTCAATAATTGCATCCATAGTAATTACACTTTGGCTGCTACTTCCTACATTGTTCTTAATATTTTTTTTAGTAATATCAATCATTCATTTTTCAGATGATTTAGTCGCAGGCACACCAAACTCAACTCGTATTCTATATGGCGGAATTATAATTTTTTTACCAGCCCTACTTCATTCTAACGAGTTAACATTGCTATACGGATACTTAATAAGTATTGAACATGCAACATGGATAGTTAATGCTTGTCACTTTATTGCCTTCCCTTGGTTGTTAGGTTTACTCTTAGTTACCTATCAACTAAAACGTTTTAACATTACGACTATCTTAGAAATAAGTGCTGTAGCCATGTTGGCTATATTAATCACTCCACTTTTAGCATTTACTATTTATTTTTGTACCATGCATAGCTCCAGGCATTTAATTAGAAGTATGAGTTATCTAAAATACAATTCTAAAAAAATCATAATCGGGTCATTAGTTGTTCCAACAGTAGTTGTTATTATAGGACTGGGAGCTTGGATGAATATAATTCCATTTTCAATGGATGAAGCCATAATAAAAATTATATTCGTCACTCTTGCCGCTTTAACTGTTCCACATATGATGCTTTTGGAAAGGTCAGGATTTTCAAATTGGATTAAAGTAAATGGTGTTAACAGATAGTAGATTGCGCTATTTAACAATGATTTAATTTAGCCACAGACATCATTCACCCAATAATAATTATCGTGAAGTTTAAGAATTAATCTAATTTTAGATAATGTTAATATCGTTTTACTAGTGCGGTGCACATATGAGCCAATTAGTTATTAGTATTATGCTTAAATTCATTATCCTATTCTGTCAAAAAGCATTTAATTTAAAACTCTAATGGATCTACGTCTACTGACCAACGGATTTTTTGATTACTTTTATCCGCTCTTAATTGCGGCACTATTTTTCTGAGTAGCTTTTGTATGGCCAATCTTTCACTTGCTTGAATTAGTAACTGTCCGCGTTCCATCCCTTTTAGCCTCTCCATTTGTGGGCGTACGGGGTCGTAAATCAGCACTTGATTATTTTCTTGGCTACATTGCTGCCTAGCAGCAAGTGCGGCACTATTTAAAAGGCGCGACACATCATTAAAGTTATGGGCTTCTGCACGAATCAAAGCAAAATAAGCATAAGGTGGAAATTGTGTTGATTCACGCTCTTGCAGCAAATTGTCGACATATGCTGTGTAATCTTGGTTGCGAAGTGCATCAAATAAAGCGTGATGTGGAAATTTGGTTTGCACCACAACTTCACCTGCTTTATCGGCTCTGCCAGCGCGCCCAGCAACTTGTATTAGCTGTGCAAATAGCCGTTCTGCAGCGCGGAAATCGGGACTAAATAATGCGCTATCAGTATCAATAACACCCACTAACGTAAGGTTAGGGAAATCATGACCTTTTGCCAGCATTTGTGTGCCAACCAAAATATCTATTTCGCCGTTATGCACGGCGGTGAGTATGTCTGTGAGTGCATTTTTGTTACGCGTGCTATCGCGATCTACCCGTGCGATACGTGCTGTCGGAAATAATGCACCCAAGGTTTGTTCAAGCCTTTGTGTGCCCTGACCGGTAGGATGCAAATCGGCATTGCCACAGCTTGGGCATTGCAGTGGGATTTTTTGCTCATGCCCGCAATAATGGCAGCGTAAGCGTTGCTGGCTTAAATGCACGACTAATTTGCTGCTACAACGCATGCACGGTGCAATCCAATGGCAGGCGTTGCAATGCAATACGGGTGCATAGCCACGCCGGTTAATAAATAATAGGCTTTGCTCGCCGCGGTTTAGCCTCTCTCGCATCGCTTCAATTAACAACGGTGATAAGCCGTCTTGCGTAGGCGATTTTCTCACATCAATACAGCGAATCTTAGGCAATAGAGACTGTGCAACAGCGCGTTGGTTGAGCGTAAGTAAGCCATATTTGCTAGCAGAAGAGTGACTAATGGCAGAATTAGCGGCTTGTGCATTAAACCAGCTTTCTAGCGCAGGTGTTGCTGACCCTAAAACCACAGGTATTTTTAAGCTTTGCGCACGCACGATCGCTACATCACGTGCGTGGTAACGCATGCCTTCTTGTTGTTTATAAGAATTATCATGCTCTTCATCAATGATAATCAGTTTAAGTTTTGGTAGCGGCGTGAATACAGAAAGCCGTGTGCCGATGATAATTTGTGCTATACCAGATTTTGCTAATAACCAGTTTTGTAGTCGCTCACTCTCGCTTAAATTACTGTGTAAGCATACAAGGGTATACTGCGGTAGACGGCTACGAAAGCGCGCTTCTAACTGAGGGGTGAGATTGATTTCTGGCACGAGCACCAGAACCTGCGCTAAAGCTTGACCATCTTTTTCGTTCAATACAGATTGCATAAGTCGCATGTAAACTTCAGTTTTACCACTGCCAGTAATGCCATGTAACAACCAAGGTTTAAAGCTATTTTTACTTTCTAATATAGCATTAATCGCATATTGTTGTTCGTTATTAAGCGTAGGCTCAATGCTGTTGTTACCTAGCTTAATGTGATTGGTCGCCAATATTTGCTTGGTATTCAGCCAGCCCATTTGCTCTAACTCATTTATCGCTTTGCGCCAGCCAGTTGAAAGCTCGCCTAGTGATGACTCGCTGAGTTCGACATTTTCCAATAGCGCGCTCACCAATCTTTTTAATAATGCTTTACGCGGTGGTAAATCGCCGACTGATTTTTTACCAAGATCATTGAGGCTATAAGCAAATTGTTTACGAGAAACGGCTGGTTTAATCTGGCGTAAACGTGCTGGTAAGACTGAAATTAAGGCTTGGCCATAAGGCGTTTGATAATAATCTGCACAAAATTTAAGTAGTTTGAATGTGGGACTATCTAGCGCGGTATCATCATCAAAAACTTCTAGAATAGACTTGAGTTTATCTGCCGCCACTTCTGATTTTGTAGATTTGCCCACGACAATACCAACGAGTTTACGCCCTGCAAACCCAACAACTACCCGCTGACCAATTTGCGAATCAAACCCATCACCTAAGTAATCAAACAGGCGGTCTAATGGAACATCAAGCGCAATGTTGAGAATATTTTGCGTCATGTTTCGTTAGGTTTTGGGATTAAGTGCAAAATTTCAGCTATCAGTGCTATTTGAGTTAAAATACGCGTTTTATATTGAGAGGCATCGCCTGTCAAAGCCCAGCTTGTCATTAAGCGTTGCCTAGGAAATACCGTCTTGAAAGCACATCTTACAGAATTATTAAATTTAAGTGCAAAAAGCTTAAATCTCGACCTAAACGAAACTGCTGTCCATCTAGAGCGCCCAAAAAATGCACAGCATGGTGATTTCTCAACGAATTTGGCCATGTTGCTAGCTAAACCACTTCGTCAAAATCCGCGTGCCATTGCTGAATGCCTGATTGCTGGATTGCCTGTTTCTAACTACCTTGCTAAAGCTGAAATTGCAGGGGCAGGTTTTATCAATTTCACCTTAAATGCTAACGCCAAACAAGCGATTATCAAACAAATTCAAGCCTTAGGTACGGATTTTGGTAAAAATAAAAATGGCGCCCATCAAAAGGTACAGGTTGAATTCGTATCTGCTAACCCTACAGGTCCTTTGCACGTCGGGCATGGTCGTGGCGCCGCAGTGGGTGATTGCTTAGCTCGTTTATTAGATGCCAATGGATGGGATGTCACGCGCGAATTTTATTACAATGATGCAGGTGCACAAATTGATAATTTAACTTTATCAGTGCAGGCGCGCTTAAATGGCATTAGTACTGACGCTGAAAATTTCCCTGAAAATGGTTATCGTGGTGAGTACATTGTAGATATCGCCAATGCCTATTTGGCTAAGCAAACGGTAGTGGCAGACGATGTTGCGGTGACAGCTTCTGGTGATATGAGCGATGCTGAAGCAATACGCAAGTTTGCTGTGGCTTATCTGCGTCATGAGCAAGATTTAGATTTACAGGCTTTTCAAATTAAATTTGATGTATTTTCACTGGAGAGCGCGCTATACAGCCAAGGTAAAGTTGAAAGTACGGTGCAAGCGCTAATTAACAGCGGCAATACATATGAGCAAGAAAACGCGCTTTGGTTACGTACCACTGACTTTGGCGATGATAAAGATCGCGTAATGCGCAAATCAGAAGGCGGCTATACTTATTTTGTGCCTGATGTGGCCTACCATTTAGATAAATGGCAACGTGGTTTTGTGCGCGTCATTAATGAACAAGGTGCGGACCATCACAGCACTATTACGCGTGTACGTGCTGGGTTGCAAGCTTTGAATTTGGGTATTCCAGCGGCATGGCCAGATTATGTATTACATCAAATGGTCACCGTTATGCGTGGCAGTGAAGAGGTAAAGCTTTCAAAACGCGCGGGCAGTTATGTTACTTTGCGCGATTTAATTGAAGAAGTGGGCTGCGATGCTACACGTTATTTCTTAGTGGCACGCCGCACAGACTCACAACTTGTATTTGATATAGATTTAGCCCGTACGCAAAATAATGATAATCCTGTTTATTACATTCAGTACGCCCATGCGCGTATTTGCAGTGTGCTTGGTCAATGGGCAGGTGAACTTAAAGTGCTAGAAGCTGCTGATTTAAGTTTGTTAAATTCTACACATGAGTCTGAGTTAATGCAGCGTCTGAGTGAGTTTCCAGAAGTGGTGAGCAATGCCGCGAATGATCTTGCGCCCCACAGTATTGCGACTTATTTAAAAGATTGCGCAAGTGATTTGCATAGTTATTACAATGAAACTAAATTTTTGGTAGATGATTTGCCAACGAAATTAGCGCGTTTAGCGTTAATTGCCGCGACACAACTAGTTCTAAAAAATGGTTTAGATTTATTGGGTGTGAGCGCGCCGCAAAAAATGTAACTGCAAACATGTAACAAATGACAAAAATAATAAAGGTTAAATTTAGCCACGTAGGTCATTATAAAAAATTAGGAAAAAAGCATTATGAGTAGAGATTACAAACCCGCACCACAAAGAAATAGCGAAAGTAAAGGCAGTCCGTTTATATCGGGCATGCTGATTGGTTTTTTAATGGGCATAGGGGTATCGCTCGCTGTAACCTTGGTTATTAAAGGTGAGGGCAGTCCCTTCACCAAAAATGATACACAAGCGGCGTTGATTCAACCCACAAAAGAGCCAATTGCTGAATCTGAAAAACCAGCTACGGAAGATGCGCTACCTAAAGACGAAAATCCTAAACCAACCGCGCCAACGGCGGCAGAAGAACAAAAACACTTTGATTTTTATACTATTTTGCCAGGTTCAGAAACAAACGTGACAGAAAAAGAAATTAAAGATACTGCGGCCACTATTAAGAAAGATAACTACTTTTTACAAGCGGGTGCTTTTCAAAAAGAAGCAGATGCCGATAATATGAAAGCAAAATTGGCACTTCAAGGCTTTGAAGCTGTCGTACAAACAGCTGACATTCCAGAAAAGGGAATTTGGCACCGTGTGCGCGTTGGTCCATTGACAGATATCGACCAAATTAACAAGACCCGTGCTGCTTTAGTGTCTAGTGGTTTTAGTGCAGATCTCATTAAAATTCATTCTGAAACGCCACCGCAATAAGTTGTCATCTAAAGCCTTGAGGCATACGTTGAAATGAAAAGTTTGACTTTTAGAAAATTAAAAATCTTTAAAATAAGGAAAAAGTACGATGAAAAAGTTTTTAGCTACATTGATGCTGTTACTGAGCACACAGGTATTTGCAGATGCCCCAGCTGCGGCGCCAAAGCAGGGTGTAGATTTTGATGCCACAGTGCAGACTATTCAAACGGATAATCCTGCAAAAATTGAAGTGGTTGAATTGTTTTGGTACGGCTGTTCACATTGTTACCACATGGACCCTGTATTAAATGCATGGGTTAAAAAACAGGCGGGAGATGTTGCTTTTAAACGAATACCAGGTTTGCCAAATGCTAGCTGGGCGCCTATGGCGAGAGCTTATTACGCAATGGAAACATTGGGCATGCTAGAAAAATTACATACGCCCTTATTTGATGTGATTCATAAAGCAAAAACACTTAATCCAACTGATGAGGTGGCATTAATCGCATGGATTACAAATCAAAGTGGCTTGGATAAAGTTAAGGTGGAAGCCGCATATAGATCATTTTCTATGGACACCAAACTTAACCGTGCTGCGCAGTATTTTCGTGCATCCGGTGCAACGGGTGTACCTAGTATAGTAATTGATGGTAAATTTATCACATCAAGCACCATGGCGGGTGATAACGATAAAGCATTAAAAGTAGCAGATTATATTATTGGTAATATCCGCAAAGATAAAGCTAAAAAAAAGTAACGAAGCTAGGGCTAGCAGCATTGAGTAAAATGGTAGCTGTTAAAAATAGTATTGAGTAGTTACTGGCTTTTTCCAAAATAAAAAAACCTGCTTCATGACATAATGAAGCAGGTTTTTTTCGTTAAATTTCGCTCATCTGTAGGTAAATAACATGAAGAAAATAGCATTGAAAGTGTTTATTACTGGGGCATCTAGTGGCATAGGTGAGGCTTTGGCTAAAGAGTACGCTAGCCAAGGTGCGCTATTAGGCTTAGTGGCGCGACGCGGAGAGTTGTTAGAAAAATTAGCCGCAGAAATTCAAACTAAATTCGCTAAATTGGATAGCAAAGTGCGATTATACGTAGCCGACGTGCGTGATGAACAAGCTCTGCAATTAGCCGTGCAACAATTTATTAAAGAGTTTGGTTCGCCAGATATCGTTATTGCGAGTGCTGGCGTTAGCATCGGCACATTGACGCAATATGCTGAAGATATTGAAAGCTTTAAAGCAGTGATGGATATTAATGTGGTAGGGGTGGTCAA
>JACMMS010000045.1 GCA_014378915.1 Methylophilaceae bacterium
AATACCCTTCATCATGAGAAAGGAGTTACCGAATTTCTGGTGGAAGCAGGTGTCGAAGTTGGGGTTATTGAGGATGACCTAGTGCAGACTATTCAACAGCGGTCAACAAGTCAGAATTAGCGAACTTCCACTTAGGACCGTAAGCCCCAGATTACAAAGTCTGCTTTCTGAAAGAATAGAAGCGGACGATTCATTTTTGGTAAAACGGCCCAAACAGGACATCCAATCATGCCTACTAAAGCGGGTGGCGTCCACTTGTTCTTAAAAATTTACTCTTTGATTAGGTATGTTAATGAAGTTATAACTGATGAAAGTATAACTACAGCAATGCTCGCAAGTATTAAATTAGAATGTACTTGGGCGTAAAATTCACTCATTTGATTTGACGCAGAATGCGAAGCGAATATCAGAACATTTATAAGCCCATAGAGCGTTACCGTAATTATATTAAAAATCAATAATTGCCTGATTACCTTCATGTCCGGAATGGCTCTTAAAGCATATAAAAAAATTATAGGAATTAGAAAAAGAACCTCAGTGGTGAAATCCCCAGAAGGAGAGCCATCTAAATTAATAAGCTTACTTTACAATTCTATCAACAATGTCAGAGTAAAAAGATGGACTAAGTAATGCCCCTACATAAGTACTAACGAGTAATCTTCCTAATAGGTTTAGGCGTTTTCACTCCACTTTGAACAGATAATGCATTTTTTAGCTTAAAATCTGTATGCTTCAATGCACATAGCATATGAAGCATATAATGACCTTTAGTAATATTGCGTTTTCGAATAAAACAACTTAAGTGAAATATTCACTTCTCGACATTCACTTCATTTGGAGTCAAGAATGGCAGCTACTATTCAACAGTTACCCGCTGATGATCCAAATCGCTTTTTAATTCACAATGAAGTTCATGCTAGACCAAGTGCAAGGTTTAGCTTACCTGCAATGGTGATTTATTTAGCGGTTTTAAATCACAAGGTCAGCCGTAATGATGAATATGCGCATTTATGCAGGCTACCCAATCAGCAAGATTTATCCGTTGACATGATGAAAGGTAATTTTTTACGCTTACAGTTTGCGGATTACAGCATTAAGTGGGAGCGCCACACAGAATTTACCTGTTATACAATTGTGCAGCCTTTAGACGGCAAAGCGCAATTAGTCAGTAACCCTGATATTTTCTCAAATCTAAAATTACCAAAAAAATGGCTGCAAACTGTCCCTGGCAACACCATTGCCGCAATTAAATTAGCCATGTTACATGGCGATGTTAGTAAGCCTAATGAGGCGTTAAACATTGCAAAAGAATGGTTAGGTAACCAATCAATAGTTGCATCATTGGTTGGCAACACAAGTCACTCAATGGCTGTGACTGATTTTCTACTTGGTGATGATGGCTTTGAAAACATGGTGGTAATTGCGCCACCAGAAACCACTGAAATGCGCGCAGGGAGGGTTTCTCAACGATTAATTGAACTTGAAACCTACCGATTAATGGCGCTTAGAGGCTTGCCAATTGCTAAGCAACTTGCGGTGTTTTTAGCGCAGTCGGATGAAAGCTTGGCGGATATTACCTTGCAATTAGAAAACAAATCATCATCAGATCAAGAACTGCTTGATCGCCTGATTGCACTTGCCACAGAAATAGAGCGGGCAACCTCAGAGCATACGTTTCGTTTTTCCGCTACGCGCGCTTACGATGCATTAGTAACACAGCGTATTGCTGAGCTGCGCGAGTGCTCGATTCATGGCACGCAAAACATTGGCGACTTTATGAAACGGCGGCTTTCTCCAGCCATTGCCACGGTAGCCTATACGGCTGAACGATTAGATTCACTTTCAGGACGTATATCGCGGGTAAGCGCGTTGCTTCACACGCGTGTGGATATTGCCACCGAAGTGCAAAACCAGCTCTTATTAGAAAAGTTAACGCGTGGGCAAGAACTGCAGTTAAGGTTGCAAGCAACCGTTGAGGGCTTATCTATTGCAGCTATTTCTTATTATGTGGTGAGCTTGGTCAATTACTTAGCAAAAGCGCTAAAAGCCTATGGGGTACCGATTCATGTTGAGATTTTTACGGGCTTACTGATTCCTGTAGTTTTGTTAGTGGTTTGGCGAACAACGAGCGCTGTGCGAAAAATACGTTTTAACAAGACGGCCAAAACAAAAGACTAAAAGTAAAGATTAAAAATTTAAGAACTAAAAATTTAGAAAGTATTTTTACTTTTTAGCTTTGCTAGCAACCCAAAGTTTTGGAATCTTGAGTTGATTAGAGCTTAATTTTCAAAGCCTTAAAAAAGTTTGGAGCCCGAGCTATTGTGGACTCCAATCTTCTTAACTTGATATTTGCATGATGCAATACTGTCGTTTTACGTTTTGATATATTTAAAGATACAAAATTTAAATATCCTAACCGAACGATGAATATGCATGATGATTTGTAAATATTAAATAGACTGGTAGGTAATTCCTTGCAGTTAGTTTATTCACTACGTTCGTATTTTTAATTTTAAAAAACAAGGTTAATTACTGCTTAGGGCCGCTAGCACCAGATTACAAGTCTGCTATCTGGAAGCAATAAAGCGGACGATTCAATTTTGATAAAACGGCCCAAACCGGACCTTCAGCGTAAGCGCAGATATGCGCTTAACAAAATACGCAAAATCGGATGGCTTGTAATCATTGCACTCCGAGGGACAACCAGTAGTACCGGGAAACCGTAGGATGGTATTCGGGCTACCTGCTCCCCGTAGCAGCGCTTAGGCTACAACTTGTTGAAAAACTTATCCAAACCAAAGAGGCTAAAACTGTGACAGCAGACGATTTAGACCGAAAACGAATGACCATTGCATTGGTAGCTAACCTGACGATGTTTGCCATTGGAATAGTAGGATGGCACTTTGCGAAATCGACAAGTTTATTAGCTGATGCTTTTGATATGCTCGCCGATGCATCTGGCTACATCGTCGCCCTACTTGCGATTGGGCGCTCTGCCAAATTTAAAATCAACGCGGCAAGATGGAACGGGTCGATGCTCATCTTGCTGGGCCTAGGAGTCGTTGGCGAGGCGATTCATCGTTTCATTGCAGGGAGTGAACC
>JACMMS010000046.1 GCA_014378915.1 Methylophilaceae bacterium
ATATAAATAAAATAGCTTTATTGAGTTTATTAGCTTTAGCTAGTTTATTTTTTGTGGCCATTGGTAGTTATGCTTATTTTGTAGATAACTCGGTATTAAATGGCTCGCCTTTGCATGCTTTATTTGCGAAAACCAAGTTGTCCCCGCAAATGAGTATGGTTCAAAACAACACTCATTCAGACGCTAACAGTGGAAGATCTGCTACTCCATTATCCACCGATGAAACAAACAATACTGTCAACACAGGCAAAACGATAGAAGCCCCTTTTTCAGAATCTATGATGATGGAGCCACCGGCAGCTGGAAATCCGGCACTGAAAAACAAAGCGAGTAACACGGTTTCATCTAATGACTTAGTCACACGATCAGGAGAACATAACCCTGCAAATCGCACAGCGATAGCGAATGAAATAGCGCCAATAGATGTGCCCAGCAAAGTGGCTAACACTCTTAAAGGAAAAAAATTTGAGCCAAATATTTCAGAAAATAATGCAATATCAAATCAAGATGGGGTGGTTGCTTACAATACCGCTAAGCCACAAAAGGCATTATTATCATCACGCAGCTCAACTATTACAGTCACTAAAAATAGGCCTGTGAACGGTGTTAATCCCATTTTACAAAATGCCTACGTTGCCTATATCGCTGGCGAAGATGCTAAAGCACAGCAGCTATATAAACAGGTGTTGCAAACGGAAACACGCAATGCAGATGCCATGCTAGGCCTGGCTGCTATCGCTCAGAAGCAAAACCGCATGGATGACGCAGCAGGTTGGTATAGAAAAGTAATAGAGCTAGACCCAAAGAATCCGTTTGCTCAAGCAGCTTTAGCTAGCAATAGCTTAAATACGCAGCTACAAACTAATGGTCAAGATGACATAGTAGGAAATGAAAGTCGTTTAAAGAATTTAATTGCGCAGCAACCTGATAACGCTAATTTACAAGCTGCACTGGGTAGCTTTTATGCTGATCAAAATCAATGGCCATTAGCCCAACAAGCTTATTTCGAAGCCTATGGACTAGCCCCTAATAATGCAGACTTTGCTTTTAACTTAGCTGCGAGCCTAGACCAAATGGGTAAACCAAATCTAGCGCTACCTTATTATAAACGCGCTTTAGAGCAGCAATTAAAATCTGTTAACAGCCAAGTAGATGTAGCGGCAATTAAAGTGCGGATTAATGTAATCCAGCAGCTGAACTGACACAATAATAAAAAACTAAACGATATGAAAATAACTGAGCACTGATATGGCTGAACAAAGACGTAAATTACGCATAGGTGAAATCATGGTGCAGCAAGGGCTGATTAGCAGAGATCAGCTACGCATTGCATTAATTGAGCAGGAAAAAAATGATATTCCTTTAGGTCGTCAATTAGTCCTACTAGGTTTTGTCACTGAAGGCATGGTACGTGACTTAATCGCCACCACTATCGGGCAAGAAAGTATTGATTTAAGCTCCGTCATTGCCGATGAAGATGCGCTAAGCCTAGTACCTGAAGAGTTTTCTCGCCGTCACCGCTTGCTACCTATTGCTTTTGAAAGCCATGCTCAAAAAATGGTCGTCGCAATGGCCGATGTATTTAACGTAGTCGCATTAGACCAATTGCGCGCTATGTTAGGTGGCGAAATACAACTAAAGCCTGTATTAGCAGCTGAGTCACAATTAGAGGAATATACAGATCAATTTTATGGCTACGAACTCTCAGTTGATGGTATTTTGCATGAAATTGAAACGGGCGAAATTGATTATCAAAGTTTAGCCGCTGACGGAATTGAGTATACGCAACCTGTTGTGCGTTTGGTGGGTGCGTTACTTATTAACGCAGTGAAATTAGCGGTTTCAGATATTCACTTTGAACCAGAATATGCATTTTTGCGTATACGCTATCGTATGGATGGTGTATTACATCAAGTACGCAGTTTACATAAAAGTCATTGGGCAGGCATTGCAGTGCGCTTAAAAGTGATTAGCGGTATGGACATTGCTGAAACACGCGCACCACAAGATGGGCGTATCAATATCAATTTGTGCGGCAGGCAAATTGATTTTAGGGTTTCTACACACCCTACAATTCACGGCGAAAATATAGTACTACGCGTTCTAGACCGCGAAAAATCCATTATGCCATTAGATAATATGGGCTTACGGGATGAAACGCTAGCCGAACTTAAAGTCATGATGACACGTCCGGAGGGAATTTTAGTCGTTACAGGGCCAACTGGCAGTGGTAAAACCACCACCTTATATTCATTGTTATCTCACCAAAACACAGATGAGGTCAACATTATGACACTGGAAGATCCAGTGGAATACCCAGTCACGATGATGCGCCAAACGTCAATTTCCGAAGTCAACAAAATTGATTTTGCTAATGGTATACGTTCTATTATGCGACAAGACCCTGATATTATTTTAGTGGGTGAAATTCGCGATGCGGATACTGCCACTATGGCGTTTAGAGCGGCGATGACAGGTCACCAAGTATTTAGTACATTACATACGAACTCTGCATTGGGCACATTTCCGCGCTTACTCGATATTGGCGTATCTCCTGATATTATGGCGGGCAATATTATTGGGGTGATAGCACAAAGGTTGGTGAGATTGCTTTGCACAAGCTGTAAAGCGACTTATATCCCAGTAGATGAAGAGCGCGCAATTTTAGGATTAAAATCAGATAGCAAACAAGTTGTTCATAAAAAAGTTGGCTGCCAGCATTGTAATAACACGGGCTACCGCGGACGAATGGCGATTATCGAACTGTTACGTATTGATAGCAAAATGGATGCGCTCATTGCACGGAGATCGCCGCTAGATGAGTTGCGCAAACTTGCCTTAGAGAACGGCTTTGAAACACTAGCTGATGATGGCGTGCGTAGAATTTTAGAAGGCTTAACCAGCCTAGAAGAAGTAATGCGTGTCATTGATATGACCAGTCGATTAGCTCAGGTTCATTAATCAACTAAGGCTCTTACACGCAATTAAGCGCTAATAAATCCAATATAACAACTGTGCCAACCTATAACTATAAAGCAATTGATAAAACAGGCAGAACTGCACAAGGGCAAATTGACGCGATTAATGAGGTCGATCTAGAAATCCGCCTAGAGCGCATGGGCTTAGATTTAATTACGTTTAATGCAGCACAAAAAGCCGCTATGAGTTTTACGCGCAAAAAAGTAAGCAATCTCGATTTAGTCATGTTTTGCTTTCAACTGGAACAGCTCACTAGTGCAGGTGTGCCACTTTTAGAAGGCCTGCAAGACTTGCGCACTAGCATCGAAAACACTTATTTTCAGAAAATTATGGGGGCCTTGGTAGCCGAGGTAGAAAGTGGAAAAGTACTTTCACAAGCCCTTTCTGCTTATCCAGATGTATTTAATGAAGTGTTTGTAAATTTAGTCTTGGCTGGGGAAAAAACCGGGCGCTTGTCTAGCGTTTTTGATAATTTAGCTAATACACTTAAATGGCAGGATGAGCTATTTTCGCAAACCAAGCGCTTGCTAGCCTACCCGCTATTTGTGATGGTCGTTGTGTTCTCCGCAGTTGCATTTTTGATGATTTATTTAGTGCCGCAAATGGTATCGTTTTTGCAGAACATTGGGCAAGAACTTCCTTTACGTACAAAAATACTTATCGCAATTTCTCATTCTTTTGTAAACTACTGGTGGTTAATTATTTCATTTCCTATCTCATTAATATTAGGCACCACGGCCTATATAAAAAGTAGTGACAACGCACGTTATCAGTTTGATTACATCAAACTACACTTGCCAATTACAGGCGAAATTTTACACAAAATTATTATGGCGCGCTTTGCACGTTATTTCGGCTTAATGTACCAAACAGGTATCCCAATATTAGAAGCCATTAAAACGTGCGAGAAAATTGTTGCCAATCGTGTCATAGCAGATGCTTTAAGCCGCGTGCATCAACAAATTAACGCAGGCGATAGTATGAGTGAGGCTTTTCGCAATGCAGGATTATTTCCATCGCTAGTGGTGCGTATGATAAAAGTGGGAGAAAGTACAGGCGCATTAGATAAAGCTTTACTTAATGTGAGCTACTTTTATGATAGAGATGTAAACGAAAAAATGCAAAAAATGCTTAAACTATTAGAACCAGCACTCACTGTTGTGCTCGGGCTAATATTGGCATTTATTATGTCATCGGTACTAGGCCCTGTTTATGACTCATTCAGTAAACTTAAAATATAAAAACCCATGTTAATTAGCAACCATAAAATGATTTTGTGCGCTTCCAATACCAGCTTAACAGCGGGTATTTGGCATGGTAACAGACTGCAAAGCATGCAGTTTTTTGCTAATACAGAACAAGGCCATGTAGACTTTTCTGCCTATTTGATCAAAAATCATCTGCCCAATATTTATTTAATTGCCAACTCAATTGATGAAGATTACCGCGTAGAAAGCCTGCCACATACCACAGGGAAAACACGCACTGAAATATTGCAGCGCAAACTCAATCAATTTAGCCGCAACGCCGTTTATCGTACCGCGCATTTTATTAATCGAGATGCCGACAAACGTAAAGATGACCACTTTCTATTTGTAGCTCTTAATAACACAGACTTCCTCAGTGGTTGGATAAACGCTATTAATACTATGCAAGCGCCGCTAGTTGGCATTTACATGTTGCCTATGATTAGCCAAGAAATTATACGGCTGCAAAAAGACCAAGTAAAAATGCAAGCAGCACATATTTTATTATGCGAGCAGTTAACCACTGGCTTGCGTCAAAGCTATCTACAAAATGGCAAATTACGCATGAGCCGTATGGTGCCATTTAGGACGGACACCAGTCAGCCATATGCCAGTAATGATGTTGAAGAAAATAAACTCAGTGCATTTTATGCAACAGAAATTGATAAAACGCGACTTTATTTAATCAGCCAACGTTTAGCTTCACGCGATACAGCACTGCATGTGGTGTTGCCTTCTCTAGATGACAACAATATAGTTTGCGAACATATTGCTCAACATATTAATGCATACTGCACGCCAATTAATCTTTACAATCTGGCAAAACCTCATTTAATTACACCAGAGCTACTTAGATTAAACCCTGAGTTACTCCACATGCAATTGTTAGCAAATGGCTTTGTGCCTGCAAATTTAGCGCCAGCTGCCATCACTAAAACCTATCAACTTAGGCAATTACGTAACAGTATTGTGGTAGCCAGTATTATGTTTGGTATTTTTGGTCTATTAGTGCTCATCATACTAATGTATAAAAGCTATGCATTAAATAACGAAATACAAGCTAAGCAAGCAGAAACGACCATACAACAACATTTATACAATGAAGTTTCTAAAAATTTTCCCACATCACCCATTGTAAGTAGCGAGCTTAAAACTGCAGTAGATTTAGCACAAGCCATTAAAACCAATAGCAAAACGCCAGCACGTTTAATGCAAGTGTTAAGCAAAGCCTTTGATGAGCAGCCACAAATTCAGTTAGCCAGATTACGTTGGGTATTAAGTAATGGCAGTAGCATTAAAGACGATGAAACTAATAGTGTGACACCCACATCGAGTAATGCCATAGTCGATACAAGCACTGGCGACCCACCCACTCTATTAGAAATAGGCTTTATCAATGCCGAAATTAAAGATTTCAATGGAGATTATCGTGCTGCATTAAACAGCGTAACGCGCTTTGTAGCCATGTTGAAAACCAACCCAGCAGTAGCCCAAGTAACTGTAGTACAAGAACCAGTAAATGTCAGTTCATTTGCTAATTTACAAGGTAGCACTGCGGATATAAGTGCTAATGAGCGACCACCCGCTGTATTTAAGCTCAAAGTGGTGTTAAAACCCGAGTTACCTAATGAAAACACTGTTAATGAAAGTGCTGTTAGTGAAAGTACCAGAGTAAAGGCAACGCCATGAAGTTGGACGCACAAGATTGGCGAAAATTACAAAATCCGCTTATTAGCTTAGGTTTAACCTTGCTAGTCGTTGGCATATCGTGCTGGTTTACCAATGATTATGTGCATAAAAAGGCCTTGGATTTGCAAGCGCAAACGATGCAGTTCAGCCAGGCACG
>JACMMS010000047.1 GCA_014378915.1 Methylophilaceae bacterium
AAATTAACCCAACCTACCGTGATTTCGCCTGGCATTACGGTGTAGCAGTGCTTCCCGCACTTCCATATAAACCTAAGGATAAGGCCGAGGTAGAAGGAGGTGTGCTAATAGTGGAACGCTGGATACTGGCACGGATACCCAATCAGCGCTTCTTCAGCCTAGCGGAAGCCAATCGTGCCATGGCAGAGTGGTTTGTATTACTCAATCAGAGACCCTTCAAAAAGTTGTCAGGTTGCCGCCATAGTGCATTCCTGGAAATGGATTGCCCTCTGCTCAACCCACTCCCGCAATCCCTTTATGAATACGCCGAATGGAAGGCCGCGCGCGTTGGGTGTCGACTATCATATTGAAGTCGTGGGGCATTACTACTCGGTGCCATACCGCCTCGCACGTCAGAAGTAGAAGTCCGCACCACCGCTACCACGGTAGAGGCATTTCACCGCGGTCAGCGTATCGCTGCGCATGTGCTCAGTCCGATTAAAGGGGGGCACGCCATGCTGGATGCGCACACGCTGCTACAGCATCAAGTTATCGCTGGCTGGAATGATCAACGTCTGCTTGACTGGGCGCATGGCATCGGCAGTTCTACCGAGGCTGCAGTGCACATTATGCTGGGTTCACGCAAGCATCCGCAACAAAGCTATCGCGCCTGCCTCGGCGTACTGCGGCTGGCCAAGGGCTTTGGCAGTGATCGGTTGAATGTAGCGTGTCCCCGTGCTCTGAAGCTGAATGGGGCGAGCTACCGCAGTATTCACTCAATCCTCAAGAACGGCCTAGATCGGCAACAGCCGGCGATGGCCATTCAGGGATCTCTACCACTTGACCATGCGAATGTGCGCGGCTCAGACTATTACCATTACTTAACACAGGAGAACCATCCATGCTTCATCATCCCACACACCACCAACTGCAACAGTTACGCCTGTTCGGTATGGCACGCGCCTTTGTCGAGCAGCAGGCTATGCCTGACATTACACATCTGGCATTCGAGGAGCGTCTTGGGTTATTGGTTGAACGCGAAGTCAGCGAGCGCGACTCCAGATTAACCTCAAGCCGCCTGCGGCGTGCAAAGCTTAAACAAGCGCCCGTCGCCGAAGATGTAGATTAGCGCGTTACACGTAGTTTGGATCGCGCCTTATTCAATCGGTTACTGATAGACACGTGGGTATCAGAACACCACAATGTGCTGATCACTGGCCCCACTTGTGTTGGTAAGACTTGGCTGGCTTGCGCCTTGGCCAATCAGGCGTGCCGTCAGGGCAAATCGGTGCTTTATCTGCGGGTGCCGCGCTTGTTTAAGGACAAGGCGATTGCCCATGGGATGAGCGTTACAGCTAGCTACTCATGCAATTGGCCAAGACGGACGTGTTGCTATTGGATGACTGGGGATTGGCGCTGCTGACCGACTCTGCGCGACGTGACCTGCTAGAAATCTTCGACGACCGTCACGGTCATCATTCTACTATTGTGACCAGTCAATTGCCAGTTACGAACTGGCACGAATCCATCGGCGACTCAACATTGGTAGATGCTATTCTGGATCGTCTCGTGCATAACGCACATCAATTAATGCTGACCAGATAATCCATGCGAAAAAAACAGCTTGGCCAAAAAACAAGATTTAGAAGTAAACTAAAACCCCTGCGTCGCTACGTTCCGACTGTCCACTTTGCCGTGGAATGGGTGTCCAGTTTGCGTGGAATACGCAATTACAAGAACGTGTGAAGTTATTGCAAGAAGATATAGTAGGAAGAACTACCGAGCAAACCAACCGCAGTGTATATGTACTCATCATTGTAACGGTGCTTGCATTGCCCATTAATATGGTTGCGGGGCTATTGGGCATGAACGTGGGCGGTATTCCGCTCAGTCAAAACCCGCATGGGTTTTGGATAGTCGCTATTGTGGTGGTGGGTATTACTACGTTAATCGCTTATTTTGAGCTAAATAAACACAAAGACGATAACTACTAAGCTTACTAATTAAAATTAGCGCTTAAAACTCAACCATATCAAACTCGGCTTTAGTCACACCACACTCTGGGCAAACCCAGTGTGCGGGCACATCTTCCCAGCGCGTACCTGGTGCAATGCCGTCTTCAGGCCAGCCTAATTCTTCTTCGTATACCAAACCACACACCAAACATTGCCACATTTTCATAGTGTTCCTTAATTTAATTGTTTTAGTTAGTCGTGAAATAATACCAAATACTTACGCAGAATAGCTTATAGCGTAGCGATAAAAAAGCCCGCAATTTGCGGGCTGAATGACTACAAACTACCTATAAGCGATTAAGCCAAGTCAAAACGGTCATGATTCATGACTTTGTTCCAAGCTTTTACAAAGTCTGTTAAAAATACCTCTTGTGCATCACTTGCTGCATAGACCTCGGCAATTGCTCTTAGCTGTGAGTTTGAGCCAAAGACCAAATCAACCACAGTGCCGGTCCATTTTAGCTCATTTGTTTCTCTATCGCGCCCTTCAAGAATATTTTCTGAGGCTGACGATTTTTGCCACTTTGTTGTCATATCAAGCAAGTTAGTAAAGAAATCATTGCTTAAAGCTTCTGGCTGGTGTGTAAACACTCCTAGATTTGACTGTGCATAATTCACATTAAGCACACGTAAGCCACCAATTAAAACGGTCATTTCTGGTGCTGATAACTTTAACAATTGAGCTTTATCTAATAACAACTCAGCTGTAGCTCCGATGGCTGCATTTTTTTGGTAGTTACGGAAGCCGTCAGTCACAGGTTCTAACACAGAAAACGCTTCGATGTCTGTTTGCTCTTGAGAGGCATCTGTACGTCCAGGTGTAAATGGCACACTTACTGAATTACCCGCTTTTTTAGCCGCTGCCTCAATCCCTGCAGCACCAGCAAGTACAATTAAATCAGCAATAGAAACTGATTTGCCACCAGTTTGCTCAGAGTTAAACTCGTTTTGAATAGCTTCTAATTGCCGAAGCACTTTTGCAAGCATAGCTGGCTGGTTTACTTCCCAATCTTTTTGCGGAATTAAGCGAATACGCCCACCGTTTGCACCACCACGTTTATCTGAACCACGGAAGGTAGACCCAGAAGCCCATGCTGTACCGACTAATTCAGCTACAGATAACCCAGTAGTAAGAATTTTTTCTTTCAATGCTACTATATCTTGCTTATCGATCAATATATGATTGACGGCTGGTATAGGATCTTGCCAAATAAGCGCTTCTGCTGGCACTAAATGACCAAGATAACGCGACAAAGGTCCCATATCACGGTGTGTTAATTTGTACCAAGCTCTAGCGAAGGCATCAGCAAACTCTTGAGGATTCGCTTGAAAATGCCGCGAAATCTTTTCGTAAGCTGGGTCCATTCTCATCGCAATATCGGCAGTCGTCATCATCGGCGCGTGACGCATATTGGCATCATGTGCATCTGGCACCGTGTTTTGAGCAGAAGTATCTTTTGGCGTCCATTGATGTGCGCCAGCAGGGCTTTTTGTAAGCTCCCACTCGTAACCAAACAAGTTTTCAAAATAGTTGTTATCCCATTGAATGGGGTTATTTGTCCATGCGCCTTCAATACCGCTGGTAAATGCGTGAACCCCTTTGCCAGAGCCATAGCTATTGATCCAGCCAAAACCTTGTGCTTCAATACCTGCTGCTTCTGGTTCGCGACCAATATGCCGACCATCAACCGCCCCATGCGATTTGCCAAAAGTATGGCCGCCTGCAGTTAAAGCCACAGTTTCATAATCATTCATGGCCATACGCGCAAAAGTTTCGCGAATATCACGTGCTGAGCCGAGTGGGTCAGGGTTGCCATTTGGTCCTTCTGGGTTCACATAAATCAAACCCATCTGCACAGCAGCTAGTGGATTATTCAATTGGCGATCGCCTTTGTAGCGCTCACCCCCTAACCATGTGGTTTCAGAGCCCCAATAGATATCTTCTTCTGGTTCCCAAATGTCGACACGCCCACCTGCAAAACCAAAAGTTCTTAAGCCCATAGAATCTAGCGCAACGTTACCTGCAAGAATTATTAAATCTGCCCAAGATAATTTGTTGCCATATTTTTGTTTAATAGGCCAAAGCAAGCGTCTTGCTTTATCTAAATTGCCGTTATCAGGCCAGCTGTTAAGTGGCGCAAATCGCTGAGAGCCAGAACCAGCACCGCCACGGCCATCGTAGATACGATAAGTACCTGCGCTATGCCATGCCATGCGGATAAAAAATGGACCATAATGTCCATAATCTGCTGGCCACCAATCTTGCGAGTCAGTCATTAAGTCGAGCAAATCTTGCACAACAGCATTTAAATCTAAAATTTTAAATGCTTTGCTGTAGTCAAAATCTTCACCTAAAGGGTTTGATTTTGGAGAGTGCTGATGTAGAACATTGAGATTAAGTTGCTCTGGCCACCAACTTTTATTGGTGCTACTTTCAGAAATGGTTATTTTTTGTATTCCAACAGAAAAAGGGCATTTTGCTTCAGTCATATTGATCTCCAAAATAAAAAGTGGTTAATGTGCAGCGGCATAATCTGCCAATAATTCCATTAAATGAACATTAAAGTCCTTAAAAAGTTTTGTAGTCATCAAGGTCTCTTGATTAGCTAATTTAATTAATAAGCAACTAATAATAAATAAAACTAATTGATAAAGATAATTGTATGTTGTTATTCATGTGATTTGCTATACTTATCAATGATTGAAATTCAATCATCATTATTATTATAATTTATGGCACATCATTATGACATTAAGTGAGTTAAGATTTATTGTAGCAGTTTCGCATGAGCGTAATTTTAGACGCGCGGCAGAAAAGTGTTTTGTAAGCCAGCCCGCATTAAGCCTAGCTGTGAAAAAATTGGAAGATGAGCTCAATGTGGTCATTTTTGAACGTAGTCGTACCGAAGTTTCACTGACCGATATTGGCACACAAATTATTCATCAAGCCAACAAAGTGCTGTTTGAAGCATCGCAAATTAAAGAAATTGCCAAATTGGGTAGCAATCAATTAAACGGCACGCTCAAATTAGGCATAATTCACTCGGTAGGCCCATATTTATTGCCAGAAATTATTCCTATTCTAAGAAAATCTGCACCAGAGATGCCTTTAGAAGTTGAGGAAAACTTAACGGCTAATCTTGAAACACAGTTAAGAAATGGTGTGATTGATGTGGCGATAGTTGCACTGCCATTTGAGGTGGCAGGCTTGCAAACTCAAGCTTTGTATGACGAGGATTTTTCTGTCGTTGTGCCAACCAGTCATCATTGGGCAAATAGAAAAACCATACGCCCTGCGGAGTTAACTGAAGAAAAAGTATTACTTCTAAATAGTGGTCATTGCTTTAGCAACCAATTAGTACAAGCTTGCCCAGAGTTAACGCGCAAAGGTGAAGTGTTGCAAGGTAACTCATTAGAAACTATCCGTAATATGGTGGCCTCAAACTTGGGTATTACCGTGTTGCCTAGTAGCGCGACAGCAGAGCGTTATTTAAGTCCGCTAATTACCGTGATTCCATTTGTTAAACCTGCGCCTTCGCGTCGTATTGCACTAGCTTGGCGTAAAAGTTATGTCCGCTCACAGGCGTTAGATAAAATTATTGAGGCGGTGAGAGCAGTTGACTCTCTGTATATTCACAATGTAGCGATATAAATATTATTAATTACATATTCATCATACTGTTAAATCCATAAAAGACGCTAAAGGCGTCTTTTTGTTAAATTTTTAAACTGAATCTTTTAGCTTATTTATTCATTACGTACATTGTAACTTCAGAGCCAAAACGCATTTCAGTGGCTGCTGGTGTTGTCCACATAATATTTCTCCTAAAGTTGTTTAATTAATAACCACTCAATCTTTAAAATGGATAATAGAGATGTGTTCAACAATAACTGTGTGTTGAATGATTAAATCGCCCTAATGATTTTCATTAGCTGTATGAATATAAATTGTTATTCAACTAGTTCTAATCGATAGCCTGCGACTAAAACATCCTTAGTATTAAGTGCTAGCTTAACGTGCAACCTATCTTTTGCAGCGAAACCCGCCTCAATGTCATTTATTTTAGCGCTCTGCTTGACCTTTAAATACTCACTTGGTGTAAATGTGCGCTTAATGACAGTATCGTCGTTAGCGTCTGTTAACGTAAGTTCAATAGAAGGGTAGTGTATTGCCACATTAGCTTTATTAATTAAGGTAATTGAGAACTGCAAAACATGATCATGATCTCCATCTTCGCGCATTTCGGAATCATCTATTGCCAGTGATTCTAATTGTTTAGGGGGCTCAATTTTGCAGCCTATCAATAGGCAACCCTTTACTAAATAAGACTTAACTTGCGGCAATTGCGATGCGATTGGTGTTCTAAAATAATAAATACTTTGTGCTATTGCGAGTGGAAATAAAATGGCGATTAATGCTAAATATAACCATCGCGACATTTTTTTACTACCAGAACTGCTTAATTTGGCTCGACTTGCAAAGTAATCTTCAACTTGTGACGGCTCATTTTGGGCTGGCTCAGGGCTAATCATCAAGTTTATAAATGGCGTTGATTCTGCAGATTGAGTTTTCGCAGGCAAGTGTTCTATCTGAACTTTATCCGCTAATGACTCTATAATTGGGGGTTCAACAGCATAAATGTCTGTTATTGATTGTGGTGCAAATGCTGGTTCAGTTTGCTCTACAAACTCTTCATCAAGCGGTAATAGATCAATATGTTGATGATCTTCTTCAATAGGTGAGGATTCAATAAAGTTTTCTGGAACATCTACATCAAACTCTTGAGAGTTTGATGTTTCTTCATTGATCTCGTTTTCACTAAGACTAACTTCAATTAGATTATCACTGGCATCAAATACATGTTTACATTGCCCGCAACGTACTTTACCTGTATTGGCCGTGAGTTGTGCTTGTGTTACAAAAAACTGGGTGGAACAAGCTGTGCAACTGGTAACAAGTGTCATGCTATTTTTATGCCAGTAAGTAATACCCACTCATCTTTGTAAGTGGGTGGGTTCATTACAAACCACTCACTGTAAATAGCTAATAATTGCTCTACTTGTTCTTTTAATATGCCAGATAAAGCAATTTTGCCTTTGGCTTTACAAGCGCCAGCTAAGGCCGGGGCCAATACCATTAGCGCGCTAGAAAGAATGTTTGCCACCACAATATTAGCAGGCTGAGTTTTATAGGTATTTGCCATATAAAACTGGGCATTTACTTGGTTTTGCTCAGCATTATAGATACTCGCTTGTATTGCTTGGTAGTCAATATCTACCCCAACAACCCGCACCGCGCCTAGTTTTTTGGCAGCAATGGCTAAAATTCCAGAACCACAACCGTAATCTAATACAGTTTCTGCATTAACCGCATTGTTCGTGAGCCATTCTAGGCATAAATGTGTTGTTGGGTGGCTGCCAGTGCCAAAAGCTAAACCAGGGTCTAAAATGATATTAATCGCGTTAGGATTAGGCGCAGCATGCCAAGTAGGCACTATCCATAAATTTTCTTGAATACGAATTGGCTCAAATTGCGATTGTGTCGCACGCACCCAATCTTGCTCGGCGATAGACTCCGTTTTATATTGCAAATCACTCAGCTTGGTTGAGGTTTCTAATTGTTTGATCATATCAGCAATATTGACACCTTCATCAAATAAAGCACTCACAATGTTTTGTTGCCAAATACCAGGTGGAGGATCTCCAGGTTCACCAAAAATCGGCTGCTCATCTAGCGTATCTGCGTTGGCATCCTCAATAATGACTGACAACGCACCTAATTTCATTAAGGTATCGCTAATTATCTCTGCGGTATTATCTTTTGCCTCAATATTCAGAGATATCCATGCCATATTAAAACGTCCCTACCTGCCGTAAATGCCGAGTTTTTGCTCTAAATAATGGATGCTTGTACCGCCAATATGAAAAGCTGCATCTGCCATTAAATCTCTGTGTAATGGAATATTTGTCTTAATACCTTCAACCACCATTTCAGATAGAGCAATTTGCATACGTGCAATCGCCTGCCCGCGCGTATCGCCATGGGTAATAAGCTTGCCTATCATAGAATCGTAATGTGGCGGCACAGTGTAGCCAGCGTAAGCATGTGTATCGATGCGCACACCAGGTCCACCAGGCATATGAAATGTTGATAATTTACCTGGAGATGGCACAAACGTGTAAGGGTCTTCCGCGTTAATACGGCATTCAATTGCATGTCCACGCAACACGACATCTTTTTGGCGCATGGTGAGCTTTTCACCAGCGGCTACTTTAATTTGCTGCTGTACAAGGTCGATACCTGTAATCATTTCGGTTACGGTATGCTCAACTTGCAGGCGTGTATTCATTTCAATGAAATAAAATTCATTATTCTCAAACAAAAACTCAAACGTACCTACACCACGATAATTAATACGGCGGCATGCTTCAGCACAGCGTTCGCCGATTTTGTCACGTAATCTTGGATTTAACAAAGGCGCGGGTGCTTCTTCTAGTACTTTTTGATGGCGGCGTTGCATTGAGCAATCACGCTCACCTAAATAAATCGCGTTTTTGAATTGATCGGCTAAAACTTGGATTTCAATATGTCTAGGTTTTTCTAGGTATTTTTCCATGTACACAACGGGGTTGTTAAACGCGGCTTGTGCTTCGGCTTTGGTCATTGCAACAGCATTTATTAAAGCCGCTTCTGTATGCACAACACGCATACCACGGCCACCACCACCTCCAGCTGCTTTAATAATCACTGGGTAGCCAACTTGCTTAGCAATACGAATAATTTCTTTTGGGTCGTCTGGTAATGCGCCTTCTGAGCCAGGCACACAAGGCACGCCGGCTTTTTTCATTGCATCTTTAGCAGATACTTTATCGCCCATTAAGCGAATAGTTTCTGGACGCGGACCAATAAATACAAAGCCACTTTGTTCTACACGCTCTGCAAAATCTGCATTTTCCGATAAAAAGCCATAGCCTGGGTGAATCGCTTGTGCATCGGTCACTTCAGCGGCGCTAATAACAGCTGGAACGCTCAAATAGCTTTGGCTAGAGGCTGCAGGACCTATACAAACAGATTCATCTGCTAATTTTACATATTTTGCTTCACGGTCCGCTTCTGAGTGAACAGCAACCGTTTTAATGCCTAATTCGCGACAAGCGCGTTGAACACGGAGAGCTATTTCACCGCGGTTCGCGATTAATATTTTGTCAAACATTGCCATTTAATCATCCATTCCTAATAGCTGAAATTGGTAGCTAAAATATTAGCCAATAATAAATAACGGTTCGCCATATTCAACAGGCTGGCCATTTTCAACTAGAATTTTTTTAATAACGCCTGCAAAGTCTGATTCAATTTCATTCAGCAATTTCATTGCCTCAATAATACAAATAGTTTCACCTACATTAACGCTGCTACCAATATTTACAAAGGCTTTAGCTTCAGGTGATGAGGAGCGGTAAAATGTACCTACCATTGGTGATTTCACTACATGGCCCTCAATTTCAATTGGAGCTTCCACAGGAGCCACTGATGATGCAGCGCTTACAGCAGCAGTTTGAGGCGCTGCTGCATAATGCATCACAGGTGCGGCGTGTTGCGGCATCATGCTGCGGCTAATGCGTACTTTTTCCTCACCTTCTGTAAGTTCTAACTCAGAAATACCAGATTCTTCGACTAAATCGATGAGTTTTTTTAGTTTACGTAAATCCATGTGATGTCTCCTAATTGCTTGATTTTTATATAATAGAAATTCTGTATTGCTGTTTTATTGATAACGCTAAATATAGATTTAAAGATGTTGATCCAAAGCAGAATTATTTAGAACTCGATTTGCAAATTACGTAGTCTAGTGCGGCTAGATAGCCCTGTGCGCCTAAACCGCTGATAACGCCGATGGCAATATCAGTAAAGTATGAGTGATGTCTAAACGACTCACGCGAATAAACATTGGAAAGATGCACTTCGATAAATGGCACTTTAACTGCAGATAATGCATCACGCATTGCGATGGATGTATGCGTAAAGGCGGCTGGGTTAATAATGACATAATCGACGGAGTTAGTAGCTAATGATTGTATTTTGCCAACCAACTCCGCCTCTGAATTACTTTGATAAGTTTCTAGTGAAATGCCGGCAGATTTGGCTTTTAAATTCAAACTTTCATTAATGTTAGCCAATGTTAAATTGCCGTATTGCTCTGGCTCGCGCAAACCTAATAAATTAAGGTTTGGACCATGCAATACTAATACGGACTGTGTTTCGGTGTTTTTTGTCACAGCACTAGAGATGACAAACAATCTGGCAATATTTTGGCATTTTTATGGTATTTTTAGGAGAATTTTAAAGTCTATAGTACAGATGGCTGAATTTCTTAATTGAAGTTTGCCGAAATTAAGTGGTTTTGTCTAGGGGTATAAGTGAAATTGAGCGAAATTAGTCTGTGAAGGATTGATAAAAATTGCAGAATAAATGCTTTGGTATCCTATTTAAATAGGTAGAAAATTCTACAAAGTTTAACCTGTTCTTATAGTAATTTGGTTATCGCTTCTTCTAATAATGGCTTCGTTACGCGCCCAAAGTAGCTTTTAGCAACGGCGCCATCTGGTTTAATAATAAGCGTAAAGGGTAAAACACCTTTAGCATTACCCAAACCAGATGCAAGCCCCATGCCTTCTACTTCTGCTACAAGTAGTGGGTAGCTTACTTTTATAGCATCTAGTTTGGTATCGGTTACAAATGCTTTAACGGCGTCCATTTCATCAATTGCAATGCCAATAACTACTACATTACGGTTTTGATACTCTATGTTTAATGCGGATAATTCGGGCATTTCTTCACGACATGGTGGGCACCACGTCGCCCAAAAGTTGAGTACGATTATTTTACCCTGCCATTGGTTAAGTGCTTGATTCTTGCCTTCAGGACTAGGTAGATGCGCAGCAAATAGCGCTTGTGTAGAAAGTGCGCTGGAGGATTGCTTGCTTGGTGAATAAGTGCCTAAATTTGGCTTAAAAACAGTGTAGAAAATGGCAAAGCCCGACACTGCAATAATGACCAAATAAATAAGTGCAGAGCGTATTTTTTTTAACATGTTGTGACTTTTATTTGAGTTTATTGGTGGTTATTAAGAATTTTTCAGCGTTTTGAAAGCCAATTACTTTTAAGTTTTTTAATTCTTGGCCTTGAGCATTAAAAAAGAGGATGCCTGGCGGCCCAAATAATCCAAAGCGTTTGAGTAGTGCTTTGTCATCCTCAGAATTAGCCGTTACATCTGCTTGCAAAACTACAATATTTTTAAGCGATTGTTGTACTTCACTATTGCTGAATGTGAGTTTTTCCATTTCTTTACAAGATACGCACCAATCAGCATAAAAGTCGAGCATGACAGATTTACCACGCGCATTAGCAATATGCGCATCTAAATCTGCGACACTTTTTATGGGTGTGAACTGAATTGCAGTTGTATGTTGATAACCAATTAGCTTAGAAATAAACGGTGTGGCTACCGGTGAGATAACATAAGCCGCCATTGCTAACATCAGCACGCCGAATAAATTGCGCACGTTAGTCATCCAGCTACCCGCTTTAGGTAATAACGTACCAGCCGATGCACCTATTAATAATAATGGCACACCCATGCCAATAGCAAGTGCGAATAAGGCAAAACCACCCAGTACTACATTGTGTGTCTGGCTAATATAGATTAAAGCGCCTGCTAATGGCGCTGCTATACAAGGGCTAACAATGAGTGCAGATAAAGCACCCATAATAAACACCCCTAAAAATTGCCCACCTTTTAAGCGGATGCTAGCGTTTAGTATGCGAGTTTCAACGGTATTAGGTAATTTAAGCTCGTAAAAACCAAACATAGAGAATGCAAGTAGTACAAATACAACAGCGCTAGCACTAAGTACCCAAGGATTTTGTAGAGAGTTACTGATTAAATTACCTGTTAAACCTGCAGCAATACCTGCAAGTGTGTAGCTGAGCGCCATGCCTAAAACGTAGGCTACGGATAATCCGAAACTGTACAATTTAGTGGTTGCCTTATCGTTACCAACAGCTTTTTTGCTACCAATAATAATGCTTGATAAGATTGGGATCATCGGTAATACGCAGGGTGTAAGTGATAGCAGTAAGCCTGCACCAAAAAATACTGTGACAATTAGCCAAATATTGCCAGATTTAAGTACGGAGCTAGTTTTATCATCATTATATATATTGCTAGTGGTAGCGTTCGCGGGGGCAGATCTACCAGTAGGTAAATCTATACTCATTACTTTATTAATGGGCGCATAGCATAAGCCTTTTTCACTACAGCCTTGATAGCCTGCATTTATGTTAACTGAGTTATTAGTTACATTATCTAACTTAATAATGGCAATAAAATCATGGTGGTAAACTTCCATTTGGCCAAAATTAGGGTCGTCTTTGATTTCACCTTTTGGTAGGTTGACTTCTGTAATACTTGCATTTTTAGCACTAAATTTAATACGGTCATGATACAAATAGTAAGTGGGTATTACCGTAAATTGAGCTTGCAATGTGTTGGTATCAATAGCGATTATATTGAGCTTAAATGCTTGATCAGGCGGCAAAAAATCATCTTCGGAATTCTCAGCAAATGTGCTGATTGACTCACTATCGTTAGTAAATGGGTTTGCAGCAAATGAAGTGTGTGCATTGAGTAAGTTAATACCAAATACAGAGATATATAAAAGTGCAGCAAATAAATATTTAGCTACATTAAAAGATGGTTTCAAGGTCGATTTTTCCAGTAATTTGGCACTTTGTATTGTATTTTGTAAAGCAGTCACCAACTTATATTGAACGTTATAATCTTAAGAAGTTCTAGAACAAATCTTTGATTAACCACAGTGTAAACGACAGGACTATAGAAAGTACAACATGCGTTTTTTAATAGGCCTAATTTTACTCGCTTTTCCAGTCGCAGAGATATGGTTGCTCGTTGAGTTAGCGCATCGTTACGGCTGGTGGCTCTTACTTTACTTAGTCGTAGTTGGCTGGTTAGGCTTACAACTAATTCGTGAAGAGAAATTACTCATTAGTGGACGCATGATGCAGGCGTTTGCTGCCGATGGTAACCCAATGAAGGCGATGTTAGGTAGTGCGCGTAATTTTTTTGCTGGAGTTTTGCTAATTATTCCTGGGGTTGTCACTGATATGATTGCGGTGGTTTTGTTGCTGATACCCGTTGAAAAAATTAAATCTCCCCTAAGAGCAAACAGTCAAGAAAATAATAAAGAAAATGTAAGCTACGGTGCGTCTGACCAGACTAACTATAAATCTGGCTCCAAATCCGTTAATTTTAAAGATAGCGCTAAAAAAGCGGCTAACGATGACATCATTGAAGGCGAGTTTACAGAAGTAAAAGACGATTAATCGTTAATAATAAAGTATAGAAAGCATCATATGAGTCATGGCGTTAATAGCATAGTCAACGTACAGCCTAGCGGTCACACCTTTGAAGTACGTCCTAGCCAAACCCTATTAGAGGCCGCCATCGAAGCAGGCATTAATCTGCCTTACGGTTGCCGCAATGGCGCGTGCGGTTCCTGTAAAGGTAAAGTGCTGCAAGGGAGCGTGGTACACGATGATTACCAAAGCAGCGCTATGAGTGATGCTGAATTGGCAGCTGGTAACGCTTTATTTTGTTGTGCTAGACCTATGGGCGATTTAACCATTGAATGTCGCGAAGTCGCTGGACTCAACGGTATTAAGCCCCGCATTTTGCCAGCGCGGGTGCAACTTATGGAAAGGCTCACACCTGATGTAATGGCCTTGCACCTTAAATTACCTAGTACTGAAAAACTACAATTTTTAGCAGGGCAATATATTGAGTTTTTGTTAAAAGATGGTAAACGCCGCGCGTTTTCACTTGCCAATGCGCCACATGATGACGATACTTTGCAATTGCACATACGCGCCGTTGCCAATGGTGGGTTTACGCAATATGTATTTAACGATTTAAAAGAAAAAGCCATTATGAGAATAGAAGCGCCTTTTGGCAGCTTTTACCTGCGCGAAGACTCAAAGAAGCCGATTATTTTTGTGGTGGGCGGCACAGGTTTTGCGCCAGTTAAAGGCATGATTGAACATATGCTGTATAACAATATTAATCGCCCAGTGAGTTTGTACCGTGGTGGGCGCACCGCAAATGATTTATATATGAACGAGCTATGCGAAAAATGGGCGGAAATGATGCCGAATATTAGCTATGTGCCAGTAGTAAATGAGCCAGATCACGCTTGGCAAGGCCGTGGAGGGATGGTGCATCAGGCAGTGTTAGATGATTTTGCAGATTTATCAGCATACCAAGTGTATTGCTGCGGCGCTCCTAGCATGGTGGATACTGCACATCAAACTTTTATAGCAAAAAGCTTACCAGCGGATGAGTTTTTCTCTGATGCATTTACGTTTGCGCATCCAACCCCAAATCTTGATGCAATAATTTAGCACTTAACCGCTTGAGTTTTTACCCAATGCCTCTATCAATAGATTTATCATGGCTGCATCACCCGCTGTTGTTGCCACTTGCACTTGTAAACCCAAAGCTAGTGCAGGTTCTGCCACTCTGGCATGATTAACACAAATCATAATGTTTTTTAGCCAATTTGCAGACCCTGCGATTTCTAATAAATAGCGTATGGCCTCAGAGCTTGTGACTACAATTGCATGGAGTTGCTGGTTTTTCCATAAACGCTCTAATGCTAAATGATTGCTTTGAGGGTTTATACGCTGGTAGCTTTCGGCAAATGTTATTTTTGCGCCACGCTTTTGGAGTGCCTCGGCTAATAATTCACGCCCACCCACCCCGCGAAATAACATAATATTTTGACCATTTACTGCTTGCATTTCAGGTAGCGCAAGTAAGGATTCACTATCAAATTGACCGACTGGCGTGTGTACTTTATTAACGCCAAACGACATTAATTCAGTCGCAGTTACAGGGCCAATTGCGGCAAACCTTAATTGCGGCAATTGGCCTATGCTGCCAAATTTCTCAACCACGCGCGGCATGGCATTTTGTACGGCATTTGAGCTAATAAAAATGGCCCAATCGCACTGATTTAGCGGAGCAATAGATTGATTAAATGCGGTGTAGTCATTTAATGCGGTAATTTCAATCAGTGGAAAACTAATGGGTATACCACCTTGAACGCTAATGAGGGTGTTTAGTTTTTGTGCTTGATCAACTGGGCGCGTGATGGCGATACCCTTATTTGCCAGCGGTTTTATAAGTTGTTGATGTGACATTTAACCGCGTAAAAGACTTAAGTTAATCAGGCAAGGCAGCTAAAATCGCACCTGCACCTTTTGCAAGTAAGCGATCTGCCAGTTGTTGACCTAACGCTTCAGATGTATTGGCCAGCCCTGTAATTGTTTCGCGCAACATTTGTTTGCCGTCTACGCTTCCTACAAAGCCAGTCATACTGATTATATGATCTTTTTTGGTAGCAAAAGCGCCCAAAGGCACGGTACAGCTACCTGCCAATGCACGGCTAAAACCACGTTCTGCTTCAACACATTGTTGTGTATCCAAATGGTTAAGTGGTGCAAGCACTTCAAGTAAATCTGTGCGGCTGGCTTTAATTTCAATACCTAATGCTCCTTGACCAACTGCAGGAATACTCAATTCTGGCGAAATAGTATCGCGAATACGCGCACTTAAGCCTAAGCGAATTAAACCAGCTGCGGCAAGGATGATAGCTGCATATTGGTCTTCATCTAATTTACGTAAACGCGTTTGTAAATTACCACGCAGTGATTCTATTTTTAAATGCGGTAAACGTGCTTGCAATTGGCTTTGGCGGCGTAGGCTAGAGGTCCCTACGATACTGCCAGTAGGTAGGTCTTCGAGGGTTGCATAATGATTAGATACAAAAGCATCACGCGGGTCTTCACGTTCTCCTGTTGCCGCCATTGCAAAACCATCAGGCAGGTTCATTGGCACATCTTTCATACTGTGAACAGCTAAATCAGCACGACCATCTTCTAGTGCTGTTTCTAGCTCTTTTACAAATAAACCTTTGCCACCCACTTTAGCGAGTGGAATATCTAAAATTTGATCACCAGTTGTGGTCATTCCTAGAATTTGTACATCGCAGTGAGGATACAAGTTTTGTAGGCGGCTTTGAATATGTTTTGCTTGCCAGATGGCAAGTGCACTTTCACGCGAAGCAATCACAAGCTTTTGTGGCGCGGTAAATACAGTTTTATCGTTCATAAAGTTAATTTTAACACACGCTTAAGCGTTAAAAATAGTCGTAAGTGAGGTAGATTTTTATTTAAATTGATTGCTAATTGGTAGTAAAATTAGTAGTAGTAGAAAGTCATTTGTTGGCAATAATTTCAAGACCTTAAGATTTTAGGAGAGATATATGAGATATCAATTCGATATTTTCTTGGCTTCGTTAAACCAATTTTGGTTACAGCTTATTAATTTTATGCCTAAATTATTAGCTGCAATAGTCATCATATTTTTTGGCTGGTTATTGGCTATGTTAGCTAGAGTTGCCGTTAGAAGGCTTTTAGAACTCATGCATTTTGACAAGCTTACGCAAAAATCAGGCTTAGAAGCCTTTATGAGTACTGGCAATATTCATTTAACCTTATGTGACATTGTGAGCCATGTGGTGTTTTGGCTAGTGATTGTGTTATTTATTATTACAGGCGCTGATACCTTAGGCTTAACTGGTGTTGCCGATTTACTACATCAATTAGCTAATTACTTACCACATATTATTTTGGCCATATTGGTGATGGTTTTTGGTACTTTGCTGGCGCGATTTGTGAACAAACTGGTATTTGCTTGGCTTTACAGCATTAAGGTTGCTAACGCTTTGGTGGTTAGCACATCCGCTGAATATTGCATTCAAATTTTGGCCATATTTGTATCACTCGAGCAACTAGGTTTTGGCATGCAACTCATTTATTTATTGTTTTTAATTATTTTTGGTTCTATTTTCTTGGCCTTGGCGCTTGCATTCGGCTTGGGTGGCAGAGAGTGGGCGTCTAAAGTCATACAAGAAGCAACCGCAAATAAATTTAAAAAGTAATTGCATTAGCTGCGGACTAAATGCTGTTGGCGGCGGCTAATGACAATGGTATCTGGGATATCTTTAAGCAATGCCACCCAATGTGATTCACCACTTGTAGAATCATGTTCGCCATGTTCTGTGCTGCTAGTGGAATTTGTACGTTTTTCATAGCCAATGATATAGACTTTTGCAACTAAGCAGTTACGGTGTAGCCTAATGAATTGCTCACCTAAGCTTGTTTGGGCAAACTCGTTTTCTAACGTGGTGAGTGATTCTTCAATAAGATATTCTCTTATCGATGTGCGTACTGTTACATATTTAAGCTCTGCACGTAAATAAATAACCTCGTCTATTGGCAATAATATAATTCGCCCGCGCTCGTTAATGCTGAAGTGACTACGAGCTGGCAGAAGCGGCTTAATAGCTTCTAATTGTTCGGCGTTAAGAATACCTTGTAAAGCTCGTGCTTTATCAATAGCGGTTTGTAAGCGCTCTAGACGAATTGGTTTGAGTAGGTAATCAATCGCATTCAGTTCAAATGCCTGCAGCGCGTGGTTGTCATAAGCGGTAGTGAAAACAATATGCGGTTTTACAGCAAGTTTTTGTAAATGCGTGGCAGCTTCTATTCCATCCATTACTGGCATTCTAATATCTAACAGCAGCAGATGCGGCATGGCATCATTAGCAATGGTGATGGCCTCTAAGCCATTTTTGGCTTCACCCACCAACGCCACATGCTCAATATCGCTTAATAGATCCTTTAAGCGATTCCGTGCTGGGGCTTCGTCATCGGCAATTACTATTTTTAATAGCGAGTTATTAAGCATTTGTATTTTTTAGGTGCGGAATCACAATGTGTACTTCATATCGATTATTTTTAAAAGCTGAAGTTAACCGTGCCTCTAAATCAAAGTGCAGCAATAAGCGTTCTTTAATATTACCCAGTGCCATTTTATTGCCGATATGTTGATTGTGGCTAATAGAATAAGGGTTGCTAATCAAAATATGAATTTCTTTTGCGATTGATTTTACGTTAATAATAATTTCACCGCCCTTGGGTAATGGCTCAATACCATGATATACCGCATTTTCTAGCAAAGGCTGTAATACTAGTGGCGGTATCAGGGCTTCTGGTGGCATATTGTCAATTTGCCAAGTCATGTTGAGTCGTTCTTCAAGGCGTAGTTTTTCGAGTGCTAAATATTGCCGGCATAAGGCAATTTCTTGGGCTAGCGGTACCAAGTCACGATTGTCAGCCATCAATACACGAAACAGATCAGCCATATCCTCTAATGCGGTTTCTGCACGCTTTGGCTGGGTGCGTATCAGTGATAACACAGCATTGATGCAATTAAATAAAAAGTGGGGGCGAATACGTGCCTGCAAAGCCTGTAAACGTGCTTCTGCCATGGCAGGGGAGTAAGCCCGATGTTGCAGATTAAAATAATACAATACTATCATAGTGACTAATAAGGTAAACAATACTGGTCGAACGCTAGACTGTGTAGCATCAAGTATTAATAAATCACTAGTTTGACTTAAAAATAATAAAGTAATTAGCGGTAACACAAGCAAAATAATCCCACACGCGGCAAAGTAGGGGAGTTTGTTTAATGCAGGTTGAGCTGCATACAGTAACAACATACTAGAGATAAGTATGGGTAGTACAAAAGCCAGTAAGGTGGTGAGAGAAAGCAAAAAACCACTTAAGCCACTTGAAAGAAAAATTGCAGCTAACGTTGTTATAACATTGACGATAATAAGCAAGCGTAAGTTGATGCCTAAGTTTCTAAAATTGGGAATGCGGCTACTTTTTCTCATAGAATTTATTATTAGCACTCTATTATTTACTAGTGACGCTCAACTTAGTTGCATGATGTTTTTGGTTTAGGTGACGCCTAAATTTTGTTTTAGCTTCATCACGTTTTATAATTGCAATATCCGTTAGTGTAGCAAAAAAAATTCACTATATAACCAAATCGCGAAAAGTAGCGCAGCCCATGATACAAAATAATACAGAAAATACCACTAACTCATTGAATAAAAAGACTGAAGCATGGTCCGGGCGCTTTAATGAGCCGGTTGCTGAGTTGGTTAAACGCTATACGGCGTCGGTTGGTTTTGATAAACGCTTAGCAGAGTTTGATATTCAAGGCTCTATTGCCCACGCTCAAATGCTTGGTGCGCAAGGTATTATTGCCGCACAAGATGTCAGCGCGATTGAACACGGTTTAGCTGAAATTTTGGCAGAAATCCAATCGGGGAAATTTGAATGGTTACTCGATTTAGAGGATGTACACCTCAATATTGAAAAACACTTAACCGATAAAATTGGTGATGCTGGTAAGCGCTTGCATACAGGTCGCAGCCGTAATGACCAAATTGCCACTGATGTACGCTTGTGGTTACGTGCTACAACAGACGACATGATTACTGGCATCCGTAAGTTACAAACTTCTATTCTAGACTTGGCTGAAATGCATTTTGATACGATCATGCCAGGTTTTACGCATTTACAAGTGGCCCAACCTGTCACCTTTGGCCATCATCTAATGGCATATTTTGAAATGCTACAACGTGATGTTGCAAGGTTTGAGGACTGTCGCAAACGCATTAACCGTTTGCCTTTAGGTGCAGCGGCTTTGGCGGGTACCAGCTACCCAATTGATCGCGAAATGGTCGCTAAAACTTTGGGTTTTGATGGCGTATGTGAAAACTCACTAGATGCTGTTTCTGATAGAGATTTTGCGATTGAATTTACTTTTGCCAGCAGCTTAGTAATGACGCATCTATCCCGTTTTTCTGAAGAGCTGATTTTATGGTCATCGCCACGTTACGCATTTGTTGATATTGCAGATCGCTTCTGTACAGGCTCTAGTATTATGCCGCAGAAAAAAAATCCAGATGTGCCTGAGTTAGTGCGCGGTAAAACTGGCCGTGTTACAGGGCATTTGGTGGCATTGCTAACATTGATGAAAGCGCAACCACTGGCTTACAATAAAGATAACCAAGAAGATAAAGAACCACTATTTGATACTGCAGATACGCTTTTAGTTACGCTAGAAATTTACGCTGATATGTTGCGTGGCATTACGGTTAAAAAAGATAATATGCGCCAAGCGGCGGCGGAGGGCTTTGCAACTGCTACTGATTTAGCGGATTATCTAGTGAAAAAAGGCTTAGCTTTCCGTGACGCGCATGAGGCTGTTGCTTTAGCCGTCCGCTATGCAATAGATAAAGGCTGCGATTTAAGCGATTTAAGCTTGGCTGAATTACAAAAGTTCAACCCGATGATTGATTCTGGGGTGTACGAAGTTTTAACGCTAGAAGGCTCACTTGCAAGCCGTAACCATATCGGTGGTACTGCTCCTAATCAAGTCAAAGCGGCGATTGCACGAGCTAGAAAATAAGTATTTTCAAAAATATGCAGACCTATTATTAGATTAGTATTATTTATCACATGGGCGGATAATGATTAGTTATTGTATAGGTTTGAAAATAGATTTTCAAACTTCTCTGCTGTGAAGGTCTTAGAAAATAAATAATCTTGTGCATAATCGTAGCCTGCAACAATAAGTAAATCACGTTGTTCTATCGTTTCTACGCCTTCTGCAATCACTTTGATGCCAAGCTTATGTGCCATGACAATAATGGACTCGCATAAAGCCAAATAATTAGAATCTACGGCTAGTTGGCTGACAAATGATTGATCAATTTTAATGAAGTCCATTTGAAATTTTTTAAGATAAAATAATGAGGAGTAGCCAGTACCAAAATCATCAATGGCTATGATAAAGCCTGATTGACGCAAGTCTAATAGCTGTTGAGTCACATGCTCTGCTATGCCTAATAATAGGCTTTCAGTAATTTATATGACAATACTTTCACCTAGTAAATTAAGCTTTGTAAATGTTCAAACCACGAGGTGTGCATGATACTAGGGTTGTAAAATCGTATGGGAGATTTGTTGACGCTAATTTGAAACTCGGGGAGATATTCACTACACCACTTTGCCACTTGTAATGAAGCTTGCTGAAACACCCAATGCCAATACCGACAACCAAGCTGGTTTCTTCTGCTATCGGTATAAACTCAATAGGATCTATTAATTCTTTAATCGTATGTTGCCTATTATTAAAGCCTCTGCTTTAATAATAGGCAAATCTTGCAAGTTGACAATCGGCTGAGCGTAAATTTAAGCTTAAACTCACCCTTGCATTTGCTGCAGTTTGCATGGCTTGCGTAAAGTATCTAAAGCGATTACGACCCTGATTTTTAGCTTAATACATCGCTTGATCTGCATTTTTTAACATTTCCTCAATGTTGTGCGCGTCATCAGGATAAAGCGTGATGCCAATACTGGCAGAAATATTAACCATTTCATCATCGAGCCTAAATGGCTCAGATAGTCTTTGTAATATTTTCTCTGCCAAGCGCTCAATCACAATATTATCTTCAATGGAAGATAATATTAAAGTGAATTCATCACCGCCTAATCTGGCTAAAGTATCGGCTTCCCTTATGCAACGGTGAAGCCGCCATGCCACTTCTTTTAATAGTAAATCGCCTTTATCGTGGCCTAAATTATCGTTGACTTCTTTAAAGTGATCAAGATCTAAAAACATGACAGCAATAGGACGTTGAGTACGTTGTGTTTTTTTATTTCTTGTGTAAGGGGGGCATAAAAAAGTACTCTATTTGGCAAGCCGGTGGTCATATCATAATGCGCTAAATACAGCAGTTTTTCTGCAGATTTCTTGGTTTTGGTAATATCTCATAATAAATGCGCAAAACTCGCATTCATCTCCATAACGATGTTGAGAAATAGTGAGCTCAACTGGAAATTCTACGCCATGACGCTTTAACGCTACAATTTCCATGCTTGTGTTCATAATCGTTGACACACCAGTGCGTGTAAAGTGCTTCATGCCGTGCACAAGCTGCGTATTACGGCTATCGTGACCGATCAAAACGGTCTATCGTGACCAGTTGCGCATGAAATAATATTACGCGTTTAAATTGTATAGGTGCGGTCAAGATAGGTCGATACTTTTCTCCTTTAATTGATTTTTAGCAGTGGT
>JACMMS010000008.1 GCA_014378915.1 Methylophilaceae bacterium
ATTTGAATTCTTCTGTAAATCTTTTGCTAACCATTTGATGCTCCTTTTAAGCGTAATTATGAGGCTTAAAAGTGTCTACTGTATCAGGGACGATTCATACTTCAGTATTCGAACCCTTCTTATGGCAGGTAACTCCTTGAGTAGAATCTTAGAGTTTACTGGTTGAGTAATAATACCATTATCAAAGTCTGATTCTGTTTTTCTAGCTCAAACTAAAGCTTCAGCACGGGTCTTAAAAGATTTTGATTGGTCAGGGTAACCACTGCGTTGGATTCTTACTTGCCATGCGTTTGAACGTTTACGAAAGGTCGCCACTCACTTCTCCAAAAAGGACAAGAGAAGGACAAATAGATTAAATCTTAGGGAGAGTGGGGTGACCGATGGGGCTCGAACCCACGACAACTGGAATCACAATCCAGGGCTCTACCAGCTGAGCTACGGCCACCACTGAAAAAATTGACAATCAGGTTGACTGATTGGGTGCTTACTAAATTAGGCAAAATTATTGGTCTGCCCGACAGGAATCGAACCTGTAACCCCCAGCTTAGAAGGCTGGTGCTCTATCCGGTTGAGCTACGGGCAGATTGGGTTACATTGCTCTAAAATTATTACTCAATTTAATCTATCATTTGATGATAAAACTTAATAATAACCAACTAGTACTACTTAAGTAAAACTATTTCCTAGTGCTTTAATTGATGCTTAAAACACTAAGAAAAATATGGTCGGCGTGGAGAGATTCGAACTCCCGACATCCTGCTCCCAAAGCAGGCGCGCTACCAGGCTACGCTACACGCCGAAGAGGCAGAAATATAGCGCAATCCAGCCTGGAGGTCAATTCTAATATGCTAAAATAACGTTTTTATTTGATATTTTATTAAAAATAACGCAATGACAGCTCAAATTATCAATGGCAAAGCAATTGCCGAAGACTTACTTAATCAGTTACAACAAAAAGTGTCAGAACGCCTGAAAGCGAATAAGCGTGCTCCTTGCCTTGCCGTGGTGCTAGTGGGTGCTGATCCTGCATCCGCAATTTACGTACGTAATAAACGCTTAGCTTGTGAAAAAGTGGGCATCCGCTCACTTGCCCATGAGTTACCAATCACAATTACTGAAGCTGAACTGTATGCTTTAATCGATCAACTCAATAACGATGACAGCGTAGATGGCATTTTGGTGCAATCTCCATTGCCACCACAAATTAAAGATGAAAACGTTATTGAGCGTATTAGCCCATATAAAGATGTAGATGGTTTTCACCCCTACAATATTGGAAAACTAGCTGTTAGGCAGCCTACGTTGCGTTCATGTACACCTTATGGTGTGATGAAAATGCTACAGGCAACAGGTATTGACGTGATGGGTTTAGATGCAGTGATTGTAGGTGTATCGAATCATGTCGGGCGTCCCATGGCATTAGAACTTTTGCTCGCAGGTAGCACCGTCAATTGTTGCCATCGCCACACCAAAGATTTAGCTTTTCAAGTCAGCTACGCAGATTTAATAGTTGCCGCTGCTGGCAAACCTGGCTTAATCAAAGGTCATTGGATAAAACCTGGCGCAATAGTAATTGATGTAGGTATTAATCGTTTGCCTGACGGTACAATATGTGGAGATGTGGATTTTGAAGTAGCTAAAGAACGCGCATCTTACATTACCCCTGTACCAGGTGGAGTAGGGCCTATGACCGTAGCCACATTGATGGAAAATACGTTATTAGCGCAAGAGCTTGCAGAGGCTGGAGCAAATTAATCTTTTGCTTTTCTGCATTAAGCTTTTAAATGAAAAGCAGACTAACTTTGCATACAATCTCTAATCAGTGTACACTCGCGCGAGTATTTTGATGCATTGTCACCATAAAATGGTGAGAAAAATAAATTTATCAGCGAAATATAAGACAGATAAATGAGTAACAAGTAAGTTAGCGACAAGATTCACTTCATAGGATTTATATCATGGCCGAAGTTATCACCAAACAATTTACCCCTTACCAGCCTAAAGCTGGTGAAGATTACATGAGCAAGCCTCAATTAAATCATTTTCGTAAGATTTTGAGTAATTGGAAGGATGAGCTTAGTCATGAGCTAGATCGCACTGTGCATACTATGCAAGATGAAGTGACGATGTTTGCTGACCCAAACGATAGAGCTAGCCAAGAATCTGATATGGCGCTAGAGCTGCGAAACCGAGATCGTGAGCGCAAGTTGATTAAAAAAATTGATGAAACTCTGCGTAATATAGAGGCTGGTGAATATGGTTACTGCGAGGGCTGCGGCATTGAGATTGGCTTAAAACGCCTAGAAGCTCGGCCAACCGCAACGCTTTGTATTGATTGTAAAACTTTGGATGAGATGCGAGAGCGTCAAGTAGCAAAATAACTAATAGATTAATTAGCTAGAATAGTTAATTAATCTAAGAAATAAAAAGCCCGCTTTCGCGGGCTTTTTATTTGTCATCTAAACTAAAGCTAATTATTCGTCTGATTCTACTTCAGACTTAGCTTCAGCAAGTGGTGCATCAATCAAAGCCTTCATGCTTAAACGCACGCGGCCTTTATCATCTGCTTCAACTACTTTAACTTTAACAATATCGCCTTCTTTTAGGAAGTCAGCCACTGCGTTAACACGCTGGTGTGCAATTTGTGAAATATGTAATAAGCCATCTTTACCTGGAATAAGTGAAACAATCGCACCGAAATCGAGCAATTTAATCACAGTACCTTCGTAAGTTTGACCAATTTCAACTTCTGCGGTAATAGTTGCGATACGTTTTTTGGCTTCTTCTCCTGCTTCGGCATTGACGCAACCGATTTTAATTGTACCGTCATCTTCAATATCAATCGTCGTACCAGTTTCTTCTGTTAAGGCACGAATAACCGCGCCTCCTTTACCAATCACATCACGGATTTTTTCAGGATTGATTTTCATGGTAATAATACGTGGTGCAAATGCTGACATTTCAGTATTGGCATTGCTCATACCATCTTTCATAATGCCTAAAATATGAGCGCGACCTTCTTTAGCTTGTGCTAAAGCCACTTCCATAATTTGTGCTGTAATGCCAGTGATTTTGATGTCCATTTGCAAAGCAGTAATTCCGTCAGCAGTGCCCGCCACTTTAAAGTCCATATCACCTAGATGATCTTCATCACCTAAGATATCGGTCAATACAGCAACGCGGTTACCTTCTTTAATTAAGCCCATCGCGATACCCGCTACATGTGCTTTTAATGGTACGCCAGCGTCGATTAATGCCAAACAGCCACCACATACGGATGCCATCGAGCTAGAACCGTTAGATTCTGTAATTTCTGATACTAAGCGAATGCTGTAACCAAACTCTTCTAAGCTTGGCAATACCGCGATTAACGCACGTTTGGCTAAACGACCGTGACCAATTTCGCGGCGTTTTGGTGTACCTACACGGCCTGTTTCACCAGTGGCGTATGGAGGCATATTGTAATGCAACATAAAGCGATCTTTGTATTCGCCTTGTAATGCATCAACAGTTTGCTCATCGCGGCCTGTACCAAGTGTTGCAACGACCAAAGCTTGCGTTTCGCCACGGGTAAATAGTGCAGAACCATGAGTTCGTGGTAACACACCAGTACGAACAACGATTGGACGCACCGTGCGTGTATCGCGGCCATCAATACGTGGCTCGCCATTTAAAATTTGGCTACGTACGGTTTTAGCTTCTAAATTAAAGAATTCTGTCTTAATTTTATTCGCTTCTTCAGTGGTAGTATCCGAGGTGATTAGTTCTTTCATGACACGATTTTTGATTTCGTCTAACTTAGCAGAACGCTCGCCTTTAGCTTTGATTTGGAATGCTGCATTGACATCAGCACCAGCTACTGTTTGCATTTTCTCAATCAAGGCAGTATCAGGTGCTGGTGGTGTCCAATCCCAAGCATCTTTACCCGCTTCAGCTGTAAGCTCATTAATCATGGTGATAACAGCTTGCATTTTCTCGTGACCGAACACAACTGCGCCTAGCATGATTTCTTCTGATAATTCTTTTGCTTCAGATTCCACCATCATTACCGCTGTTGCAGTAGCAGCAACCACTAAATCTAATGTAGTTTCTTGCATTTGCGTAGCAGATGGATTAAGTACATAAGCGCCATCAATATAACCAACACGTGCCGCGCCTAGCGGGCCGTAGAAAGGTACACCTGAAAGTGCCATTGCTGCTGATGCACCGATAATAGCTGGGATGTCAGCATCAATTTCCGGGTCTGACGACATCACTGTAGCAACAACTTGTACTTCGTTATAAAAAGTTTCTGGGAATAATGGACGTAATGGACGATCGATTAAACGTGAAGTTAGTGTTTCTTTTTCTGAAGGACGACCTTCGCGTTTGAAAAAACTACCTGGGATTTTACCCGCAGCATAAGTTTTTTCCATGTAATCAACTGTTAGTGGGAAAAAATCTTGGCCAGCTTTAACTTCTGTTTTAGCGGTCACTGCAACTAAAAGTACAGTATCGCCGTAACTTACCATCACAGCGCCGTCGGCTTGACGAGCAATTTCGCCTGTTTCTAAGGTGAGCTCATGCGCACCAAATTGAATACTTTTTTTTACTTTATGAAACATCTTTATTCCTTTTCTTAACTTTTTCAATTTTTTATATTGGCTATTTACAACCCTAATAGCCAGTGACTTATTACAACAACATACTCATAACAAAAAAGCCGACGTGCACAAGGGTGCTATCGGCTTTTTACTACATTCAAAAAAGTAAACTAATCACATTCTTGAATAAATACTGATGACAAAGTTGCGTCAATACTTATTTACGTAGGCTTAAACGGCTAATCAATGTTTGATAGCGACCTAAATCTTTACGTTTTAAATAATCTAATAATTTACGCCGTTGACTTACCATGGCTAACAAACCACGACGTGAGTGATTGTCTTTTTTATTGGTTTTAAAGTGATCTTGCAAGTAAGCTATACGGCTAGTCAAAAGCGCAACTTGCACTTCTGGTGATCCTGTATCTTTTGGTGCTTGCTGATAATCAGCAACAATAACAGCGCGTTCTAAGGCGGTAGTGGTCATAATTTTTTCCTATATTTTCGACAGTGCAAAAGCAGGTTTTTAAGTAATTAATTGAATAGCTTGGCCCGCAAATGCATTCATTTATGCAAAATTTAATCTACTTTTTGTGAAAGTAGTCGAATATTCTAACCGACAACGTAACACTTAACAAGCTCTTAAGTAATTGTTTTAGCTATTATTGTACCAAATTGACTAAACGTTTAGGCGCTATTTTGCCATCATCTAGTTGTTTGCCAACACCTAAGAACTTACCACTGGCGTCGTATAGTCTAAAATCTTGTGCGGGGTAAATATGTTTTGTTGCGGCGCTAGTGAGCCAAATGGATTTACCTTGCATTAAATAGAATGATGAATCAGCATCTACATGAATGGCTGGCATGTTTTGTAAAGAAGAATCAACAGCTAGTAGCTGAGCGTCTTTATCTCTGATATTCATTGCTTCTAATTGCTCAATAGTCACTGCATGTTGCAGCTGATAGGCTGCGCTTGCCGTTCTACGCAAGCCACACAAATGCGCACCACAGCCTAAAAAAGCGCCAATATCTTCTGCTAATGTGCGGATGTAAGTGCCCTTACTGCAGGTTACGTTGATTTCAACGATATCAACCTCAAAGCGCATCAGTTGAATATCAAATATAGTCACATCACGTGCTACTCGTGCAATATCTAAGCCTTCTCTAGCGTATTCATATAAGGCTTTGCCTTCAAATTTAAGCGCAGAATACATGGGTGGTATTTGGCTGATATTGCCAATAAATTGCTTGATGGCTTGCTGTAGTTGAGCGGAACTTACATTCACTGCGATGCGGCTTAATACTTCGCCTTCGGTGTCGCCAGTGCTAGTGGTTGCGCCTAATTGAATAGTGGCATGATAGCTTTTGTTGGCATCTAATAAATAATGTGAAAATTTGGTCGCTTCACCAAAGCAAATGGGCAGAAGCCCCGTAGCTAAAGGGTCTAGCGTGCCTGTATGTCCCGCTTTAGCCGCTTGATATAGCCATTTCACTTTTTGTAAGGCTTGGTTTGATGAAAACCCGAGTGGTTTATCAAGTAGTAATACACCGTTGACTGGGTGTTTAACGCGTTTGAATTGCACCATGTGATGGTTAATTTCTAGTTTTAGGCTTATTTATTGTCTTTGTTTACAACACTGTTATTTGTCTGCTCATTGTTTGCGACATCACTGTTAGCTAAATCACTGGCAAGCGCTTCATCAATAATTTTTGACATTTTCATGCCATTATCAATAGATGCGTCATACACAAAATGTAGCTGCGGCACAGTACGTAACAGCATGCGTTTTGCCACCTGCGTACGTAAAAAACCCGCTGATTTTTCTAGGCCTTGCTGCAAAGCAAGCGCTACTTTTGCATCATTGTGTACAGCTGCGCTGTAAAAAACCTTTGCATGTGCAATATCACCCGTGACTTCAACTTCTGTCACGGTGACCATACCTATACGGGGATCTTTCACTTCAAACTGTAATAAATCTGCCAATTCGCGGCGCATTTGCTCAGCAATTCGATTACTTCTTGAGAACTCTTTTGCCATGCTGTTTTATCCTAAATAAATGAAATATTTGAAACTCAAATATTTCATTTAAAGTGTTCTTGCTACTTCAACAATTTCAAACGCTTCTAACAAATCGCCCACTTCAATATCATTAAAGTTTTTCAATGATAAACCACACTCAAAGCTGTTTTTAACTTCTTTTACATCATCTTTAAAGCGTTTGAGTGAATCTAATTCGCCTGTATGAATGACCACATTGGCACGTAATACACGCACTTTTGAAGTGCGACGGATAACGCCATCTTGCACATAACAACCAGCCACGGCACCAATTTTAGAAATACGGAATACTTCACGAATCTCGACCATACCCGTGATGCTTTCTTTTTGCTCTGGCGGCAACATGCCGCTCAAGGCTGCTTTTACTTCATCTACTGCTTCGTAAATAATGCTGTAGTAACGTGCATCAATACCTTGAGTTTCAATCAGTTTACGTGCACCAGAATCAGCACGCACATTAAAGCCGATTAATACAGCTTTAGAAGCACTGGCCAAGTTGACGTCTGACTCGCTAATAGCACCTACACCTGTATGAATTATGTTCACTTTCACTTCTGAAGTAGACAATTTTTTCAAGCTTGTTGCTAGCGCTTCGTACGAACCTTGGACATCAGATTTAATGATTAAACCTAAAGTTTTAACTTCACCTTCAGCCATTTGGTCAAACATATTTTCCATTTTGGCAGCTTGTTGTTTCGCTAATTTCACATCGCGGAATTTACCTTGGCGGAATAGCGCTATTTCACGTGCTTTTCGCTCATCGTTTAGCACAATCACTTCTTCACCAGCACTCGCTACATCAGATAGACCTAGCACTTCTACTGGAATAGATGGACCTGCCTCTTTAATTTCTTTGCCAGTTTCATCTAGCATGGCACGCACACGACCAAACGAGCTACCAGCCAATATCATATCACCACGTTTTAACGTACCTGATTGAATTAAGATAGTTGAAATTGGACCACGACCTTTATCTAAACGGCCTTCAATCACCAAGCCTTTAGCTGGTGTATTTTTAGGTGCAGTAAGCTCTAATATTTCGGCTTGTAACAATACAGCTTCAAGTAGGCTATCAATGCCTTTACCAGTCTTAGCTGATACTTCTCTAAACATCACTTCGCCGCCAAAGTCTTCTGGCACTACTTCATGTGATACCAATTCAAGTTTGACACGCTCTGGCTCAGCACCCGGTTTATCAATTTTATTAATCGCGACCACTAGCGGTACACCTGCTGCTTTTGCATGGTGAATGGCTTCAATCGTTTGCGGCATCACGCCATCATCAGCAGAAACCACTAAAATTACTACGTCGGTTGCCTTTGCGCCACGAGCACGCATCGCCGTAAACGCTTCATGGCCTGGTGTATCTAAGAAGGTGACCATGCCACGTGGTGTTTCGACGTGATATGCGCCAATATGTTGTGTAATGCCACCTGCTTCGCCAGATACTACGCGGCTACTTCGGATATAGTCGAGCAATGAGGTTTTACCATGATCTACGTGACCCATTACAGTAACAACTGGTGGGCGAGTTTCACTAATCGCTTCCGCATGCTCTGCTTCATCAATGAATGTTTCAGGATCGTTAGCTGCTGCGGCTTGTGCGTTGTGCCCCATTTCTTCCACAATAATAATTGCAGTTTCTTGGTCTAGCACTTGGTTGATCGTCACCATCATCCCCATACCCATCAGTGTCTTAATCACTTCTGAAGCCTTAACTGCCATTTTATGTGCTAAATCAGCCACAGAAATGGTTTCTGGTACTAATACATCATAAACAATAGCTTCAGTTGGGGCATTGAATGCATGTTGTTGATCGTCATCGGCATCACTACGATGGCGACCCTTACCTTTAGGCGCACGCCAGCCAGTGCTTGGTGTTGCTGCTGCTCCACGCGTTTTCAAACCACGTTTTTTATTTTCTTTATCAGTCCAGTCGCTATTAGTTTTAGCGGGTTTTTTGGAATCTTTGGCTTCTGGTTTAACGCCTTCTTTAGCAGCAGGTTTATGTAAAGTACCTTCTTTTGCTGCTGGTTTTACAATTTTTGCTCTTTCAGCTGCTTTTGTTGCCGCCTCTGCCTCTGCTAATTTACGCACCTCTTCATCTACGCGGCGCTGTATTAATTCTTGTTTTTTACGCACATCATCTGCTTGCAAAGCGGCCAAAGTCGCATGACGCTTTGCCTCTTTTTCGCGAAGCGCCATCTGGTCTGCGCCGAGTATATCTGCTCGCGTCATCGGTGATGCTGGCACTTTAATTGTTTTTGGCTCTTCGGATTTCACTACAATAGGCTCTTCAATCACTGCAGGTACTAGTATTTCTTCTGCAACAACTGGTTCTGGCTCAATTTCAACAATAGGCTCTGGTACTACCTCTACAATTTCTTCGAAGATAGGTTCTGGCGAAAGCTCAATCATTGGCTCAACAAATACAGGTACTGCAATTAATTCTTCAGCGACTGTTTCAGTTTCAATTTCAGTTAAGCCATCTTGACGCTCAATCACTCGCTTTTTGCGCACTTCAACTTGAATAGTGCGCGCACGACCACTGCTATCAGTTTTTTTAATTTCTGTATTTTGTTTACGCGTTAAAGTAATTTTATTTTTTGGCGCAGCCTCCGCGCCATGCTCTCTACGCAAATAAGCCAACAAAGAGGTTTTATCCTCTTCAGATAGACCGTCATCAGATACGGATTTTGTCACTCCCGCACTTTTTAGTTGCTCTAACAGCAATGATGTTGGCAGCCCTAATTCAGTGGCAAATTGTGCTACGGTTGTTATTCCCATGTACTGCTCCAGTCTATTCTTTACGACTCTATTTACTACGTTATTTTTACAAAATCATTAATACTAGTTTACGCAAACCACGGTGCGCGTGCCGTCATAATCAGTGTTTTAGCACGCTCTGCATCCATGCTGGTTAAATCTACTAGCTCATCTACTGCTAGTTCAGCCAGATCACCCATAGTAGCCACGCCTTTAGATGCTAATAGATGTGCCGTGGCATTATCCATGCCTTCCATTGTCAGTAAGTCTTCAGCGGCTGTATCTACTTTTTCTTCTTTAGCAATTGCCTCGGTTAATAAAGCATCGCGTGCGCGTGATCGTAGCTCATTAATTGTGTCTTCATCAAATGCTTCAATTTCAGACATTTCAGCTAACGGTACGTAAGCAACTTCTTCTAAAGTACTAAAACCTTCTTGCACTAAAATATCGGCTACTTCTTCATCTACATCTAACTTATCCATAAATAACTGACTAACATTGCTATATTCTTCTTGGTTTTTCGTTGCCGCTTGCTCTTCAGTAAGAATGTTGAGTGTCCAACCTGTTAGCTCAGAAGCTAAACGCACATTTTGACCATTACGACCAATAGCTAATGCTAATTGTTCCTCGTTTACAACTACGTCCATACTGTGCGCATCTTCATCGAGTACGATAGAAGATACTTCAGCAGGTGACATTGCATTAATTACAAATTGTGCTGGCTCCATGCTCCACAGGATAATATCGACGCGCTCACCGGCTAATTCGCCAGTCACTGCCTGTACACGTGAACCACGCATACCTACACAAGTGCCTACAGGGTCTAAACGTTGGTCATTGGTTTTAACGGCGATTTTAGAACGTAAGCCAGGATCACGCGCAGCCGCTTTAATTTCAAGTAGGCCTTCTTCAATCTCTGGCACTTCAAGTTCAAATAAACGAACAATGAATTCAGGTGCAATGCGTGACAAAATTAGTTGCGGACCACGGCCACTGCGCTCAACACGAGATAAATAAGCGCGAACACGATCGCCCACACGTAAATTTTCTTTAGGAATCATTTGATCGCGCGGCAATAATGCTTCAATACGACCAATTTCTATAATCGCGCTACCTTTTTCCATCCGTTTAATCACACCAGTAACTAAGTTTTCATCACGACTTAAAAAGTCTTCTAAGATTTGCTCACGCTCAGCTTCACGTACTTTTTGCAGAATAACTTGTTTTGCCGCCTGTGCGCCAATGCGACCAAATGCAATTGATTCTAAAGAGTCTTCAATCACATCGCCAATACCCAAACCTTCAGCGCGTTCATTATCGTTATAAATTTCAGCTGCTGCGTTTTCAATACCTTGCTCATCAGACACAATGGTCCAACAACGGAAAGAGTCATAATTTCCGCTTTCGCGGTTAATGGATACGCGTACATCAGCATCTTCGTGATAGCGCTTTTTAGTGGCAGATGCCAATGCCAACTCTAATGCAGTGAAAATAATCTCTTTACTGACATTTTTCTCATGCGCCAAGGCATCTACTAACAATAATATCTCGCGACTCATGGTCTTCTCCGCTTAAAATTCACTAACTTAATGTCTAAAAACCTACTTTGACTATCTTAATATTCTTTAATATTATTTTTACAATAACTGTGCTGCTTAAAATAATGGGTTTAGCTTGGCTTTATCTATATTATTCAATGCCAGTTTTTCAACTGCACCGTCACACTCAAGCAACAACCAACCATCTTCTAAGCCGCGAATCAAGCCTAAAAAACTCTTACGCGGCTCTTTATTTGCGCCTACAGGATTTGCTACTGCCATTGGCATGCGTAGCTTTACTTGTGCTCGCTCACCAATAAATCGTAGAAAATCTGCTTCTTTTTTTAATATACGATCAATACCAGGCGAAGAAACCTCTAGTCTGTCGTAATCAACATCATGCTCTACTGATAATATGTTGCCCAATTGATTGCTAACTAACACGCAGTCATCAATATTGACACTGTCCTTAATGTCCGCAGGATTGAGTTTATCGATGAACACGCGCAACAATTTGCCACGGTTTGATACTTCTAAATCCACTAACTCATAACCGAGTTGTGTAACGGATTGTTCTACTAAGGTATGCAAATCTTGCATAAGCGCGTGTTCCCTAACTGTATTGGCGACTATTTTTAGCCCAATTTATTTATTTTGCTCACTTATCTCGCAAAAGCATGACTCTTTATACATATTGAGCGGAAATAAAAAATGGGCATAAAGCCCACTTTTCATCACAAGACAGCATTATAGCAATCAATTCAATGAATTGGAAACACTCTCTGCAAATTATGTCTTTAACACAGCAAGCACTAATTCATTAGTGCTCCAAGCCCTCTTTATATTCTTTATAATTATATTAATATAAGTATAAATTATTTTTAATTATTAGTGGATTCTATATAGTTTGCACATCAATTTTCCACAAAGTCGAGAAATCATCATGTCACAAATTAAAATTAGTCGGGAAGTATCGCAAGAAATTTTAATCGCAGTTGAGCAATTAAGGCTAGGTTCCGGTTTTGGTTCTATTGAAATAGTGTTACACGAAGGCCATGTGACACAGATCGAAAAACGCGAAAAGTGCGCTTTGCACACAGCAGTTCGGGTGCGGCATTTACTAGTGGCGAATCTGCAAAGTCATCATTTTAAGTATTCATTTTTATAAAGATTTAGGAGCATTTTAATGTTGTTTAAAAAAACTATAATTTCTACACTCATCAGCCTTCTAATAATTGGTAGTAACTCGTTGATTTTTTCTGGCGTTACTTACGCTAATGATAGTACTGAATTAGAGGATCTACGTGCATTAGTACAAGAGTTAGATCAAAAAGTGAAAATATTAGATCGTAAAAATGAAGTGGCTGAAGAGGCATCTGTGGCTAAGAAGAAAGAAGCACCAGTCATTAAAGCCAGCGAAAAAGGCTTTAGCATTGAGTCTGCGGACGGCAAAAACTCGATTAAATTGGGCGGCATAATTCAGTATGATTATCGTAGTTTTGATAGCGGTGCCAATGATGTACGTAATCGTAGTGATGCGCGTGCTGGTAGCTTAGATGCTTTGACAGGCTTTCATGATGCTAACGATACATGGCTTGCACGTCGTCTTCGTCCAAATATTCAAGGTACTTTATTTGGCAAATATGATTACCGCTTTCAAGAAGAATTTGCTGGCGGTAGTGCCTCAGTTGTAGATGCTTATATTGATGGTCGTTTTGACCCTGCTTTTAAAATACGTGTTGGTAAATACAAACCATTTGTCGGTTTAGAGCGCTTACAAACTGCTGCTGACATTAAATTCATAGAGCGTAGCTATGTATCAAATAACATTTTGCCCAACAGAGACCAAGGTATCTCGGTATATGGCGATATACTCAACAGTAAGTTAATTTACGCTTTTGGTATTAACAATGGCGTTGTAGATGGTGGGAATGCTACTACTGCTTCTGAGTTTGACAGTGATAAAGAATATACTGCGCGTTTATTTGCTACACCTTTCAAAGATGATATTTCACCATTATCAGGCTTAGGCTTCGGTATTGCGGCTACTTACACCGATGCAACCGCTGAAAAAAATCTTAATTTTACTGATACCACTGCAGCTGATGGCACACGCAATGGCTTACCAAGCTACGTAACCAACAGCCAACAAACTTTTTTCCGCTACAGCTCTGCTGCTATTGCTGACGGTAAACGTTTGCGCGTTGCACCACAAGCCTACTACTACAATGGCCCATTCGGTTTAATTGCTGAGTATGCAATAGTCTCGCAAGATGTAAGCCTGGCTGGTGGTGGCTCACCTGCTGGTGGCGGAGCAGGCGCTAGTAGTGCGTTATCTACTGCACAAACATCAATATTATCAGGCTCAAATAAAAAGCTCGATAACAGCGCTTGGGAGGTTGCAGCAACCTACTTAGTTACGGGTGAAGATTCGTCATTTAAAGGGGTGAAGCCAAAAAATGATTTTGATATAGATACTGGTGGTTGGGGCGCTTGGGAATTAGCTTTGCGTTACAGTGAACTTAGCGTTGACAGCGATGCATTCAAAAATGCAAATGGTCTGCTTGCAGCGCAAACTGGCGCTGATGCTACACCAACGCTTGCACAGTCATATGCAGACCCAACTTTTAGTGCAAAAAAGGCTAAAACTTGGACAGCAGGCGTTAATTGGTACTTAAATTCAAACGCAAAAATTGTACTTAACTATGAACAAACTTCGTTTGACGGTGGTGCAGGTACAGGCCGAGCCTATAACGCAACAACTGGGGCAAGCAATGGCTACAACGCTGCTACCAATAAAGTAAAAGACCGTGAAGATGAGCGCGCATTATTTGCTCGTTTCCAAGTAGTTTTTTAGTAAAAAAATTTCAAACTACTCCAAATATAATAGAAGTTAAGGAACAAATTGAATGAAAACTAAATTAATCAGCATTAGTTTGCTACTGGCGGGCTTGGTAATTGGCGTGCCAACTTTAGCCTCGGCAGCTGATATTACCCTGCTTAATGTGTCATACGACCCAACGCGTGAGTTATATCAAGATTACAACGTAGAGTTTTCTAAGTACTGGAAAGCAAAAACGGGTGACAACGTTACAGTTAAAGCATCACATGGTGGATCGGGTAAACAGGCACGTGGCATTATTGATGGTTTAGATGCCGATGTTGCTACATTGGCTTTGGCTTACGATGTCGATCAGCTCTACGACAAAGCTAAGTTAATCCCAAAAGATTGGCAAAAACGTTTACCGCATAACAGCTCTCCTTATACTTCGACCATTGTATTGCTGGTACGTAAAGGTAATCCGAAGCACATCAAAGATTGGGATGATTTAATCAAACCAGGCATCTCAGTTATTACGCCTAATCCAAAAACATCGGGTGGTGCACGCTGGAATTACTTAGCAGCTTGGGCATTCGCGCAAAAAAAATACGGCAACGACGAGGCTAAAACCAAGGAATTTGTAGGCAAGATTTACAAAAATGTACCCGTGCTTGATACAGGTGCACGTGGTTCTACAACCACCTTTGTTGAGCGTGGTATTGGCGATGTATTGTTAGCTTGGGAAAATGAAGCTTACTTAGCACAAAGAGAATTAGGGCCAGACAAGTTTGAAATTGTGGCCCCTTCACTTTCGATTTTGGCTGAGCCTACCGTTACTGTTGTAGATAAAGTAGTGGATAAACGTAAGACACGTGTTGTGGCCGAGGCTTACTTAAGCCATCTCTACAGCGAAGAAGGTCAAGAGATTGCGGCTAAAAACTATTACCGACCAACTTTAGAATCTGTTGCTAAGAAGTATGCTAAACAATTTCCTAACATTAACCTAGTGAACATTGATGATGCGTTTGGCGGTTGGACTAAAGCACAAAAAGTACACTTTTCCGATGGTGGAACCTTCGACCAAATTTACGGTAAATAATTAATCTATAAATAATAAAACAAGATAGTGGCGTGATTACACATTACGCCATTATTGGTTTTTGCAAGGCACTTAATGTAAGCCTCAAAAAGGAGAATCATATGAGTAGCATATTAATAGTAGGTGGCGACAAAATTCAAGGTATCAAAAATGCCCTTAGCTATTTTCAAGTGGACGATATCAATCACTGGTCGGGTCGCAAGGTGGGTGATGGCAATAAAGTGATTCCGCAAGATACGCAGCTTATTGTGCTGATCACGAACTGGATTAGCCACAAATTTACTAAGAAGATTAAAGAGAATGCAGCAAAACGTGGGCTAAGAATTGTTTATACACCCAATGGTTCTGCAGCATTGCTGGCAAGACTCACTAGCCTAAAACAGGGCGAAGCTATGGAGAGCGATTGTCGAAAAGTCCAATGCATTGTATGGCTTAAGCAGGCAATCAAAAGCCTCCAAACTACACTAGTATCAAATCAGGCAAGTTTAATGAAGGTTTAGGATTTAAATAACGTTTAGCTTAAAAATTATCTCCTTATATCCAGCTAGCCTTTGTAGGCCGCTGGATTTTTTTGTGTGATCTAAAGCTTCAGATTAAATGTGTACGCTTCTAGTTGAAGCAATACGTAATAAAGAGGTTTGTAATACATCAACCTCAGCATACGTATTGTAAAATGCCAATGATGGACGCACAGTGGTTTCAACACCAAAACGACGCAAAATTGGCTGTGCGCAATGATGTCCTGATCTCACTGCAATACCATCTTGATTTAACGCTGCACCCACTTCTTCACTTTTAAAGCCGGGCAAGTTAAAAGATAACACACTCGCTTTTTCTTTTGCTGTACCAATCAAACGAATGCCTGGAACCTCAAGTAAAGCTGCAGTGGCGTAGACCAGTAAATCATGCTCATAACGTGCAATATTATCAATACCCAAACGCTCTACATAATCAATGGCCGCACCTAAACCAACTGCATCTGCAATATTACCCGTACCAGCTTCAAACTTGACGGGTGATGCGTGATAAATGGTTTTATCAAACGTCACATCCTGGATCATATTGCCACCACCTTGCCAAGCTGGCATATCAGCTAGTAGTTCGGATTTACCAAACAATATGCCAATACCAGTTGGGCCAAATACCTTGTGGCCAGAAAATACAAAGAAATCCGCATCAAGTTGTTGCACATCAATATGCATGTGCGAAACCGATTGAGCGCCATCCAATAATACTTTGGCACCCACTCTATGTGCCATTTGTATCATCTCAGCTGCTGGTGTTACTGTACCCAATGCATTTGAAACTTGCGTAAATGACACGAGCTTAGCGCGTGATGTGAGCAGCTTTTGATATTCAGCCAATAAAATCTGGCCACTATCATCTACTGGCGCTACGCGTAATTTTGCGCCTGTTTCTGAGCATAATTGTTGCCATGGCACAATATTAGCGTGGTGTTCAAGATGTGAAATAACGATCTCATCACCTTCACTTAGATGCTTTTTACCCCACGTCTTAGCCACTAAATTAATCGCTTCAGTCGTGCCACGCACAAAAATAATATTATCTACTGACGGGGCATTAATAAAGCGCCGTATTTTCTCGCGCGCACCTTCGTAGGCATCAGTAGCACGTGCTGCTATTTCATGTGCTGCGCGGTGGATATTAGAATTTTCATGCTGGTAAAAATAACTGATTCTATCAATCACGGCTTGTGGCTTTTGTGTGGTGGCTGCATTGTCCAGCCAAATTAATGGTCGCCCATTCACCAATTCTTTGAGAATTGGGAAATCTTTGCGGATTAAGTTGGCATCAAAAGCAGGATGTGCAGTAGGCGCAATTTGTTGATGACTAGTTGGCTGAAAGCTATCTAAAAAATAAAAATTGCCATGTTGTGCACTGGGCTTATTTGCCAAGTTATTAGCCTGATGAGGCGTTGTATTAAGCTCTCCTAAAATTTTTCTCAAAGCCTGTACATGGTGATCAATAGTGTAAATTTCAGAAGAAAAAGGCAGACTAACAGGTGATTTAAACCCTTTAGGCAAAGTAAATCCGTTTAATAGCACATCATTAGTTACCTGAGTAGTTGGCAGTGAAGATTGTTCTAATGTATTACCACTATCAGAGAATGACGGAGTTGAAGGAATGTCGGCAGCACTTTTTTGCTGTGGAATGGAAGCCGAACCACTAGATGAAAATTGTGCAAAGCCTTCTGCATACATTTCATTCGCGATTCGACTCAGCTCCTCTACGTCTAAGTGACCAGTTTGGCTAGCCTCACGATCAACTGCCAAAGCTGCTGCCATTTTGGGATGTTCTCCTGGCAAGCTTGCCAGAATAGCTTCTGGCTCAAAGCTAGATAAGTCCATCGCGGATAAATGGCTGTTATTTGTAATCATAGTAGTTGCCTACACTGACATTTTCTAACACTGCAATTGCATCATCGGTCAATACCGCTAATGAGCAATATAAAGAAACTAAGTAAGAAGCAATGGCTTTGTGGTTAATGCCCATAAAGCGCACTGATAAGCCCATCGTTTGCTGGCCTGGTAAGTTAGGTTGATATAAGCCAACCACACCTTGTCGGCTTTCACCCACACGTAATAATAAGATATTAGTTTTACCGTTAGTGACACGTAATTTATCTGTTGGAATTAACGGCACACCTCGCCATGTTAGAAATTGCGTACCAAATAATGAAACGGTTGGTGGTGGAACGCCACGACGTGTGCACTCACGACCAAAAGCAGCGATAGCTTTCGGGTGCGCTAAAAAGAACGCAGGCTCTTTCCACACTTTAGCGAGTAATTCATCTAAATCATCTGGCGTAGGTGCGCCTGTGCGTGATTTTACTTTTTGTGAATCTACTACGTTATTCAACAAGCCATATTCTTTGTTGTTGATTAGTTCGCTTTCTTGGCGCTCTTTTACAACTTCAATCGTTAAGCGCAATTGCTCTTTAATTTGATTATGCGGGCTGCTGTATAAGTCAGATACGCGTGTATGCACATCCACAACTGTATTTACCGCATTGAGTACATATTCACGACCCCATTCTTCATAATCCACAAATGTGGCTGGTAGTTCACGTTCATCTTTAGCTGAACAATCGACTTCAATTGCGCTTGGGTCTTTTGCTTTATTTACGCGGTAAATACCCGCTTCTACTGGCAACCAGTGCATTAAGTGTACTAACCAGCGTGGTGAAATGGTGCTCAGCATCGGCACCGTTTTTGTGGCATTGGCTAGCGTACGGGCCGCTACATTGCCTAATGCGGTTTGATTTTGTTGATTCTCTGCCATGGTCAATTTCCTAATAATATTGGTTAAAATTGGTTGTGAAAAAAATGTTTTAAATTTACGGTTTAATTTTTAAAGTAGTGATTTTTAAAATTAGTGATTTTGTGTAGCAGTTGGTGGCTGCGTTGATATATTGTCAATTGGCGAAGCCTGCATTTGCGCTTGGGTAATATTACTGCCTGCTGGCACGCTATGTGTCAGCCATACATTACCGCCAACTGCTGTCCCACAACCAATCGTAATGCGCCCTAAAATCGTGGCACCTGCATAAATCACCACGTCGTCTTCTACAATAGGGTGGCGCGCATTACCTTTGATTAAATTACCTTGTTCATCAGTAGGGAAGCGCTTTGCACCTAACGTGACAGCTTGATAAATACGCACATGTTTGCCAATAATAGTGGTTTCACCAATCACCACACCTGTGCCGTGATCAATAAAGAACTGCTCATCAATTTGCGCACCAGGGTGAATATCAATCCCCGTTGCAGAGTGGGCGATTTCTGTGATCATGCGTGCAATCAGTGGCAGGCCTTGTTTATGTAAAAGATGCGCTAAGCGATAGTGAATAATGGCGGTAATGCCTGGGTAACACACTAGCACTTCATCTATACTTCTCGCGGCTGGGTCGCCCTCAAAGGCGGCGCGGATATCAGTATCTATCAGCAAACGGATGCTGGGTAGCTGGCTGGCAAACTGGCGTACTAGTAATGTTGCGTTAGTGGTTTCTGCGCCGCTTATTACTGGGCTGTTTTCAGCATCACTTTTGGCATCTGCAACAAAATTCAACTCTAACTTTACTTGTTGCAATAATTCACGCAAGGCAACATCTAGCGTATGACCAACAAAATAATCTAAACCTTCTTCTTTTAAATCTGGCAGACCCAACCTGTTGGCGTATAAAGCCGCTGCTAGCCCATCTACAATTGCCGCCAAGGCTTTACGCGACGGTAATTTTGGCGGTTTATTGCGGCGCTTTCTATTTTCAAGAGAAGCCAAGCGCACATCTCGTAATGCTGTAACAATTTGACTAATACCTAAATCGTTGCTATTAATTGGGTTATTCATCTCTCGTCAATCATTTTTGATACTTAAAAGTAGACAGGCCGGACATAAACGACAAAAACAAAAAAGCCAGTGGTCTTTCGACACACTGGCTTCCGGTTGTCCGGTCAGCACATGCTAACTATGGGTTGTTGTGGCACTACTAGTTGGTTTATCTGATATTTCTGCGCTCTTTGGATTCAATATTTCAATAATTAAATTGCAATATACACCAGTCTACATAAAAAAATCAAGACAAGAAGAAAAACCTATTGAATGTTCTTTATATTCTATTTTATTATAAATATATTTAATATCATTCTTTTACATTATTTAAAGAATTGCTTACAGTGCATGCCTATTCAATATTTATTGGCTCTCCATGCTTAAAAAATTACTATCCAGCAGTTTAATCATCAGTGCTTTATTAGTTAGCGGTCAAGTAATGGCAGACAGATCATTGTTAAATGTATCTTACGATGTTACACGCGAATTTTATAAAGAATACAACGCAGCATTTGCCAAATACTGGAAAGCAAAAACAGGTGAAGTTGTGACGATTAATCAATCACATGGCGGCTCAAGCAAACAAGCCCGAGCTGTGGCAGATGGTTTAGAGGCTGACGTTATTACGATGAATCAAGCCAATGACATTGATATTTTGTTCGAACGCGGCACTTTAATCCCTAAAGATTGGCAAAAACGCTTACCTAATACCAGCTCGCCGACATCGTCTATTACGGTATTTTTAGTGCGTAAAGGCAACCCTAAACATATTAAAGATTGGGATGATCTTGTTAAGCCCGATATTGCGCCGATTATTGCCAACCCCAAAACTTCTGGTAATGGCCGCTACAGTTATTTGTCAGCTTGGAATTACGTGATTAAAAATGGCGGTGATGAAGCTAAAGCGCGCGAGTTTGTTGGCAAGTTATTTAAGCATGTTCCTGTGTTAGATACAGGTGGTCGAAGTGCAACCACTACCTTTGCTCAGCGCGGTATTGGTGATGTATTACTCACTTTTGAAAATGAGGTATATTTGATTAAAAAGGAATTAGGTAATGATCAATTCGATGTCGTGTACCCTTCCAGCAGTATTTTGGCAGAAAACCCAGTTAGTATTATTGATAAATTTGTAGATAAACACAAAACTCGGGCTTTGGCACAAGCCTATTTAGAGTATTTATACTCAGAAGAAGGCCAAGAAATTGCAGCGCGCCATTACTTGCGCCCTAGCTTAGCCAGCGTGGCATCAAAGCATAAAGCAGATTTTAAAGATATTAAACTAACAACAGTAAGTGAAGGGTTTGGAGGTTGGGCAAAAGCGCAAAAGGTGCATTTTGCAGATGGCGGAATTTTTGATCAAATCTACACCAAATAATGAATAAATTAAGCGTTATAAGGAATACTAAAATGACACCAACAAAAATTACACCACTAGTCACTAATCCAGAACAGCCTGATCAAAATCAGCTCAATCACGTTGAGCAATTACGCTTACAACTTAAAGAATCTTTACTACTGGATTTGGATGATTACGGATTAACCGAGCAATCATCTGGCGAATTTAACAGTACTTTTATCGGCGTACAGTTGAATAGTGCTTTTCAATCAATTTACGATAGCGCGGCAGGAGATTTGGTGGGGCATGAGGCGTTAATTCGTCCATCCTTAGGTGGTGAGTTGGCAAGCAACCCTGATTTTGCACTGACCTATGCAGAGCAAACGGGTAAGTTAGTACAGTTTGACCGTGTTAGCCGCACTTTACACGTACTTAATTTCCGTCAGATTTATGCTGAAAATGGTTTATTATTTTTAAATGTGCACCCAAAGTTACTCACAACAGTGAATGGTCATGGCAAAATATTTGAGCGTATTTTGCATGCTAATTCGGTGCCTACTAATCGCGTGGTGATTGAAATTAACGAAGGCTTGGTAGAGCACGATAAACAGTTGACTGAAGCCATTGATAATTATCGTGACCGTGGTTATAAAATCGCCATTGATCATTTTGGTGGGCGCGCTTCGCATTTAGACCGTTTATGGAAGTATCAGCTAGATTTTATTAAGTTTGATGTGAGCTTAATACAACAAGCAGAAAGCAATCACCGCTTAAGCAAAGTCTTACACCATTTAATTCGTGCAGCTCATGATGTTGGTGCAAGGCCAGTTGTGCAGGGCATAGAAAGTCAAAGCCAGTTGGATATTGCCATAGAATCTGGTGCTACATTGCTGCAAGGTTTTTTCTTGGGTAAACCTGTGCATGCTAGAGAGTTACAACCAACAAAAGCATTTAAAAAGCATAATTTTGCGCACGTTGACAAAGATGCCATTAACAAAGCTGCGGCGTAGACTGCCGCAATTTAGATAGAAATATGATGACTACTTTAGCAATTACTCCCAATCAAACTGGCAAAACAGCACCAGTAAAACCAAATAAAATTAACAAAGC
>JACMMS010000009.1 GCA_014378915.1 Methylophilaceae bacterium
GAACGGCCACCGCAGCGGCGCGGTAAGCCGCGTGCGCTGGCGGCAATCGCGCCCGACCAGCTGTTTAGCTGGGACATCACCTACCTGCCAACGCGGGTCAGGGGTCTGTATTTTTACCTGTATTTATTCATGGATATTTTTAGCCGTAAGGTCGTTGGTTGGCAGATCGATGAAACTGAAAGCAGTGAATTGGCCAGCGAAGTACTGCGGGATATTTGCGCACGAGAGCACATTGCACCGAATCAGGTGGTACTACATTCCGACAACGGCAGTCCGATGAAAGGCGCTACGATGTTGGCCACCCTGCAAGCGCTGGGTGTCATGCCCTCGTTTAGTCGCTCAGCGGTCAGCAATGATAATCCGTACTCAGAGTCGCTCTTCAAAACATTGAAATATCGGCCTAACTATTCACGCCGACCGTTTGAAAATCTAATGACGGCCAGGCAGTGAATTAGTACGTTCATTCACTGGCACAACCATAAGCATCGTCACAGTGCTATTCGCTTTGTGACACCGGCTGAACGCCATGCTGGCCTAGATGGCGCATTGCTAGGTAAGCGTATTGCGCTTTATGAGGTTGCAAAAGAAAGGCAACCAGAGCGATGGAGTGGTGCCACTAGAAACTGGCAGCCAGTGCGAGTTGTTCACTTGAATCCTGATCAGCACGTCGCCGAAAAAAGCGATGGAAAGGAAGGATATTTAGTGCTCAAAAATGCCGCCTAAATGACGGCATCCAGGCGACAGCTAGATTGACAATTTCCGACAATGAGGACGGTGTTGCAGCTCTAAAACCCAAACCTACTGGACGACCATTGAAGTTCAAACCGAGCAATATCAAGGCACTTCTCGCTAAGCCACTAACCGAGCTCACCCATGAGGAGTTACTGTGCAGAGCGCAGTATTTAGAGGTGGAGAACGCTTACCTAAAAAAGCTCGAAGCCTTAGCCCAGCAAAAGCACTTGGCAAGCAAGAACAAGCCCAAGTAATTACTGAGTTAAGGCAGCGGTACCCATTACAAGCCATATTGACTGCAGCTTAGATGCCTAGGAGCGTTTACTACTACTAGGTCAGTGTTGGTAGTAAACCCGATTCTTATCTGGACGCAAAAACCCAAATTAAGACCATCTTCCATACCCACAAGGGTCGCTATGGCTATCGGCGAGTACAGGCAGAGCTGGGGCGTCAGAACCATTACCTTAATCACAAGACAGTCCAAAAACTCATGACTCAGATGGGGATCAAGCCGACCGTTAGGCCAAAGCGTTATCAGTCTTACAAAGGGTCCGTTGGCAAAGTAGCCCCCAATCTACTGCATCGTCACTTTGCATCTAAAAAACCAAATGAAAAGTGGGTAACCGATGTCACGGAGTTCAATATCAAAGGTGAAAAGGTTTACCTCTCGCCTATCTTGGGTCTTTATAACCAGGGGATCATTTCGTATGAGATTGCTGACAGGCCACAGATCCATATGGTGATGCAGATGCTCCAAAGCGCCTTTAAAAGACTGCGTAAAAGTGATCGCCCAATGCTGCACTCTGATCAAGGCTGGCAATATCAAATGGGGTTTTATCAGGAGGCATTAAAAGAGCAAGGCATTACCCAAAGCATGTCCAGGAAAGGCAATTGTCTAGATAACGCTGTCATGGAGAACTGGTTTGGGATTATGAAAACGGAGTTCTTCTACCAACAGAAGTTTGAAAGCATCCAATCATTTAAGACGGAACTAAAAGAATATATCGACTACTACAACCATGATCGGAACGAACAAAAACTAAAGGGATTGAGCCCAGTGCAATACCGAACTCAATCCCTCGTGCTAACCTAACTAAACTGTCCAACTACTAGGGGTCAGTTCATTGAGCCGCTTTTTTATTATTTAAATAGTTGCTTAATTATTAACCATTATTAACCACTAATCTTTTTAGTGATCATTAGTTCGCCAGTTACAGTCTCTTTAGGCGTTGGATTAGCTTCTATCCACCTGCGGACACGGTTTGCATCGCCTATTCTTGTCATTTTTCCATTTGAATCTAGCAATACAATAATCATAGGTTGACCTGCAATCATAGCTTGCATAACTAAACAGCGCCCAGCCTCGCTTATATATCCTGTTTTTGATAATCCTATTTCCCAATTGCCCTCACGTACCAACCCGTTAGTGTTATGAAAATTGGTGGGATAATTGCGATTACCAATATAAACATCATAATTTGCAGTCGTTGTTACACGACGTATATCAATGTATTGATAAGCCGCCTTCACCATGTGTACCAAATCCTCGGCCGTTGATACGTTTCCGCTATCTAAACCTGTTGGATCAGCGAAATGACTACTCGCCATACCTAACTCCAGGGCTTTAGCGTTCATCATGCGTACAAACATTTCTTTACCGCCTGGATAATTACGACCAAGTGCAGATGCTGCGCGATTTTCTGATGCCATGAGTGCAAGTTGCAACATTTCAATACGTGATAAACGGGTGCCAATGGGTAATTTAGAGCTGCTGCCTTTGAGATAATCTACATCATCATCACTTACCGTTAATATTTCTGTCATCGGCAATTTTGCATCTAACATCACCATGGCTGTCATTAGCTTGGTAACAGAAGCAATTGGCGTAGGAATATTAGTACCTTTGGCGTAAATCGTTTCGCCTGTATCTTGATTGACAATCAAGGCTTTTAATGAGGCTAACTGCAATAAACCATCACTGGCTAAATGATCAAACGTTTGTATTCGAGAAAAACTATGTGTCTTAATAGATGATTGTTTACGTAAAGAAACACGCATTTTATTGGTACGGTTATTCGATTTCACGCGTTGTTTAGCACTTACTTTGATGCGGCTAGTTTTATTGACAGCACTCTTGCTAATGCTTGTAACACGATGATGAACTTTGGTTTTAGCCGCAAAAACTTGCGTTGGCAAAATGACCAGCGTCAATGTGAGGAATAAGCTAATAAATTTTTGCTTTGTAAATTTCATGATTTCTTACCTTTGCTACTTTGAAATAATAATATATAAAAAATCATGCTTTGTCATTAACTTAGCGATGTTTTATAAAAATAATATTAAGATTAATCACTTGCTTGTCACAAAAGATTTACGACAAAACTTAGTTAAAATTAAATACTTATATTTGATACATACGCTTTTTGTTTATTGGCGTGGGTAATTATGAGAGAATAAACCTTTAATTGATAGAATTAAGCGCATATGAAAGCACCAAATACCTGCCAATTCACCAAAGAGCACTTATGGGTTCAACGAACCAACAGTGAAGTACAAGATAAAACAACATGGATTGTCGGAATTACTGATTATGCGCAAGACCTGCTGGGAGATATCGTTTTTATTGAACCACCTAAGCTCGGTAGCAAAATTACTGCAGGACAATCTTGTGGCATCGTAGAGTCTGTAAAAACTGGTGCAGATTTGTTTGCACCATTATCAGGTGAAGTTGTTGAAATCAATGCAGCTGTAATTGATGCGCCAGAAAGCATTCAAGATAAACCTTATGCAGCTTGGATATTTAAAATGGAAACACAATCTCAAGCATCCACATCACATTTAATGAACGCTGAAGCTTACGTTGGCCTAGTGAAAACTGCCTAATTAGGAATTAAGCAGTTTTCAAAATGAGTTAAATAGTTTGCAACCTTTCACTTAACGTCTTGATTAGATCTGTCTCTAACTGCTTAGCTAACATAGCCTCGAGCTCGACGGTTTGTTTTAAAACAGCTTTTTTAATCTCCAGCTTGATATACGGCTGCATTTCTTTAATAACTGCATTTATTTCAACCTGGCGGTTTTCTCGTTGTTTTAATTGCGCAATATCACCTGTATAAACATCAACTAATAACGGGATATTTTCATCTTCTTTGGCATTTTCGCTTGGTTCATCATTTACATGAATCGCTTCGGGGGCGGTTTGCATTAGTAAATTGATACGCTCTAGTACTAATGCTAGATTATCGTTATCTTTTACGGTCAATGTATTTACCTCCTCATGTTTTTACTTATTTTTTCAATCATTTAACTGCATTGTCATCAACCGTTTTAATTTGGTAACCGCGGTCTCGATAAAACTTAAAGCGCAATCGGGCAGCGCCTTTATCGGCTTCATCAGAACCAACCAATTCAATTAATTGACGAAATCTACTAAAAAAAACAGAATGCTGAGTTTTTAAATTAATCAACACATCATCCTGATTAAGATGCTCATCTTGCAAACTTGTTATCACAATAGGTGTTAGTTCCAATACTGACTCAGCTGTAAAAGGTTTATTAACCAAGCAGTTAGGTAGAAAGCTGCTTGGCGTATCACACCATAAGGCATTACTCAACTTAGTCGCTTGAGTCTCATCTGCAACGCAAACCATAACTTTACGAAGTTTATAAAGTGCTTTTTGCGTGAGTTCGCTAGTTTTTTGTAGCTTGTCGTCCACATTAAAATAGAAATCTACGCGCGTCATTGTTTAACAATTTTACTTTACACGACTGATCAAAAATTGAGTAAGCAGAGGCACTGGCCGGCCAGTGCCTCCTTTTTCTTTGCCAGATTTCCACGCGGTACCGGCGACATCCAAATGTGCCCAATCATATTTTTTTGCAAAGCGTGATAAGAAGCAAGCTGCCGTAATGCTACCGCCTGCGCGACCGCCAATATTAGCCATATCAGCAAAGTTAGTATCAAGCTGAGGTTGATAATCATCCCACATTGGCATATGCCATGCGCGGTCTTGTGAGGCTTCACCTGCTTTTAATAACTCAACAGCTAAGCTATCTTTGTTACTAAATAAACCAGTGGCATGATGACCAAGTGCAATCACACAAGCACCTGTTAATGTGGCAATATCGACTACAGCATCTGGCTCAAAACGCTCAGCATAAGTTAGTGCATCACATAAAATTAAGCGGCCTTCAGCATCAGTATTCAATACTTCGATAGTCAAACCAGACATGCTAGTCAACACATCACCTGGGCGAATCGCATTTCCATCTGGCATATTTTCACAGGTAGGAATCACGCCTACTACATTGATGGCTAAATTCATCTCAGCAATAGCTTTGAATGTGCCTAAAACGCTTGCTGCGCCGCACATATCGTACTTCATCTCATCCATTTCAGCACCAGGTTTAAGTGAGATACCGCCAGTATCAAACGTGATACCTTTACCCACCAACACCACAGGTTTTTGATTTTTTTTACCGCCGTGATGATGCAATACAATTAATTTTGGTGGTTGCACGCTGCCTTGTGCTACACCTAAAAACGAGCCCATACCGAGCTTTTCCATTTCAGCACGCTCCAACACCTGCACTTTGACGCCATGCGTTTTAGCAAGTGCTTCGGCTTGTTCTGCCAAATAAGTTGGCGTACAAATATTGGGTTGTAAATTACCTAAATCTTTAGCGAAACTTACCCCATTGGCTAATGCTAAACCTTGTTTTAAACCAGCTTCTGCGTCATCAGTACCGATCTTATCCACATTAATTACTAACTTAGTAATACCTTTATGCTCTGGTTTTTTGCTTTTGTAATGATCAAAGCGATAACTACAATCTGATGCGATTTCTACAATTTGCGCCGCTTTCCAATGCGCATTATGTTTTTTAACACCAAGTTCAGCTAAAAAAATTCCTGCTGTTTCTACGCCACCATGCGATAACGCTTTAATAGAGGCTGCCACCGCTTTGCGGTAAGCACGCTCATCCATCTCATTAGCCTTACCCAAACCCACCAACAAAACACGATCTGACGCCACATTAGGCAGATGATGCAATAGCAAAGTGCTGGCAAGCTTACCTTCCATATCACCACTTTTCAAAATGCCGCTGAGATAATCTTTTGATGCAACATTAATGGCTTTTGCAGCATCAGACAATTGTCCGCCCTCGTACACACCAACAATCACGCAATCATGATTTTGTTTTTCTGGATGACCATTTTTTATGCTAAATTCCATGTGCTATCCTTATTTTATTGGGTAAATATGTTTAAAATCGACTGATTTATTTTGAATTAGTTGGTGCTTGAACCATAATAGAATCATGTTGTTTTCTTTTTAATAATTATAGCGCTAAATTATATTGTTTTTAATGCATATTGATCTTTTAATCACTCACTAATCACTGACCAACTAAAGCTGCTGATCTTGTTATTTAAAAAATCCTTAGTACATGAACTCATCATTACCGCGTTTGCTGCCTTCATCATACTGTTTGGTATTGTGGTCGCCCAGCGCTCAGGTTTATTGGTAAGTGTAGCTGCACGTGGCGCAATGCCAAATGATGCAATTGTAACCATGCTGGGGCTTAATTTGGTCCAATATTTACCGATGATTTTATCACTTGCCTTATTTTTGGCAGTACTTATGACGATGTCGCGCTGGCATCGCGATTCTGAAATGGTAGTGTGGTTTAGTTCTGGATTAAGCATTTCCAGTTGGATTAGACCAGTATTAAATTTTGCAATGCCAGTTATTCTGGTCATTGGCGTTGTCAGCTTATTTGTGATGCCATGGGCAACGCAAAAGGTAAACACTTATATGGCGCAAATAGAAAGTCGTGATGAGCTTTCTACTATTAACCCTGGGGTATTTAAAGAATCAACAGGCGCAGATCGCATATATTTTATTGAAAGCTTCGATGAGTTAGGCAAAGTCGTTAAAAATATTTTTGTACAATCTACTCAACATCAAAAAATAGGGGTGATGGTTGCCAATAATGGTCATCGAGAAGTTGAAAAAAATAGCGATAGCTTTTTAGTCATGCAAAAAGGTCGACGTTATGAAAGCATCCCCAATAGTGCTGAAATGAAGACTACCGAATTTGAGCGCTATGCAATTCGCGTAAAAACTAAAGAAGTGAAAGAAAAGCCACTCAATTTACAAGGTCAAGATACGACCGCACTACTAATTAGTGACACTAATGCTGCAAGTGGCGAATTACAACGCCGCTTAAGCTTGCCAATAGCAGCATTTATATTGGTGTTGCTAGCAATTCCGATTAGCTTTGTAGATCCACGTGCTGGCCGATCACTCAACTTAGTACTAGCACTGCTTATTTATTTTATATACAACAACCTATTAACGGTGATGCAAGCGTGGATAACACAAGGAAAGTTAAACCCGATCATAGGCTTATGGCCTATCCATTTATTATTTTTAGCGTTTACGTTATATATTTATTACCGTCGATTATTTCAGCTACCACTTCTACCTAAATTACTCAATCGTCAAAATAAATTACCACGCACTGTAAAAACCCTTGATCCGCAAAGCTCAGCCAAATGAAGATCATTATCCGCTACCTAGTAAAAGAAATTAGCCTCAATATTTTGTTGATGCTCACTGGCTTAATTTCCATGTTCTCTTTCGTTGACTTCATTCAGGAGTTGGATAGCTTGGGCGATGGAAATTATGGCGTAGGCAAAATGATGATTTTTGTGCTGCTAAGTGCGCCAGGACATATTTACGATGTTGCGCCTGTCGCTGTATTAGTTGGTGCCATGTATAGTTTAGGTCAATTTTCTCGACATTCTGAATTGGTTGTACTGCGTGTGAGTGGGATCTCGCTATTTGAAATCGGAAAAATCCTAGTTCAAGTTGCCATCGTTTTCTCAATTTTCACTTTTATTGTCGGTGAACTCATTACCCCTTTTAGTGAAAAACTTGCACAGCGACTGCGTATTCAAGCCACGGATTCAGTGGTAGCGCAAGATTTTCGCTCTGGTTTATGGGTAAAAGATGGCAGAAGTTTTGTGAATGTAGAAACCGTATTGCCTGATGCCACACTACTTAATTTGCATATTTATGAGTTTGATAATAATTTTCATCTTAAAACCATTAAAAATGCAAAACAAGCCAAATTTGATAACAATACTTGGCATTTAAAAGATATGTCAGAGACAGTTTTTGAAAAAAATCATGTGAAAACTAATCTTTATCACAGCGCTGATTGGCAATCACTGATACGTCCAGAACTACTCAATGTATTGCTGGTTGTGCCCAATAAAATGTCTGCTTGGAATTTATATGCATTTATTAACCACTTGCAGATTAATAAACAAAAAACTACACGTTATGATGTCGCATTATGGGCAAAGCTTATTTATCCATTAGCTTGTATTGTCATGATGATACTAGCACTGCCATTTGGATTTTTGCAGCAGCGTTCGAGCACGACAACAACAAAAATATTCATGGGTTTATTTTTAGGTGTGGTCTATCAAATATTAAATCGTGTATTTGCACACCTTGGCACACTCAACGATTGGACGCCATTTATTAGCGCTGTTACACCAACGGTTCTATTTTTGATGGCAGGTTTAACGATGTTATTTTGGGTTGAGCGCAGGTAATTGATATTCAAACAACGCTTCGTACTAGATAGTTTTTTTGTTTAATACTTATAGCGCAATCACTTTACAGCCTGTTAGTCTATCGTGTAGGCACAAGCCCTCGCGGTCAAACAACATCCATAAGAAGCCTGACCCTAATGCAACCAGTCCCAAACTTGCGAGTGTGTACCTTAACCAAAGCTGTTGATATGTAAAAGACAACCCACTTCTACTCACGACTTTCAGCTTCCATGTTTTCATGGCTAATGTTTGCCCAGCTTGCTTCCAACAACGCACAAAATAAGCGCCAGTCATGCACCACAACAAAAGCTGCAGCATAAAGCGCTTTAACCCATGTGTTGCATCGCCAAATATAGCGAGAAAAATACCAATACAAATTAGCCAAACAGCAATGAGTAAAATAAGTTCATAAACACTGGCAGCAAGTCGTTTAATTAATGGTGGATTTTGCATAAGCATAAGTCATTACAAAAAATAAGCCGCTAGAATTTAGCGGCCTGTTGTTTAAACTGGCTGGCATCAGTCATGTTGGTTATTTAAAATCGGCATCATCGTATTGGCCAGGCGCGTCTTTGCGAAGAGCCTCTCGTTGTGCTTCAGGTAATTTTTGATACTCTAACCATTTTTTACGTAACTCAGCTTTCTTATCTGCTGGTAAATCGTGAAATTGCTGATATTTTTTGCGTGCATTTTCACGTTCGTATGGTGTCATACGACTCCAGCTGGAAAGTCTATTTTGCACACGCTGCTGTTCTTGAACGTCCATTTTTGGATAATCATGCGCAATATCAAGCATTTTCTCGCGTTGCCATGGACGAAGGGTATCCCATTCTGCGGCTAAAGGATTCAGTACTTTGTGTTGATCAGCGTCTAGTTGCGCCCAAGTCAGCGTGTTCTCATCTGCATTTGCAACATTTAATATCAAAGAATTCAACGTCACACAGAGTAATAAACTTACAGTTGATAACTTACGAAACAGGATTTTTAGCAACAGCTGCATTAAAAACCCTTTTCAAGCCACGTATTAAAGCCTTTATCAGCATAAGCTTCTGGCGGTAACTCCGAGCCTAATAAAAAAGCATCACTATTTTTAGTATTGTTGTGGTTAAACGGCTGTAATACAAGTATGGCAATTAAGAATGCACCAAAAGCTAAACCCGAGGACATGGCTGCACGGTGATGGTCTACATAATCAAACAACCCACCTACTAAACCAGCAATATTAAAAGCTGGGGCTTTAGCGTGACCCAGGTGTGCATCTACTGCTATTTGACGTGCTAATTTAAGACTAGAGATTTCTTTTGCATTCAAATTCTGCGCGTGGTGATTTAATAGGCTAACAATATTTTTAGCTGTGTCTTGGTCTTGCTCTAATTGAGCATCGCTAGATAAGTTACGAATCATCGCTGAATTTCTAACATCCTCTTTTATGTTTTGATGTTTTTTCATCATTCACTCCCTGCATAGGCTAAAGATTAGCCCAGCTTTCACATGTCTTTTATAACCAGAATTTTGCACAATCTAGTTCACCATCTTTTTGCTCATTTTATTCTCTGGTCAATATTCCGCTGGCCGAAAGTCCATGCTGCCCCAACGCTTTAGCGAGCGCATGCACGGCACGCGAGCAATGTGTTTTTACACTGCCCTGCGAACAACCCATTACAGCAGCTGTTTCTGCCACATCCATTTCCTCCCAATAACGCAATATGAAGGCTTCGCGTTGACGTGATGGCAGTTTTTTTATTGCTTTTTCAATAATTACCATCGTTTGGCTTTTTTCTAACTGAACCATGGGGTTACTTGATTCGTCTTCTACATCAATGGTGTCTAGCGGGTCATGCTCTTCTTCACCTGCATTACCACTAAAAGATGATAACAAAGTTGTCCATAAATTGCGTACTTTTTGCCGTCGCCAAAAATCTTTTGTCGTATTTTGTAGTATGCGCTGAAACAACATCGGATATTCGCTAACTTGCTTATCTGCATATTTTTCAGCCAATTTTAACATGGAATCTTGCACAATGTCCTGCGCAACATGATCATCTCGAACTGCGTAGACTGTTTGCTTGAAAGCGCGTCGTTCTACTTGTTCGAGAAAATCTGAAAGCTCTTGTGTAGTTGCCATCCTGAATATTGCTTAATTATTTTGTTATTTAACGGTGCTATCCACTCAAATTTGATTATAACAGGTTTAAATTTTGTTCAAATGCTATGTTGTGCTGCAAGGTTTTAGCTACAATCTAAGTAATTAAGTCAATTCAAAGAAAACGTATGTTTAAAATTATATTATTCGCCTTGATAGGATGGGTTATTTACAAACTCATTAAGCGGATTGCTGCGCCGAAAATAAAACCACCCAATACTCAAGCCGTAGAAGATATTGTACAGTGCGTATATTGCGGTGTTTATAGCCCAAAACGTGGTAGTTTTTTAATTAATCATCAATATTATTGCTGTGAAGATCATAGTAAACAGGCTAGCGAATAAACACGCCTCAGTTATGCAAATTAACTTAGCCTCTATTTCAAAGAACGAACTCACCCTTATTCATTGGCGGGCGTTGCGGCTACTCAATATCTATCGTTTTTTTATTGCGACCACTTTTGTGGCAATTTTTTATACGATACATGATCATCTTTGGCTGGATAAGAGCCAAATTACACTTTATAACCAAACATCCATTATTTACTTAATCTTTGCTATCGTTGCCATCGTGTTTACATGGTTGCAACAGCCTGCAATTAATATTAGCTTGCCTACTCAAACTATTTTGGATATTGCTTTTATTATTGTGCTGATGTTCACCATGGGCGGCAGTAAAAGTGGTATTGGTTTATTGTTAATTATTACGATTGCTGGTGCTAGCTTAGTAAGCCAAGGGCGCTTAGCGCTATTTTATGCGGCTATTGCAACCATTGCTTTACTGCTAGAGCAGAGCTACCGTGCGATTACATACGAAGTTGAAGTTGACGGTTATAGACAATCTGCCATGTTGAGTTTAAGTTGTTTCGCCATTGCATGGCTGGCACATAGCTTAGGTAAACGTATGCAGCAAAGCGAAACACTCGCCTCTCAGCGCGAAATTGATTTGGGTAATTTAGCGCAAATTAACGCACTAATTACACATGAAATGCACGATGGCGTTATTGTTGTAGATCAAAAGCTCATGGTAAAGCATCATAATGTTCAAGCAGAAACTTTGCTTGGGCTGGGGCTTACCAAAAATAATGATGATTGGCTAAATTTGCCACTGAATGTTTCTATACCTGACTTTGCAAGCGCTATTGAAAGCTGGAAAAATGAGTCCGTGGAAAATCAGGCACATAATGCAGGTATCACCAAATTGCAAACTGAAACACGAGAACTTAGGCTACGCTTTTTGCCAGTTGGTGCTAATCGAGAAGATGGAGCGGTTATTTTTATGGAAGACTGGAGCCAAACTCAAACACAAGCGCAGCAACTTAAACTTGCAGCTTTAGGTCGGCTTACCGCTAACATTGCGCACGAAATTCGTAATCCGCTAAGTGCAATCAGCCACGCAAATCAGTTATTGCAAGAAGACGAGGCCAACACGGCAACCACTCAACGCATGTTACAAATTATTTCGAACAATGTGCAACGCGTGGATCAAATTGTTAAAGATGTTTTGGAGCTTAATCGACGTGACCGTACCAACCAAGAGTCTATTGGATTAACTGCGTTTTTAAGTGAGTTTTATCATCAATTTTGTGCTGTGGAAAGCATTCCCAATGGGGCTTTTAAACTCAACATGGCTAACAGCACACTACAAATAAATTTTGACCAGCGTCATTTAAATCAAATTTTATGGAATTTATGTAAGAATGGTTGGCGGCATTGCACGAAAGCAGAGGGAAGTTTGCAATTAACCTTGATAAAAAATAACAAAACACAGGCCATTCGTATTGAGGTCACTGATAATGGAAATGGTGTGCCAGCCGATATTAGGCCACATTTATTTGAGCCATTTTTTACTACAGAAAACTCTGGTACGGGTTTAGGGTTATACATCGCACGTGAACTGAGTGAAGCTAATGGTGCAAAAATTCAATATAAACCTGGTGAAATTGGCAGTCAGTTCGCACTGCACTTAAGTAAAAGTTAAATAAGGGCATCCCTATAAATACCCATAATAAAGGTTATAGTTAATGGCAAGATCAGTGCAATGCTTAGTCGTTGATGATGAAACAGATATTCGTGAATTACTCGTATTAACATTAGAACGGATGAATATTGAAGCCATTAGCGCGGCTAATATCACCGAAGCTAAGCACATACTATCAAATCATGAGTTTGGATTATGTTTAACCGATATGCGGCTTCCAGATGGTACTGGTTTAGAGCTGGTACAACATATCAATGAACATTACAGCGGACTACCAGTCGCTGTAATCACTGCATTTGGCAGCGCAGAAAATGCAGTTTCTGCGCTTAAGGCAGGCGCTTTTGATTATTTAACTAAGCCTATTTCGCTTAAACAATTACGTCCGCTTATTGAATCAGCACTCAAATTATCGAATACAGAAAATAGTATACGCAGTGATACGCTCAGTTTAATTGGTGAGTCTGTCGCCATACAACAAGTGCGAATGATGATAGAAAAACTAGCACGTAGCCAAGCGCCAGTTTACGTGAGTGGCGAATCTGGCAGTGGCAAAGAACTGGCATCCAGATTGATTCACAGCAATAGCTCACGCCGCGACAAAGCCTTTATTGCAGTCAACTGTGGTGCAATTCCGGAAAATTTAATGGAAAGTGAATTTTTCGGCTATAAAAAAGGTGCGTTTACGGGCGCCGCACAAGATAAAGAAGGCATGTTTCAAGCAGCTAATGGCGGTACTTTATTTTTAGACGAAGTGGCGGATTTACCACTGCCTATGCAAGTTAAACTATTGCGTGCCATCCAAGAAAAAAAGGTGCGCATGGTGGGTGGTACGCAAGAAGAGTCTGTTGATGTACGTATCATCAGCGCTACCCACAAGAACCTAAATGTGATGATGGAACAAGGGCAGTTTAGACAAGATTTATATTATCGACTCAATGTGATTCAACTAAAAATGCCTGCTTTGCGAGAGCGGCCAGAAGACATCCCATTACTCGCAAAAAGCTTATTAACTAAACTGTGCCAATCACAAGGCATTAATTCGCCAATTTTAGATGATTTGGCTATTAAAGCTTTATTGCAAATTAAATTTTTAGGTAATGTGCGCGAGCTAGAAAACATGCTAGAGCGGGCCTTGGCATTATGTGACGGCAAGACTATTGGCACGGATGATTTACTATCTGACCAAACAATTATTACAGACGATATCGCGATCACTACTCAGGTTATTTCAAATTTAGCAGCCAATCCTACGCTCAATTTAAGCGATTTAGCGCTGCCTGATTACTTAGAAAATATTGAAAAACAAGCCATTTTAGAAGCCCTAGATAAAACCAATCAAAATAAAACGCAAGCAGCAAAGTTACTAGGCGTAAGCTTTCGTACCTTGCGTTATCGTTTATCTAAACTAGGGCTTTCTAAAGAAACTGTTGAGGAGCTAGAGCAAAATAGTGACGAATAAGCGGTTATTATTTAACAAATGCGCCGTAAATCCCCTCGCTTCAGCCATGGGGATATAAAGCAGGAATAACAAAGTATCCATTGACTTACTGTAAATATAATTTATATGTTATCCGCGACCAAAGTTCGTATTTACCCAACAAGGTTCAAGCCGAGAAACTGGCTAAAGCCTTTGGTTCTGCGCGTTGGTACTGGAACAACAGTTTAGCGGAAACACAAAAAGTCTATCAAGAAACGGGTAAAGGTTTAGGCCAATACCAGTTAAACGCAAGATTACCTCAGCTTAAATCAGAAATAGACTGGCTGAGTGAAACACACAGCAAGGTACTGCAGTCGGTGGGCTTGTATCACTCACGCGCTTTTGTGAATTTCTTCGAGCGACGCGCTAAATATCCGCAGTTTAAAAGCAAGCAACGTAAGCAATCGATTCAATACCCACAAGGGGTGAAGATTGTAGACGACTGCAAAGTGTTTTTACCTAAAATTGGTTATATTAAATCTGTATTGCATCGTGAAATTGTTGGTTCAATTAAAACTGTCACAGTGAGTAAAGACCCTAGCGGCAAATACTTCGCTTCAATCCTTACCGAGAATGACGAAGTGGCGCCAGACGTATCGCTAAATGGAAAGATACTGGGTGTTAATGTGGGATTGACCGATTTAGCCGTCACCAGTGATGGTTCTAAATTCAACGATCCGAAACATTTACTTAAAGCGCAAAAGAATTTAGACAGAAAGCAGCAGCATTTAAGCAAAAAAGTGAAAGACAGTAACACGCGTAACAAAGCACGCTTACTCGTCGCTAAAGCGCACGAGCGCGTCGCCAATGCACCTAAAGACTATTTACACAAACTATCCAAACGGCTCGTTGACGAAAACCAAGTTATCGCTGTGGAAGATTTACACGTCAAAGGCATGATGAAAAATCACAACCTAGCAAGCGCCATCGGCGATGCGGGTTGGGGTGCTTTCACCAGTATGCTCAAATACAAAACAGCAAGACAGGGTAGAGGCTATATTGAAGTGAATCGCTTCTTTGCTAGTTCTAAAACTTATTCTTGCTGCTTGCATGCGCAAGCGGCAATGCCTTTGGATATTAGAATGTGGACTTGCGATAAATTCAGCACGAAACATGATCGAGATATTAGTGCCTCCATCAATATTTGCAACGAATCACAACGTATGATGGCAGCTGGAATGGTTGCTACTGCCAATGGAGGCACTGTCAGTCAAGGCACAGGGCGTAAGTCCTCTGTCCTTGATCGTGCCAACGAAGCTGGAAGCCCCTGCCTTTAGGCATGGGGTAATTCACGCTTATTATTAAGATAGCGCAATAAACAAATAAGTCACGTATAACGCGCCATTCACGGCAATATGCCAGACTTTAATACCTCCTTTTCCTACTAAAAAACGCAACCATATCGCAGCGACTAAAGTAATTAGAATGCCAGAAATCACCTCTGTTCTTGGTTGCCAAGAAGTGAGCATAATGCCAATTGCTGGTAACAAAGTGCCTTGAAACACCATTGCCCCAGTAATATTGCCGAAGGCTAAAGTATCTTTGCCTTTTCGTATCCATAAAATACTGTTCACTTTTTCTGGTAGTTCAGTCGCAATAGGAATAATTAGCAGAGATAGCATGAGCGCTGAAATGCCAATAATGCTAGAGGCTTCTTCAATGCCATTGATGAAGCCTTTTGCACCTAACAATAACAATGCGACACCTAAAGTTAATTGGACGCTAATGATGAGCATGTTATTTGGCAAACCAATTTTGCATAAAAACATCGCGCTTTGAGCCTCAGTAGCATGACCTTCTTCCACCAAGCCTTTAGAAGCTCGAATAGTCACCACCACATACACCACATAAATCAAAACCATACCAATACCAATACCATATCGCACAAAGCTTAATTCGTGAGGAATATAGAGTGCGATTGCGGCAAACGTAAATGCTGCGATAAAAAAGTTTAAATCGCGTGTAAGTCCAGTACGCTCAGGACGCAAACCACCGTGGGTACCGCGACTTTTCCAAACGGATAAAGCCATCAAAAAGATAGATAAAGTAGCGAGCATGAGTGGCGCACCGAGAATCGCACCTACACCAATTTCTTCATTCGTTTGTATGTTTTGAGTGCCCGCAAATAACGCAAGTAAGGGGACTGAGGTTTCTGGCAATGCTGTTCCAACTGCGGCAAAAATAGAGCCTGTCACTCCTTCTGAAAACCCTAATTTTTCGCCTAAATGTTCCAAAGCGTTGGTGAATAACTCAGCTGCGATTAAAATCACAATGAGCATAAGAAGAAGTTGCAAAAAAACCATTGAATTAAACCCTATGAACAATGCTTTTAAAAATATGCACTAATTTTATCGGATTAAGCGATACTCATGTTTGAATAAAGTGCATGAGCGAGCAAAACAATGAAGCAAACCATTAGATGACTAACAATATAACGCCCCATATTAATCAAGCAGGTTACCTAGATATTGCGCAGCAAATTGACTCCCCTAATCACGATGCTCGACCTGATAACAGCATTATTTCGCTGATTGTTATTCACAATATTAGCCTGCCACCTCAGCAATATGGTGGTCATGGTATTGTTGAGTTATTCACCAATCAGTTGAATCCAGGTGATCACCCTTACTATGCAGAAATTAGTCATCTAAAAGTATCTTCACACTTTTTTATTAAGCGGGATGGTCAGCTAATACAGTTCGTTTCTTGTCTAAACCGAGCATGGCATGCAGGTGTTTCAAGTTGGAAAGGTGTAGAGCGATGCAATGATTTTTCTATTGGTATTGAGCTAGAAGGTAGTGATTTTGATGTTTTTGAAAATACGCAATATAAAACCTTGGGTTCGTTACTTAGTGTACTGAAAAAAACCTATGTGATTGATACTATTGTGGGACATTCAGATATTGCACCAGGCCGTAAAACGGATCCAGGCCCTTATTTTAATTGGGCTAAAGCAAATAAAGCTTAACTAACTTTTCAAGCCTCTCTAATTTCAAGCCTTTTAATTTAGGTTGCCAAACTGCTGGGTTAACAGGAAACTCTTGGAATAATCCCGTGCGCTTATAGCCACGCCGCTCGTAAAATGCAATCAACTCTTTTCGCACAGTAATCACTAGCATGGCTAATTTTTTTACCTGCCACTGGGCTTGTGCAAAACTTTCTGCGGCGGTTAGAAGCTGTTTGCCAATATTAAAATTTTGCAACTCTGGTTTAACAACAAACATGCCTATATGCGCAGAGTCATCGGTATGAAGTAAATGTATCGAGCCAATTAACGTCTCATTTTGTATGCAAACGATAATTTTAGAGTGTTCTGCCTGAATAAGCTGATAGATTTCATGCTCGCTGGTTCTTAAGCCATCTAATATATTGGCCTCAGTTGTCCAGCCTTTACGACTGGTTTCACCACGGTAACTTGCATTGATCAGCGCTGCGATTTGGGACGCGTCAGCGGGCAAAGCATCACGAAAGCTTATAATCGGTTGCCACATACTTAAGAACTTTAATTTATAGAAAGAGGCGTATTGCCCACCAGTTTTTGTACCACTAAACTGCCTACCATATCGCCTTGCACGTTCACAGTGGTGCGTAATGTATCCAATAACCGATCAATGGGTAACAAAATAGCAATTGCCTCTGCTGGCAAGCCAACCGATTGCAGCACCATGACCATCGTCACCATACCCGCGCTAGGAATACCAGGCGCCCCTATTGCTGCGATCATCGCAGTAAAAAATACAATCAGCTGCTGGGTGAGGTTGAGGTCAATTCCCGCTAGATTAGCAATAAATAGGGCAGCAGCAGCTTCATAAAGTGCGGTACCATCCATATTAATGGTTGCGCCTAAGGGCACTACAAAACCAGCGATTTCAGGCTTAACGTGTAGATGTTGCGTCACGCAACGCAGTGTTACTGGTAGCGTTGCAGAGCTAGAGCTAGTAGCAAAAGCAGTCACCAACGCCTCACGTGCGCCGCGCCAAAACCACAAGGGTGATTTACCCGTAAACATAAATAGAATTAGTGGCAAAACAACCACGCCGTGTAACAGAGTGGTGCCAACTACGACCATCACAAACTTGACTAAACTGCTCAACATTGCTAAATCTTGTGTGGCAATGAGCTTGGTCAATAGTGCAGTGATTCCTATCGGTGCTAAATACATCACCCAGCCAACAATACGCATCACAAGCTCTAAAAATTCTTGTAATAAATTGATGATATTTTTATAGCGATCGCCACCTAAGACTAGCGCTATGCCTAATATCAAAGCAAATACCACAACGGCAAGTACATTGCCTTGAGATAATGCAGCAAATGGATTGACAAATAAACCATGGAGAAACTGTGCAACAAACTCACGTAACGGCATCTGTTTAGCTTCAAATGATTGCATTGCATCGGCAAACATTGTTAAATGCAAACCATATCCGGGTTTGAAATAATTACCAGCAATGAGCGCTAAAGCAATGGCGATTGCCATCGAGCTAACAAAAAATATAAGCGTTGCGATCCATACTCGATGAATCTGTTGATGTTGCCTTAGGTTAGCAATGCCTACTGCAATAGAGCAAAATACCAGCGGTATTAAAATCATTTTGAGCATATCAACAAACAAATTACTAGCTATGCCCGCTAAATAAAGGCTGTTGATTTTTGTTAACGCGCCTGCATCCAAGCCACCCAAATATAAACCGAAAACGACACCAACAATAGCGCCGATTAAAATTTGTAAATTGAGCGAGGGCAGCTTCATTGGATTGATCTAGACCTTTTTCTTAGTGGTTTTTTAACTACTTTTTTGACTTTGCTTTCTTCAGAAATCTGCTCGGCTTCAGCTAACGGCTCAGAATCTGCGGCTATTACTGCATTTTTCTCAGCAGTTTCGTGTGCTTTTTCAGTTGATTTTTTCTCAGTTAATAGCGCATCGCGCTCAAATACTGCAGCAAAGAATCCATCGGTGCCATGTAAATGTGGGAATAGTTTAAGCATAGTGCCAGTATCAAGGTTTATTTGATTCTGTGCCAATATTTCTGCTGCATTCACCAGAGTATAATCAGGATGGGTTGATAAAAATGCTTCAGCAATCTGTTCATTTTCATCGGCTAATAAACTACAAGTGGAGTAAACCAAGCGTCCACCCGCTTTTACCAGCTTGGCTGCGCGCGCTAAAATTGCCGCTTGTTTTTGTGTAAGCTCCGCAACATCTTGCGGTAATTGGCGCCATTTCAAATCAGGATTGCGGCGCAGTGTACCTAAGCCTGTACAAGGCGCATCCACTAGTACACGGTCAAACTTTCCATTTAAACGTTTTAGTTTAGGATCTGATTCACTGGTGATGACTTGCGCATGCAAATTAGATAAACCAGAACGCTTCAAGCGTTTACCTAAATTATTTAACCGTTTTTCAGAAATATCAAACGCGTACAAACGACCTGTATTGCGCATTAGCGCACCTAACGCCAATGTTTTACCACCAGCGCCTGCACAAAAGTCTGCAACCATCATACCGCGCTTAGGCGCAACTAGATGGGCCAATATCTGGCTACCTTCGTCTTGTACTTCAATTTTTCCTTCAGTAAATAATACATGGCGACTAATATTTAAACGCTGTGGCATCCGAATGCCAATTGGCGAATATGGCGTTAACTCAATATTAGTGAGGGAAGAGGTGTTTTCTGCAATAAGCTTTTGCAAAGTTTCTTCACGGTTACCTTTAATCGTATTTACACGCAAATCCAGGCTTGCACTTTCGTGCATGCTGCGTGCGATTTTTAAAGCTTCGGTTTCGCCATATTGCGCGACTAATTTATCCCATAGCCAATCGCGCACATCAGCCTGAACTGCTAATGACATACCATCGGTACTTTTAGTTTTAATGGTAATTGCCCACTCTTTTTGTTGTTCGGATAATGTCGCACCCAATTCGCGCAGGCTCATACCTTGTATACGTAATAACCATGCCAAAATGAGTTTACGTGCATCATCTGGATCATTTTCTTCATTGGCTGTCACAGTACTTAAAAAGCGTAAACGACGTAAAACACCGTAAACAGACTCCGCAACAAAGGCACGTTCTTTTGTGCCTAAATCACGATTATTTTTAAAAAACTCACTTAACTTAGCATCTGCAGGACTATTAAAGTCCAGAATATTGCTGAGCAACATTGCGGCTTGGCGGAGTAAATCGGCATTAATTACGGTATACATGATGATATTTTCAGTCTTTTAAAATAAATTAAACAAGCAATGGGTGTTGCAAAGTTGCTTATTTTTGTTTGGTATTATTAGCTTCAGGGCTTGCAGAAGCATCCGATTTAATACTGGTCATATGCATTTCTAATACCCCCTTTTTGCCAACTTGTACTATTTTAACAGGCAAATGCAAATAGTCTGCTGCTAACCATAAATCCACGGTTTCATCACTATCCTCATTGGCCCGGTGTAAATGAATAGTATTGATTTTTCCGATTTTAGATTCTATTATTTCTTCACCAGCAAACTCATAATCGTATTCTTTAATGCTTTTAGCATTGGCTACATAAAACTTTGTTTGGTTTAGCGGTGGTACAAACATAGACTGGTACATAAAGCTCAATAAATCTTGCGTACCTTCTGGCAACGCATCGACCTTCACCTTTAGCTCTTTTTTAGATTGAAACAGTGCCGTTTTATTAACCCAATCGAATAGTACGGTGTTCGTTTTTTGGTCATCTTTCTCTACTATGTATTGAAATTTATCGGGCCTTAAGCCATTTTCGGTAATCGACCCCTCGCTAATGAGCGTACGTTGTTTAATAAATAGGGCTAATAAGCCTTTAGCTTGCAATTCACTGCGCAGGATATAGCGGTTATCTGGTAGCGCCTGATAAGTAATTTTGGCAGACCCAGCTGGGGTTGCATCTTGCCCACGTTTCGCGTCAAATTCTGTAACTACATAAGTGAATGGCCTGGGTACAGGGTCATCTTGCGGCACAACAATTGACGACTCATCTAGAGGTACAATTTCAGTGCTCTCAATATTGTCAGTCGTTACAGCTGGGGATTGATTTAATGTGGATTCTGGAATGATTTCTGGCGCTGAAACAGTTGATGGAACAGGAACAGGTTTAGCCGTATTCTTAGCTATTTTTGGTTTAACTGGGTTAGGCTTCATCTCTTGTAGCTTAACTGGCAAAAGCATCAGTTGCGCTTCTATCACAGAATGCCTTGAGTTAAACGATGGTAATTCCCAACCAAAACCACTAAATATCAAAGTGTGCAAAATCACAGAAATCAGGACAGCTAGAGCCATGCGTTTAACACTTATGTTATTGATTGCATTATTAAAAATAGACTTTATGTCTTTCATAATTGTAGCTTATCAACGGCAAAGATTGCTTCAATCAATTTGTATGGACTTGAGAGTTTGCACAATCTCGCCGCCATTGTCATCATAGACAATCAATTTAACTGGCAAGTGGTGTTTTTCATTCGCTAACCAAATTTGTCGCTCATCACTAGGTCTAAGCTCATCATTAGCCTTGCTTTCAGTTTCTTTTACACTGGTTAATTGCGTGGTTTTAAAATTGCCAGCAGGGGTATTTAGCTGTTCATTACGCGTGATGATTTTAAACGCATAAGGCTTCAATTTTTTGCCAGTAGTGACATTAACTAACACTGTGTCTTGATTGCTTTTGGCAAACGATTCAAACATAAATTGATACAAATAACTGACCAAATCTTGTGAATCTGAAGCTAAGGGCGCCGCTTGTACCACCCCTTTTATGGTCATATTTAGCGTATTACTTGCCCAATCAAAGTCTGTTGATAACCACTTTTTAGCATTATCACCCTGACGCAACCGAAAGTGATTAGGTTTTAAGCCTGTAGCTGTCACCACACCATCGCTCGTTAATTTACGTTCGCCTAACAGTGCATAAACGCCTAAGCCTTTTGTAACGCTCACAATATGATACTGATTATCCAGTTGTTTATAACTTTCTGTAACACTAGCAAACGGCTGTGCGTTACGAAAAACGTCATAAACTAAGTTGATTTGTTTAGGGTGATCTTTAGGTTCGGCATAGGCGAAACTAGCAGATAGAAATGTGAAAACAAGTGCGCAACGGATAGCGATTTTTAACAACATGTGCATTAAAATCCTAATTAATTATCATGGAACTGAGCCTAGATTAACGCTCAAAGGTTTTATCCGTTGGCTTTAAGTTTGCTACTTGACAACAACTGTAGGCGCTTCACCTGCTTTTTGCGCGCGAATAGCACCAATAATAGCCACTGTTTCACCTGCTGCTTCTAGCAGTTTCTTAGCTGCTGGTGAACTTTCAGCCGACATAATAACCACCATACCAATGCCGCAGTTAAAGGTGCGATGCATTTCTGTATCAGTAACATTGCCTTGTTTCTGCAACCACGTAAATAATGGTGGCATTGCCCAGCTACCTTGCTTGATTTCAGCCGTCAACCCTGCTGGCAATACGCGAGGTACGTTTTCAGTTAATCCACCACCAGTAATATGTGCCATCCCTTTAACTGGCATTGCGCCGATTAATTGCAGTAATGGTTTTACATAAATACGCGTTGGCGCCATTACAACATCTTTGAATGGCTTACCATGAAAATCAGAAGCCATATCAATACCTGATTTTTCAATCAGTTTTCGAATTAAAGAGTAGCCGTTTGAATGCGCACCGCTAGAAGCCAATCCTAACACCACATCACCTGCAGCAATCGTCGTACCGTTGATGATATTTTCTTTATCCACACAGCCTACCGCAAAGCCTGCCAAATCGTACTCACCCGCCGGATACATACCTGGCATTTCTGCTGTTTCACCACCAACTAATGCACAGCCAGATTGCTCACATCCTTGAGCAATTCCATTAATTACTGCTGCGGCGGTACCAACTTCGAGCTTGCCACAAGCAAAATAATCTAGAAAAAATAACGGCTCAGCACCCTGCACTAAAATGTCATTAACACTCATCGCGACTAAATCAATACCCACGGTGTCGTGCTTATCTAATTGAAAAGCCAATTTTAATTTAGTACCCACACCATCTGTTCCAGAAACTAACACGGGATTTTTGAATTTCTTTGGCATTTCAAATAGTGAGCCAAAACCACCAATGCCTGCTAACACTTCTGGTCGCATAGTGCGTTTTGCGTAAGGCTTTATTTGTTCAATTAAGGCATCGCCAGCTTCCATATCCACGCCCGCATCGCGGTAGTTGATAGAAGTTTGCTCTGTATTTTGTGGATTTGTACTCAATTGATGTTCTCACTTTCTGCTGCTTGATTTGTCGCGCTATAAATGGTGGTTCTGCGTTTATAATGTGGCTAGCTTTACAATATGGCTAACATGACAATATGTTGTAAATAAGCATAATTTTAACTTAAATGCCGTCTAAACGAGAAACCATGACGAAACATATTACAAATTACCGCGGTTTGATTTTTTTAGTCATGAGTTTAGGCGCCATTTATTTATTGGCGCCCATTTTAACGCCCTTTTTAGCAGCGGCTATTTTGGCTTATATCACCAATCCTATTGTTGATAAGCTTGATCAGGCATCCATCAAGTTACCTTATGTGAAGCAATATACGCCGAGTCGTAGCGTTGCTACTATCTTGGTGCTACTGTTATTGATTCTAATTGTGTTGCTTTTGGTCATGATTGTTGTGCCACTTTTACAAAAAGAAGTGGTATTAATTGCGCAAAGATTACCTAGTTACCTCACTAATTTACGTACAAAACTTGATCCGTGGTTACTGCAAAATTTTGGCTTGAAACTAAATATTGACACTGCAAAAATTCAAGCCATGCTCGGGAAAAACTGGCAATCTGCCAGTAATTTTGTGGGTCAGGCGTTACTAACCTTGGGCAGTCAAGGCTTGGTAATTGTTAGTAGCTTGATCAATCTATTTCTTGTGCCATTAGTCTTGTTTTATTTGATGCGTGATTGGCATCAATTTTTAGCGCAAATCGAGCAACTTATTCCGCGTCGCTATATTAAAAAAACATTAGAAATCAGTCACGAAATTGATGCCGTATTAGGCGAGTTTTTACGAGGTCAATTAACTGTTATGCTTCTAATGAGTGCCTTTTATGCCATCGGTTTATATTTTGTAGGCTTAGATTTAGCATTGCCCATTGGCTTATTAGCTGGCTTATTAGGCTTTGTACCTTATTTAGGTATCGGCCTAGGCATAATATTGGCGCTGGCTTCTGGGTTTTTGCAATTTACTAGTCTTGGTCAATTAATACCAATAGCAATTGTCTTTGGGCTTGGTCAAGTGATAGAAAGTATGATACTAACCCCTAACTTAGTAGGTGACCGCATTGGCTTACATCCGGTTGCAGTGATTTTTGCGTTAATGGCAGGTGGTCAGCTATTTGGTTTCGCTGGCATTCTACTTGCCCTACCCGTCACAGCGGCCATTGCGGTAGGTTTACGCCATATTAGACATGGCTATTTAGCTAGTGATTATTACCAGTAAGCAATCGCTATATCTGCCATGAAACAGCTTTTACTCGACATTGCACCACCGCCATTACCCACATTAGATAACTTTGTCTTAGGTTGTAACGCCGAAGCAATGCATGCCTTACAGGCAGCATTAAATGGGCAATCTTCTCAAAAGTTCATCTATTTATGGGGTGAAAATGGTTGTGGAAAAAGTCACCTTATTCAAGCATGCCTAGCACCTAACATTATAGGTGTAGATGATGTGCAGCTACTTGATAACGAAGCGCAAATCTTACTATTTAATATCTACAATCAAACGCGAGAAGTGGGTGGAATAATGATAGTAGCGGGTGATGCAGCGCCCACACAAATGGGTTTACGTGATGATTTAGCCACCCGTTTAGCTTGGGGATTGGTTTATCAGCTACACCCACTTACCGACGCTGAAAAAGCCCTCGCGCTCAAAAACCATGCTTTTGAGCGTGGCATGAGGATGCCCGATGAAGTGCTAGATTATTGCTTGCGTTATTTACGACGTGATTTACCTACGCTAATGAATACGCTCAACGCCTTAGATGAATGGTCGCTCACTACTAAAAAATCAATCACGGTACCAATGCTACGCAACTTGTTACAACTTCCACTTAATTTATAACAGCGAATTACGGCTATATAACCTATGCTAAGAATTACAGAAATCAAACTTCCGCTAGATCATGCAGAAGGCGCGCTTAAATCTGCCGTTGCAAAAAAATTAAGTTTGCCCGAAAGCGATATTACTGAATTTAGTATTTTTAAACGTGGTACCGATGCCCGTAAACGTGAGGCAATTTTATTGGTGTATACGGTCGATGTGACCATAAAAAATGAGGCTAATTTATTAAAGAAGCTAAAGTCTGACCAACGTATTTCACTCACACCTGATACTAGTTACAGGTTTATCGCTAAGGCGCCTTCTGCTACTAAAGCCGTGCAGCGCAATGGAAAACTGCGCCCTGTTGTAGTTGGTTTTGGGCCAGCAGGTATTTTTGCAGCTTTAATTTTGGCGCAATCCGGCTTTAAACCGATTGTGTTAGAACGCGGCAAAGCGGTTCGTGAGCGGACTAAGGATACTTGGGGAATGTGGCGCAAAGGTGAGCTTAATCCTGAATCTAACGTGCAGTTTGGTGAAGGCGGCGCTGGTACGTTCTCGGATGGCAAACTCTATAGCCAAATTAAAGATAACGGATTTTACGGCCGCAAAGTACTCAATGAATTTGTTAAAGCTGGGGCACCGCCAGAAATTTTATATTTAAGCCATCCCCATATTGGTACGTTCAAATTGGTGGGCATGGTAGAAGATATGCGGGCCAATATTATCGCACTTGGTGGTGAAATTCGCTTTGAAAGCCGTGTAGATGATATCGACGTAAATAACGGAAAAATTGAAGGCGTAACTTTAGCCAATGGCGAATACATTGCCACACATCACCTCATTTTAGCGATTGGTCATAGCGCGCGCGATACGTTTGAGCTTGTGCATAAGCGCGGCATTTACATTGAAGCCAAGCCTTTTGCCATTGGCTTTAGGATAGAGCATCCACAATCGCTTATAGACAAAGCACGTTATGGAAGCAATTATCATGAAGTACAAAAACAGCTTGGTGCAGCGGATTACAAATTAATACATCATGCTGAAAATGGACGTGCAGCTTATAGCTTTTGCATGTGTCCGGGTGGCACTGTGGTCGCAGCAGCATCTGAAGCAGGCCGTGTTGTAGTGAATGGCATGAGCCAGTACTCTCGCAACGAACGCAACGCTAACAGCGGCATTGTCGTAGGCATAGACCCTGAGGATTTTGAACAAGACTACAGCGGTGATCCAACTCACAACCCATTAGCTGGCGTGACTTTACAGCGACAATTAGAATCTCAGGCTTACGTGTTAGGCGGTAGCAATTATCAAGCACCTGCGCAATTATTAGGTGACTTTTTAAATGGTACACCGTCTAGTCAATTAGGCGCTGTGCAAGCCTCTTATACCCCAGGCGTCGCATTGGGCGATTTAAGTCACGCATTGCCAGAATATGCAATTAGTGCTATCCGTGAAGCATTGCCTGCATTTGGGCGACAAATCAAAGGCTACGACTTACCCGATGCCTTGCTTACAGGCGTTGAAACACGCACTTCATCACCAGTTCGCATTAAACGCAATGAAGCGACGATGCAAAGTATTAACACCCAAGGCCTATACCCAACAGGTGAAGGAGCTGGGTATGCGGGTGGGATTTTCTCGGCAGCAGTAGATGGCATTAAAGCTGCAGAGGCGGTTGCGTTGTCGCTGGTTAATCAATAAGTTACACGACTACTTCATAGTCCGTGGTTTATGGGGTGCATAACGCATGATAGAATCCCACAAAAAAGGCGGTATAAAACGCATGACACGTGCCACAATACCCATTTGCCAAGGGATAACGGTAAAACGTCTTTTAGCTGAAATCGCTTTTGCAAATTTTCCCGCTGCCACATCCACTTCCATCAAAAATGGCATCTTATAAGGATTAATATCGGTCATAGGCGTGCGAATATAGCCTGGTGCAATGGTCGTTACCGTTATCCCATGCTGCTGCATTTCAACACGTAGACTTTCAAGGTAAGCAATTGCTGCTGCTTTTGAGGCGCTGTAAGCTCCAGCACCTGGCAAACCGCGAATTCCTGCAACACTACCAAAACCCACTAATTGGCCATGATGCTCCTTAATCATATGCGCAATGAAGGGTTGAAAAGTATTGACCACCCCTACCACATTAATATCCATCACTGCTTTAAAGCTTTCAATATCTTCAGCATATTGCGTCAATGTGCCGATGCTAACGCCAGCACTCGCAATAACGATATCTGGCGAACCAAACTCCTTAATAAATTGTTGCGCGGCTAATTGCAGAGCTTGTTCATCACGCACGTCGGCTACGTATAATCGCACTTTGCTATCCAATTTAGCGAATTTAGTTTGAATTTCTGCGGCTAATTTTTCTAACAACTCTCCGCGTCGCGCC
>JACMMS010000048.1 GCA_014378915.1 Methylophilaceae bacterium
GAATCGTATTGAAGCACAGAAACGATTATCGATGACGTATGATCAGGGACGTGAGATGGCAAGGCATGCTGAGTTAACGAAAAACACGGGCGTTAAAGTATACTTTGCAGATCCGCATAGTTCATGGCAACGTGGGATTAACGAAAACACCAATGGCTTACTGCGTCAGTAACTGCCCAAAGGTGAAGACTTGAGTGTCTTCGGCCAAGAAGATTTAGATGCGATTGCGTGGAGACTCAACACGAGACCACGAAAGTCGTTAGGGTTCGAATGCCCTGCTGAGTTGTTTACACCGGATGTATTTGATTTTAGGCAGCATCATGCTGCTCTTTTTGCACTTCAACCTTGAAACCGCCCCTCTTAAAGTTGATTATAACCTATAAGAAAGTGTCTCGTTAAACTAGACCATTACAATCATTTCTTCCACTACGCAAGACTCACCTGTTTCAAGGGTATGGCGATATATCTCATTCACCTCATTGGCCTTATCTGTTGGCCAAATCATATGCATCACTTCGCCAATGGCACGGCCGATTAAATCCGGCGTATTACCAAAGACGGGTAGCGCATAAGGGTTTATTTGTAAAATACGAAAGTCTTGATCCACTAGATGATTACCGAATGGAGCGGCATTGATCAAGTGTTCAAACTGTTCAGTGCGTATTTTTAGATCTTTTTCTACTTGTTTGCGCTCCGTGATATCACGCGCATAGCAATAAAATAATTGGTCTTCGACAACTGCAACAGCACTCCATGACAGCCAGCGCACTGATCCATTTTTGCAGCAATAACGATTTTCAAAAGAATTGGTAGTATGACTAGTGGGTAGTTTTTGAGCTTCATAAAGCGTCATTTCATGGTCGTATGGATGTACAAACGACATGTATGGTTTAGCGAGCAACTCGTTAACTGTATAACCTAGCGCTTTCTCCCAAGCGTTGTTTAAACTTTTAAAATAGCCATCAGCCCCGACTGTGGACAGCAATTCTTGCGAGAGGTTAAAAAAACGGCGACTATCTAAAATTGCTTGTTTGCGTGCTGATATATCATCAACAAAAGCAATAAAGTAATCAATTTCTTGATTAGCATAGCGAACACAACCTATCTCCAAATTAGCCCACATTAATGAACCATCTTTACGTATGTAACGTTTTTCCATGCTGAAACTGTCAATATCTCCCATTAACATTTGCTCATACCCAGCAATACTTTCAGCTAAATCGTCAGGGTGAGTAATTTTTTGGTATTTATACGATAGTAACTCGGCAACAGAGTAGCCCACGATTCGGCTAAACTCACTATTAATAAGTAATAGCCGACCATCATAGGCCACATGTGCAATTTCGATAGGAACATTATTAAACATGAAAGAAAACAAATCTTTACTTTTGTCCAGAGCTATTTGAACAGATTCTTGGTAAGTAGCATCGCGAAATATAATGACAGAACCAATTATTTGATTATTAAGATTAATAATCGGTGAGCAAGTGTCTTCAATTATGTATTCTCTGCAATCTTTTGATATCAGTAAACTGCTCTTAGGCAAATGAGTTGTCATGCCTTGCACCAATGTTTCTAATACAGGCGTAATGACAGGTTGGTGAGTTTTTGCGTGGATAATATAGAAGATTTCGTCTATTGGACGGCCAATTGCCTCCACTTGTTTCCAGCCAGTTAGCCTTTCAGCAACTACATTAATCCTAGTAATATGACCATCGATATCAGTGGCAATAACGGCATCGGCAATAGCGTTAAAGGTTGCTGAGAGAATATTGAAATCTAAATCCGTATCATTTTTGGTTAAATCAGGTGGATTATTAACAGCCATGTTATTTGCAGGTGTGGCGCAATTGACTATTTTTTCCAACATACCCATGTCTCTAATCAAAATTTTAAAAATAAGATATGTGTTTATATCTTTAAAAAAGTTATAAAGGCATGCCAATTCAATAGATTATCTTTATAATTTGTTAAAAACTCAGTGCTTTAAAGCACATAGTGCACTATTTTAAGCTTTAATATGAAAAACTATATTAGCCACAACAAAACATTCTAAATTTAGACCATTTGCGTGGCTAAGTACTTTCTAGAATTCAAGAAATTATCACACAACATTCTGCAGATATTGAGCTAACAAACCTAAATCTTGATCTTTCATTTATGGTTAAATTTTATATTTGAATGACTGCTTTGGGCCGTTGTTCGCTTTTTAGCCTACAAATTAACTTGCTATAAAGCAGACTGTTAAAAAGCAGAATCAAGACTCTGTTAAGAAATTTAACACCCAAGTAACATTATCTAAAATTTGGTAATACACAAAAATTTACGAATACCCAAATTAAATCAATCAGACATTTGAGAACTCCCCCTTATAACTTACTATCCTTTACGCATTATCATTACTAATTATTACGTTATGTGCACAGGGTTTAATTTTAAACTTTGCATAAGGTGAGAAAAATCCAAGAGCAGCTTGTAATCGAATTCAACTTTAAGGATTATCATCATGTGGACAACACCAGCAGCTAATGAAATGCGTTTTGGCTTTGAAGTTACGATGTACGTAATGAACAAGTAATTCGCTATACCTAATAAACAGCCCATTCAATAATGAGTGGGATTTTTTGTGTCTTACACATAAAAAAAGGCATCACATGGATGCCTGATTTACTTAGATATAGATATTTATACTGCTGAGTTCTTTTTGCGTCTAGCCATGAAGCCAAGCACTCCGATACCCGTAAGCATCATGCCGTAAGAACCTGGTATTGGTACTGGTGATATTGAGTCACCTGAAACAACCAAGGCAAAACTATCGTTAACAGTACCAGGAGTGCTTTTATTACTGACGGGCGTAAAATGCCTGAGTATTGCTCTAACGTATTAATAGAGGGGAACGCTGCACCGTTTTCCCAATTGATGTAAGCCTTAATTACTTGATAGAGGGATTTTGAGTTGCTGCTGAGCCTTGCCCATGTACCGTTACGGATGATTTCCTTGAACAAATGAAACCATGTGGTATCGGTCTTAAATAGCTCAGATTGTGCTACTGATTGTTTTTTAGTCATCTTACTTTATCCCCTCAGTGGCTTTTAGCTTTATATGTATGCAATTAGATGATTGTATGGATATGGTAAAACAATGCCACATCAATTTTAAGTATTTGTTTTTGATAATGGGTATTGCCGCGGAAATAGATTAAATACTCAAATTTAAGCTCGTTTATGTTTGTGCCTAGCTTCAAACCTAAGTGTGAACATCATTTACTATGTTAAGAGAAGAAGCATTAAAAGCTTGGAAAATTATTCATTACATCAAAGGCGTTCTTTTCATATTTTGAATAGCCCGTTTAGGCTAATGAGACGACTTTTCGTATCAAGTCATTTATTTTTGTATTAACATAAGGTATCTGAAATTATTATTTAATTTTTATTTGTTAATGACCTGAGATGAGGAGATTGATTATGAATTGCAAAAAGATGAACTGGGTACTTGCCTTAGCATTACCACTTGTATGCATGTCTGTACAAGCAGCAACAATTTCATATTTAGGATTTGCGCAAAAATTTGGTGTTCTTGCAGGTTCGACTATTACAAACACAGGAACTACTTCTATTCACGGAGATATTGGTGTATCACCTGGTACTGCTATCGCAGATAACGGCACTATAGTGCTTAACGGAACACAGCACCTAAATGATGGTTTTGCTCAACAAGCACAGATTGATGCGCTTTCAGCATATACATCACTGGCATCTCAACCATTCACAACAAACTTGAGTGGTCAAGATCTTGGAGCTGTTGGCACATTGTCTCCAGGCGTTTATCGTTTTGATAGTTCAGCACAACTCACTGGTACGCTAACTCTTGATGCAATGAATGATCCAAATGCACTCTTTATATTCCAAATTGGTAGTGCTTTAACCAGCGCAAGCAATTCTTCAGTAAGTCTGCTAAATGGTGGCCCCAATACCGGTCTGTATTTTCAAGTGGGCAGTTCAGCTACACTAGGTACTGGTAGCATGTTTGTTGGAAATATTTTAGCGGACCAAAGCATTACGCTTACAACTGCTTCAACTCTTCTATTTGGAAGAGCTATTGCATTGAATGGTGCTGTAACACTAGATTCAAATAAAATTACTAATGATTGTTTAGAATCTGCTTGTGGTACCGGTACAGATTTTGGTAGCGTAGGTTTTTCAGGGGGCAATATTAGTGCAGTTCCAGTTCCAGCCGCTTTACCACTCATGGCAACAGCTTTAGGTATTTTTGGACTAGCTCGTCGTCGTATTAAAGCAGAAGCAGTTTTATAAAGGTGATTTTTTCAGTAAAATAGGCCTCTATTAAGGGCCTCTTTTATCATTTTAGACTTTAACTGGTTATATTAATCATTACTTTCATAAAAACTCTTGAGGTGATCCGAAGCTTCATAAATAAAATATGCAATTTTTCCACCTAAAATAGATTGCTCAAGCAAATTAATAGTTTTAATTGCTAAGAAGGTTGTAAGGTTGTCTTTGTCAACGCCAGTAAGGCAATTAGCTTCAGGCCATTGAGTTAGACCCGATTTTGTGGACGGGCAAGTTGATGATATTTTATCATTTTGTTAGGAGCATTCATGAAACGTATTTCCCGTCGCTTATTTACAGAAGAATTTAAAAAGGGAGCCATTAAGCTGGTCACCGAGCAGAGTCTCAACGTCGCACAGGCAGGACGCCAGTGAGATATTGATCCTAAATCCATCCGTGCTTGGATAGCGCGGGCTGAACGTGGTGAACTTAAAGCCCCATTAGGCGCTACTAAACTGACCACAGATCAACAACGCATCCGTGAGCTTGAGCGTGAATC
>JACMMS010000049.1 GCA_014378915.1 Methylophilaceae bacterium
CGTCGCCGTTGTCGAGAACCGAGAACCGTTTACGCTGGCTGCCGGTGAATCAAAGATAATTGATCTCCAGCTGTATTTAAGCGGTGGAGCCGCCGCGCCAAACCCACTGGCAAATTTGACCGGTAATTTGGGTATCCTTGGACAGGTTGTGCAGTCGGTTGCCTCTACTCTAGACCACGTCAATTATCTCTACTCCGTTCACGCCTCGGCCGATGTTGATGGTATTACGCTCGACCCAAGCGCTTCACAGTCGATCCAGTTCTTACCACCGTCAAACTCGGTTCAGCAAGATATAGCGCCAAGTAAGACGTAGTCGGTTGCGTTAATCGCTCCAATTTTTCTTGAACTATTTTGCAAACGTTTTCAATTGTTGAATGATCGGTTGTAACCTTGACAGTAAAATCTTCGTGAGTCTTTGGCCAGATTGGGTTACGAACGCGTCATATTCACTCAGCAGTTTCTGGTTTTTATCAAAACTATCTACTAGCTCAACTTATAGCTTAAGCATATCGCCCTGCTAAGCCCTCAATCGAGCAAGATCTTTTTTAAAAGAGTAACGCCTTCGCTGGAGCCGATCTGAATTATCTTTTGAATTGTTTCAATCATATCACTACTATAATGAAAGAATGATCCTGTTTGGTGCAGGATCAAAAATTAATTCCCATTATAGGATTGTTATATGGCCAGTATTATGACAAGCATATGTGCGGCAGATATACCCTCGAAGCCGTGAATGAACTGGCGGGGTCACAATGCTGTGCCATTGCAAGACGCTAAGACCAACCATAATGCCACACTAACCCAAACAGTTCCTGTTATAAAAGCTGGCAATACCGTAGAAATGATGCAGTGGTGCTTCCGCCCGTTTTGGATGAAAGATAAGCCAGACGGCTACTCATTATTTAATGCGAAATCAGAGGATGCCTTTCATAGAAGTACCTGGCATTTTTTCTAATGAGCAAAAAAAGGTGAGAAATAGGCCGGCTATAGCATCGTTGTTGTTATATTTATAAGCGCCTTGATGCTGTATGCCAAACAACTAATAAGTTCATGCATCTGGAAGCGCCAACACTCTTAGTAGCGTTGGTCATTGCTGGTATGGTTAGCATTTTTGAAAATGGTCTTGCAGCTGTCATTCGCTGGTTGGCAGGTGCCGTTTGAATAGTTCGGCTCTCGTTGCTCACGGTAACCATGCTCACGCAGATGTATCGTAAGCGCCGGCGTTATTAATAGTTAGATTTTAATAGGTATTGGATTACCGATCGCTGACCCCATCATTAGTTTGGTCATCAGCTTTTTAATCCTGCATACAAGTTGGCAATTGCTGCAAGTGATACGTTCGGCGTAGGTGACAAGTGTACGTGAGCTGTTTCTGCAGACTGATATTCTTGATATTTTAGAACAAGCTGGACTTAATTAGCTTAGACTATACGTATACTTTTGAAGCTGCAGATAGCTACTACTAGTAATTACTATATATATTGTGTATAATATGAATTTATTAATCACACTTCTGTGTTGTCAAAGTCGGCAAATACCATTAATACCGTTTATGTGATCATACCTACATACAATGAAGTCGAAAACATTCGTAAGATAATTTCGGCTTTGTTTGATGTTAATAAAAAGCTTGTAGCCTGGAATATTAATATTTTAGTAGTTGATGACAATTCTCCAGACGGTACCGCAGATCTTGTACGCACAATGCAGACAGAGTTTGGTAAAGACACTTTAAAACTAGTAAGTGGTAATAAGGCAGGTTTAGGAAAAGCATATCTTCACGGATTTAACGAAGTCCTTCATACTTACAAATCTGAAGCAATTGTGATGATGGATGCGGATTTCTCCCACAACCCAAAATCAATTCCAATACTTTTGAATGCTATAGAAAATGGGGCAGATTATGTCATAGGCTCCAGATATGTCCAAGGAGGATCTATTCCCGGAAACTGGCCCCTCATGCGCGTTGTAAATAGCCGGGTAGCAAACTTCGTAGCTCATGCTTTATCGGGTATTGATAAGGGTATATTGGATACTACGGGCGGTTTCAAAGCTATAAGGACGACAACACTCAAAAAAATTGATCTTAACAGCATCAACGCATCTGGATATGTGTTCCAAGTCAGCTTACTACATGCGTTTGCTAGCAGAAGTGCCAATATAGCCGAAGTGCCAATTAGTTTCACAGATAGAGAGCGGGGTACATCCAAAATGAAGTCACGGGACATCATAGAGTTTATCTATAGGGTATACAAACTCAATCCACAGTCAAGAATAGCAACCTTGATTCGTTTCGGAATTGTTGGAGCATGTGGAAGCTTAATCAATTTGATGATATTGACGACGTTAGTGCGTTTCACACACATTTCTATTCTATTTGCTGACTTGGTTGCTATTGAAGTGAGCATTATAACCAACTTTTACATGAACCATTTTTATACATTTAAGCTTCGGGAGGGCCAGTTTCGTAATTACGACAGAGCAAATAAGGTTTTCGTGAAGCTATTAAAATTTAACGCTGGTGCAATAGGTGGAGCACTAATATCGTTTACAGCTTTCTATGTATTTCATCAGTTGCTCCATGTAAATTACGTCGTGGCCGACTTGTACGCCATACTACTAGCTACGGGGTGGAACTATTGGGTTAGTACAAAAATCGTCTGGAAAATTGTTGATGCCCGTACTTGAGTTTTTCTATGTTCTGTTTCTGTTACTCATGTTGGCGCAAGGTCTCATTAGTATCTACCTATCACTGTACGTTTGGGAATCTCCTGAGAGGCTGGAAATGGCCGAATCCCCGAAGACCTTTGAGCGACCAAGATTATCCTTTACTGTATTATTGCCAGCTCGTCACGAAGAGCAAGTCATCGGTGAAACAATCTTTAGACTTTCAAAGGCAAATTACCCTAAAAACTTAGTTAATATATTGCTGATATGTGACGCAGGAGACATTGGTACCGTAGATGCAGCAAAAGCTATCATTAGGAAGTACGATATAACAAATGTACAAGTCATAACGTACAGTGATTTACCTATCAGCAAGCCTCATGGATTAAATGTAGGATTAAAACTTGCAAAGAACAATGTTACTGTAATATTTGATGCGGAGGATAATGTACACCCTGACATTTTCAACGTCGCCAATACTCTATATAACCAAACGGACGCTGATATTATCCAAGCTGGTACGCAACTAATGGACTATGATTCTAGATGGTTCAGTTCACACAATGTTCTTGAGTATTACTTTTGGTTTAGGTCGCGTATGCACTTCCACGCTAAAGTTGGCATGGTGCCCCTGGGCGGAAATACGGTATTCTTTAAAACCGATCAAATTAAGCAAATGGGGGGCTGGAGTGAACATTGCTTAACGGAAGATGCTGAGATCGGAATAAGAATGTCTACTCGTGGGGCAAAAATAATCGCAACATATGATGCAGAACACGTAACGAGAGAAGAAACACCCGCAACTATCAGTCAATTTATTAAGCAGCGTACACGGTGGAACCAAGGTTTTATTCAGATCTTGAAAGGCAAACAGTGGCGCGCTTACGATACTCAATTTAAAAAACTTTTTTGTCTCTACACGTTGTCATTTCCATTCGTTCAAACTATATTATTTATAATAACTCCCTTTATTATAATTTTGGGCTTCGCCGTACATATGCCTGTCATTATTACTCTTTTCAGCTTTACCCCTATACTAATTGTAGCTATACAAGTGATAATTAATACCGTAGGATTATATGAGTTTACGAATGAACAAAACCTAAAGAAAAAATTACCAATATTCATATTAATGGTCTGTACGTTCGGTTTTTATCAAATTTTATTGGGTCTGGGTGCTATACGCGCTACATACCGTGAACTACGTGGAGTTAATAATTGGGAAAAGACTGCGCACTCTGGCCAACACCGTCAAGAAAGTATCGATAAAACTCTGCAGGCAGTTAACACGTGAGAAATTATATTAGTCATGTTTTGCAGTGGTTAAAAGAGCACAGACTAGACGTTTTTACGATTATTTTGTTGTTGGGGGTGGCAGGCATTACGCATGGCTGGAATATGTTCCATTATCCATACTTTGAAAATGACGAGGCAACGTACGTGTCACAGGCATGGTCTGTTATACACCAAGGATCTCTCGCTCCATATACCTATTGGTATGACCATGCTCCAGCTGGATGGATATTTATGGGCATATGGTTTTTAATGACAGGGGGCGCTCATCTCGGTGGTTCGCTAATGAACTCTGGACGAATTTTCATGCTTGTGCTGCACCTTGCATCAGCACTACTGTTGTATCTCATAGCAGTTAAATTATCCAAACAAAGATTACCTGGAATTATTTCTGTTTTAATCTTCTCGTTGTCACCGCTAGGAATCTATTTTCAGCGTAGAATTTTACTGGACAACATCATGATATTTTGGGTCTTATTGGCACTGTGGTTGTTAATTAATAATACTGTCAGGCTTAGGTATGTTTTGGCCAGTGCAACATGTATGGGCATAGCAATACTCAGTAAAGAAAACGCAATCTTTTTTATTCCTGCCTTTTTATACGTGATGTACGCCCGGTCTCATTCCCGACATAGGAACCATGCAATTTTCATTTGGCTAGGGCTTACTGCTAGTATTGTATTCTTTTATTTTCTGTACGCACTTTTAAAAAATGAATTTTTTCCATCAGGTTCTTTTTTAGGGGGCAACAATCCTCATGTAAGCTTGCTAGCGTCGCTTAAAGAACAATCAGGCAGGGGTTCCTTTATGTGGCCATGGCAACATTCAAGTGGGTTTTATATTAATTTTCAGGAATGGAGGTCTAGGGACTCAATTTTAATATACGGAGGCGCACTAGCAACTATTGCGGGGCTATTCTTGAGTGTACGCAATAAAGGAATACGGATTATCACGTTATTCGGGATTTTGTTCTGGCTATTCTTAGCTAGAGGTAAGCTGGTTATAGACTTTTATGTAGTGCCTATTATCCCATTACTAGCCATGCTTATAGGCTCGTCTATAACGGCTATTATAGGAAATTTGAAGAATATATACCTAAGACATTGCGTGATTGTTATCGTAATTGCCACTATATTTATTGGATATAGTAATTTAGGTACTCAGCAGTATACACATGACGAAATTTCGAATCAATTAGCAGCAGTCAGCTGGATTAAATCCAACGTACCTCAAAAAAGTAATATTGCTATGGACGATTACGCTTACCCATATCTCAGACAACAAGATGTTAATTATTATAATGCGGACTGGGTTTGGAAACTCCAACTTGACCCCTCAGTCAGCAAGAAAATTAATTATGATTGGCAAAATATAGAATATATTTTATTAACACACGAAGTACTAAAACAGGTACACTCTGGAAGCTTTCCTTATATAAAAAGTGCTCTGCAGCACTCTACTCTTGTTGCTGATTATCGAAACAAATCAACTAGCTATATAGATATTCCAAATTTAATAAGTACAAACGGGGATTGGGCACAAGTGTACAAAGTAAAAAATCGACAGCAGATAATTCTACAAGATTCATGGAATAACTATAAAACTACATTCATACAATCTTATGGGCAGGTTGTGGATAATAATGTGACAACATCCGAGGGACAGGCTTATGGATTACTCAGAGCTGTTCAACAAAATGACCAAACTACATTTGATGGCATATTGGCTTGGACGAAAGATCACATGCAACATAGAAATACAGACAAATTATTTTCTTGGAAATGGCAGAATATAAACGGAAAATGGAGCCAAGTTGATTCTAACACCGCAACAGATGCAGATCAGGACATCGCTTACGCGCTAATACAAGCCAGCTCTACTTGGCATGATCCTAAGTATTTAGAAGAAGCAAAAGTTCTTCTTACAGATATCTGGGATCACGAATTAGTTAAGATTAATGGACATTATTATGTTGCTGCTTCAGCTGCAGGAGAAAAATCAGACGGTAGTGTATTAGTAAACCCATCATATATCGATCCTGCATATTATAAGATATTCGCGATTGTCGATAAAATTCATCCATGGAATACGATAACCAATGATAGCTATTCATATTTGGCTAAAGCGCAGGATACTCGATCCGGCTTAGTACCTGACTGGACCAGAGTGGATGCGATAGGTAATTTAGTGTTGGTAGACACCGATAATCTAAGTACTAACTATGGATATGATGCATTTAGAACAGGAGCTCGTGTGTTAAATGATTTACCAGATCAACGCGCAAAAAACTTTTTAACACCTTTATCAAAATTCTATACAGACCAGTGGACAGAAAATAAGAGTATTAAAGCTGTTTACAGTACTTCCGGTACAATAATTTCAACCTATGGTGACATTGCCCAATACGGTGTAGCTGCTTCAATTATTGATTTAACTGGTTCAAATTCAGTTGCAAAAGATATTTATAAAAGCAAGGTCCAAAATACTTACAATGCTGGGGCATGGGGTAACAACACTAATTACTATAATCAAAATTGGGCGGCATTTACTACAAATACTACTGTTGGCTATCATGCATATACACATAATTAGTCGTTGGTTAGGGTAAAAAAATTAACTCTCTTTTGAAAGTGCTTAAAATCTAGAAATATATCTACAATCGGCGTAAACATTCGTCGTTAAAAGTAATTACATCCAGACAGACAATGTGTGTAGGATTATAAAATTATGGCAAAAACTGTGACACTAATTTAGAATAAATCGATTATGAGTACTATATTCGCTTATAGTACATTCATTTATTAAAGTTAAAAAATAACTAAAAAGCTTACTCCAAAAAGCCGTTTTTTATCAGACGAAAAATTCAGTCAGTTCGGCTTGTTCCGAAATAATTTATTTCAGTTTTCTGTGACGTTTATTATTAGTATTGTAGTCGTTAGTTTAATAGTTAGCTCATACTGTAAATTATGTAATGCTTGGTACCGTTCAAAGTTGTAATTTACAAGAATTGCACTCACGCCGCCGCTAGAGCGGTTTAACTGATTTCTGCTAAAAAAACCGGCGACGTGTCACCAGTTTACGCCAATAAAAATCGCAGCAAATAAATTATCTATAACTCTATCAAAAACACGTTGCAATTTACTGAAAAAGGCAATATTGTAACCCGTGCTGCCTTTACTAGTGGTAGTATTTTTTGATCAACCGAAAGCTATAATTCCATAAGTTTAGCTTCTCATTGCCAATATTCGACGTACCCGGCTGTACGAGTCTGCCGTGACCGCCTCTTCTTTTTCTAAGATAGCCGTTAATATCGCACCGTTTGTTTGAATACACCGAGCGCTCTGGTTATTTACAGTTTTGCCGCTGTATAAGCGTGTCAGAGCAGTAGCTAGTTGATCGAGATGGCTCTCCACAAAGTCGTCACAAATTGACACAAGGCTAATCTCAGCGGCGTAACGAAGGCAATCGGTGGAATACGTCGTCTTGACTTGAATTTTTCGGTCTGGCCTGGTGGGTAAGCTGTTTGGGGGTTCGAACCAAATTTGCAAATCATATGCAAAACTTGGCATTCGGCTACTCAAGGGTTGATCGTGGCGAGTGCTGGTGGGCAGGGTGAAGTAATTGAGGTGGCTGGCTAAGGTCGCAACGGTCAGTTCACTAACATTGCCACGGCGCTTCGTCTCTTGGTGCTTCATAAGCAACTCATCATGCAGGGCGCGTTCGAGTAAACTGGCATAATAACCAGGATTGTCATCTACTAAAGTTTGCGCGTCGTATTGGTAGGCCGAAACAACGGCCAGTCCTAGGTTAGCCGCATGAGCCGCTAGACGATTGGTTGAGGACCGTGACTCCACCCCTGCTGCTATCCGGCTAAAGCGGCCCTGTGATATGCTGACGTGCCGCTGCCGACCAAGTCCGGGCGGTAGATGGGCGGCCGTCTCGAGGGCTATCCAGCCATTATTTATACCGTCGGCTGGGTCTGAAATGTCATCGTCGGCTTGCAACTCATCAAGCGTGATTAGTCGGTGTTGCATTGCAGTGTCCCCTATACCAAACTCAAGCTGCGGAGACAGAGCGCGGTAGCTTAAGCCGTTTTTGGCAGCAGTAAAATTGACGCAGGTCTGACGTAAAGTTTCTAAATGACTATTCATAAAAAGACATCTTAGCATAGGTTGTAAAGAGCTGGATACTCTTACAAGAATTTACTGTATGGAAGTGACTACCCACTTGTGCAACACGTAGCTCGGTACGCGCTGCAGGGTGATGGTATGACGGGCATTATTTTCTTGGTAAATGAGTTTACCATCGTTGCTGCGGACTTGCCACGACTCTTGAGTAACCAGTGTTGCGCTGTTTGCCGCGAGGTTTGACTTTGCCGAAATAATGCGGATGTTTGGCACGGCTACATCGTACTTGGTAATTGGCCAACTACGAACACGATTA
>JACMMS010000010.1 GCA_014378915.1 Methylophilaceae bacterium
AGTAACGCCTTGAACATCATTAGTGGCGGTCAAGCCTTTTCGCCACTGGTCTTCTTGTGAATACTGACTAAATGCGCTTCAAGCTTTGCCCAGTTCAATAGCGCATGCACATCATCGAGTTCGGTGGGTGCTGCATGTTCTACAATCAATGCGTCGGCTAAACTTATTTGCTTTAGGTTCTTTCAAGCCATGATGGTGGTTCTCAGCTAAATTACACAGTCTCTATTATCTCATTTCAAAGGTGAGTTTGCTTCAATGTTGGTGGCTCTTGCAAAGATCTCTAACTATATAAATGGTTGTATACAACCAACTTTAAAGGTTAAACTAGTGTCTGGATGATAAAAACTTTACTTAATTGATTTATATAGCTTTTTAATAGCTGTCGCGCGGTGTAAAGTTAGCTTTTTAATTCCTAGAAAGTAAACTAACTAGTATTATTAATGGGGATTAAAGTAATGCAAAGCGCGCAATTCAAAATCAAAGTCATTCTTATAGCAGTAGTTTCGACGTATACCATGCCTCAAGCGTTGGCAGAAAACAAAGCAGAGGTCTTGGAAACTGCGAAAATTGAAGTCGTTGGTACTACACCCTTGCCCAGTATTGGCACGCCAATCAACCAAGTACCATCCAACGTGCAAACAGGCTCTGCTAAGTCTATAGAACAACAACAATCATTAGATTTATCTGAGTTTTTAGATAACAATCTGGGTTCTATTAATACTAGTAATTCGTTAGCAAACCCGTACCAGGCTGATGTGTCTTTTCGGGGCTTTACCGCGTCTCCCTTATTAGGTACCCCACAAGGCTTATCCATATTTGTAGATGGAGTACGAGTAAACGAACCATTTGGCGATATTGTGAATTGGGATTTGATTCCAGCTAATGCCGTAGCTAACATTAATTTAATACCCGGTTCTAACCCTTTATTTGGTTTGAATACATTGGGTGGAGCTTTGGCCGTCCATACTAAAAGTGGTACTGAATTCCCTGGGGTTAGAACAACTGCTTACGGTGGTTCTTGGGCGCGTCGCGCCTTTGAGTTTGAGACTGGCGGAGTCGATAAAGAAAAAAATCTAGATTACTTTGTAGCAGGTAATATTTTTAAAGAGAACGGCTGGCGTGAGCACTCAAGCAGTGATGTTAAACAGATTTTTGGCAAGGTGGGCTGGCAAGATGAAACCAGCGATTTAGATTTATCGGTGGCTTTGGCTGATACCATGATGGAAGGTACACAAGCTGTACCTTTGTCTATGCTAAATAAACCCGCTAAGGCTTATACCTACCCTGATTCAATCGGTAATGAAATGGGCATGATTAATTTAAAGGGTAGCTATTTTTTAACCAATGACAAGCTCGTAGCAGGTAATGCGTACTATCGTAAAAACAAATCTACCAGCTTCAATAGTAATGCCAAAACACTAGCTGCAGGAGATTCCAGCAATATATCAACCACAACGGATCAAGATGGTTTTGGCGGTGCGGTGCAGTTTAGTTTGTTAGGTGATTTAGTTGCACATAAAAACCAGTTTACTGTAGGCGCAAGCGTTGATATGGGCCGTACGGATTTTACTAGCGATTCATTTGAAGCTTCTATCATAGGTCACGAAACCGTAACTGATGACTCGTTAGTTTCAAATGGCCGAGTGCGATTGAAAACTAAAAATGATTACTATGGTTTATATGCCACCGATACTTTTTCATGGACTGATAAGTTGCATATGACCCTTGCAGGGCGTTACAACGTAGCTAGAATTGATTTAAAAGGCTATAGTGAAGATCCAAGTGTTGCACAACCCATAGGCGATTTAAATGGTAACCACCATTACAACCGTTTTAACCCTGCGGTTGGTCTTAATTACAACGTATCGCAAAACTTAGGTTTTTATGGTGGTTATAACGAAGGGATGCGAGCACCAACGCCAGTAGAGCTTTCTTGCGCTGACGAAACTCGTCCATGTTCATTACCCAATTCATTTGCTGCTGATCCTAATTTACAAAAAGTTGTGGCTAAAACATGGGAAGGCGGCGTGCGCGGCAAACTTACAGAAAACGTGAGTTGGAACATGGGCTTATACACTGCAAGAAATAATAATGATATTCAATTTATCGCGAGTAACTTAGCTACCACCGGTTTCTTTAAAAACGTAGGTGAAACACGTCGCCGTGGGTTTGAGTTTGGTTTAAATAGTAAATTTGAAACTTTGAATTTAGCGGTTAATTATGGCTTTGTGGATGCTACTTATGAGTCTGACTTTACTGTTGGCTCACCCGCTAATAGTACGACGGATGGTAGTGGGAAAATTCAAGTGAATAAAGGCGACAGAATTCCAGGTATCGCACGTCAAATCTTAAAATTACGTGCAGATTATGACCTGACTCCAGCTTGGAACCTAGGTGCTAATCTCGTTATTGCTTCTGGTCAATATGCACGAGGCGATGAAAATAATCAGGATGCAAACGGCAAAGTGCCAGGTTATGGTGTAGTTAATTTAGACACACATTACAGCTTTAGAAAAAACTGGAAAGCGTTTGCTAAAGTAAACAATTTATTCGATAAAAAATATGCAACGTTTGGTGTCTTAGGTGGCAACATTTTTAATGTAGATAGTGGTGGTAACCCTATTGCAGAGCAATTCCGGTCCCCTGCTGCGCCACTTGCTGGCTGGATAGGGTTAACTTATGAGTTTGGTGTTACTAAAAATTCAACAGCCGATGCAAATTAAATTTGTTTATATTAAATCTCTATTAGTAACACTATGTTAAAACCCTCTGTATTTTCAACTGCTAGCGATACCGCCTCACTGATGGAAAGTGTTGCTAGCAAAATCAATATGCATACCAGGTTATTGAAAGTAGAAGACGAATTGCTATTTGCTCGCGCTGTTTCTAAGCGCTTGCAAAAAGCGGGTTAGAATTGCGAGCATGGAGAAAACATTGCAGACGGGCGCCATATTGCACGTCAATTCGTTCCTGATTTAGTACTTCTAGATATGCGTTTGCCTGATGATAATGGATTGGATGTTTTAAGTGAGTTCGTGGCTAAAGGTATTGCCGTGATAGTAATAACGGCGCATGGCGGAGTGAGTGATGCAGTACATGCCGTTAAGCTCGGTGCGACAGACTATTTAAAAAAGCCAATTGATTTAGAAGAGCTACTGCTTATTGTACAAAAAAGCGAAAATGCGGTTAAGGTTAATTATAGTTTGGATTATTCGCGTCAACGTAATAACCATGCAATTCAACATGCAAGTGAAGGAACTAAGTTGCTGGGCGAAAGCTTATCTGTACAAAATGTACGTGCCCAAATTGTGCGCATATTGCAGATTGACTTACTGGAAAATGATATTGCGCCAACAGTGATGGTCACTGGCGAAGCCGGTACAGGTAAAGATCTCGCAGCTCGTTTGCTGCATATTTCTTGCCGACAAAATGTGCAAGTTAAAGATAAGCGTAGCGATAAACCATTCGTGGATATAGATTGAGCCTCGTTGCCTGTTGAGCTTATTGAAAGTGATTTTTTGGTCATGAAAAGGGGCGTTTACTAGCCCAGTTGGCCTAAGGCCAGGTTTGATAACAGCAGTAGAAGATGACACATTGTTTTTAGATGAAATTGGTGAGTTGCCACTAACGCTGCAAGCCAAGCTACTTAACGTGTTAGAGCGCCGAGTAGTAAGATGTACTGGATCAAATGTAGAAAGCCCAGTTGAAGCACGTATTATTGCTGCAACTAATCGCGATTTATTACAAATGGGGAGTAATGGTAGTTTTCGTTCAGATTTATATTACAGGCTCAATGTATTAAATATCTTTATGCCGCCAATACGCGAGCGCCATGATAAAACCAATACAAAAGCTAACCAATTACATGATGCTGTGCTGTTAGCACAACACTTTTCTAAGTTAACTGAGCGACGTTACGGCTTGCAGTCACATGCTTTTTCTGAATCTGCCATAGAAGCTATTGCTGCTTATTCATGGCCAGGTAATGTGCGTGAATTACGTCATCAAATCAGCCGTGCTGTTAAGTCAGCACCATATCATTTCTGTAGATGATTTAGCACTGCCGAGTCATCAGGCTAATGATGCGATTGTTGGTCGTCATTATTTTTCAGCTTAAACTGAAGCGCATCTCACCTTGGATGATATAGAAAAAACCACATTAATTAATACCTTGATTGATTGCAAATATAACGTATCTAAAGCTGTGCGTATATTAGGTATTGCCCGCATAACAATGCGTTATCGAATGGATAAAAATGGAAGTAGCGATTAATTTAATTAATAGTTCATACGGTTTATAGTTTTAATTTATTGTCATAAGTAAGATGTAATCTTCCATCCAGCCTTGTTTTATTAAGGCTTTCATAGCATTGCCTTTCATCACTTGCATCCTCCCATGTTATTATTCTGCTTGAATTAAATTGGAGTTTTGCATGATCACTTCTGTCACGATAGGTACCCCGTTAAGTCCCTCAGCGACCCGAGTAATGTTGTTAGGTAGCGGTGAGCTTGGTAAAGAAGTGATTATTGCGCTACAACGACTTGGCGTAGAAGTCATTGCTGTAGACCGTTATAAAAATGCGCCCGGCCATCAGGTTGCACATCGCGCGCATGTCATTGATATGACTAATCATGATGCGTTAATGGCGTTGGTTAATCTTGAAAAGCCACATCTAATTGTGCCAGAAATCGAAGCACTCAACACGCAAACGCTGGCTGAGATCGAGCAGCAAGGTATCGCAACCGTGATACCAACTGTTAAAGCCGTGCAACTCACCATGAACCGTGAAGGCATAAGAAAACTAGCAGCAGAAGATTTGGGCTTGCCAACATCTCCCTATGCGTTTGCAAGAAGTGGTGCTGAGCTACAGGCGGCTATTGATAATGGTATCGAGTATCCATGTTTTATTAAACCTACCATGTCATCTTCTGGTAAAGGCCAATCACGCATTACTCATCAAGCCGAGGTCTTGCCAGCTTGGGAGTATGCCGCTAGTGCAGGGCGTGTAGATTCTGGCATTGTCATTGTAGAAGGCCAGATTGATTTTGATTACGAAATTACTTTGCTGACCGTTCGCGCTAAAAATGCACAAGGTGAAATTGAAACCTATTATTGCGAGCCTATTGGGCACGTGCAAGAAAAAGGTGATTATATTGAAAGTTGGCAACCACAAGCGATGAATGCAGTAGCGTTAGCTGAATCTAAACGTATTGCCAAAGCGGTGACAGATAGCTTAGGTGGTTTAGGTTTGTTTGGTGTAGAGCTGTTTATTAAAGATGAAAAGGTATGGTTCAGTGAAGTAAGCCCGCGACCACATGACACGGGTATGGTGACAATGGCCAGCCAACGTTTTAGTGAGTTTGATTTACATGCCCGTGCTATTTTAGGTCTGCCGGTGAATGTTACTTTAACTAAACCTGCAGCTAGTGCTGTGATTTACGGTGGTGTAGATAGTACTAATCTCGCTTTTGAAGACATTGATAAAGCATTATCCGTAGCAGAAGCTGATATTCGTTTATTTGGTAAGCCAGAGTCATTTAAACGCCGTCGTATGGGTGTTGCATTGGCGACGGGTATTAACACAGATGAAGCAAGAAGCCGTGCCAAGTTAGCGGCAAGTTTAGTTAAAACATCCGCAGCTTAAAAGGCTGGTTTTATGTTAAAAAAATTGTAGACGTTGGAAGTAATAAATCTACTTTTTATATACTATTAGGTGGCGAAAATGGCGATACTGCTAATATCCGCAAGCTAGTAGAAAAGTTTTATGACATCATGGATTTAGACCCAAAAGCGGCTGGTATTCGTGCGATGCATCCTGCGGACTTAACAAGCTCACGCAAAAAACTGTTTATGTTTTAAAATGCCTGGACAGGCAGACCGTAACTATATATTAAGCGTTATGGACATCCTTTTTTAAGGGCTAAACACATGCCTTTTGCTATTGATTAGTCTGCGCGGGATCAATGGATGTAATGCATGATTGGTGCGATGCACCAGCTAAAGTTTGACGAGAAATTGATGGCTAACTTGGCTGCTCAACTGCATGGCGTGGCGATTTTATGCGCAATCAGTAACCACTCAACCAAAGTGATAACTACATTATAAAAGCACAATCAATTGTGATTTTTTGTTTTATAACACTGCGCCTTTATTAATCAGTTTTTTTAAAGCCACCAAGTAATGCAGCGACTCGTGCTTTTGATTTACTCATTAAACGCGTTGGGTTAACAGGCTTAATTGCTGAGTTTGAGGGCTCATAAGGTTTATCGAACCAAGGGTCATGCGCTACTTTGTAGCGTGGTGTTCTAACGTTACCATCATTTTGTTTACTAGAGTCGTTGCGATTAACGCGATGGCTGCTCTCTCTTGCACCATATTCTTTAGGGCTTTTAGTTTCGCTTTTGTAGCTATTAGCTGATTTCTCAATAACAGCCTCTTCTTTAGTAATGACATGTTTGATGAGTTTTTCAATCTCAACTAAATACTTTTCCTCATCGGGCGAAACCAAAGAAATAGCGGCACCAGAGGCGCCTGCACGACCGGTACGACCAATACGGTGGACGTAATCTTCTGGGGCGCTAGGAATCTCGTAATTAATCACCATAGGCAAATCACTAATATCTAAACCACGTGCAGCTACATCAGTGGCGACTAGCGTTGTGATTTTTCCTGCTTTAAACGCAACCAGTGCAGCCATACGTTCTTGTTGACTTTTGTCTCCATGGATCGCGTCGGCAGCGATACCCTCTTTTTCTAATGCGCGACTTAGGCGGCTGGCCGTTAATTTGGTTTTAGTGAAAATAATGACTTGGCTAACGTTAACGTTATTATATTTATTTTTAAGAATTTGTATCAGTAACGCTTGCTTATCAGCTTGGACAACGTGATAGACTTTTTGCGTGACATTATCAGAAGTTGCGTTGCTCCGTGCTACTTCTATTAGTGTTGGATTTGTTAAAAAGTCATCCGATAACTTTTTGATTTCATTTGAAAATGTAGCGGAAAACATTAAGTTTTGACGTTGTTTTGGCAACAGCGCCAAAATACGTTTCAAATCAGGCATGAAGCCCATATCCAGCATTCTGTCAGCTTCGTCTAATACTAACATTTGTACTTGACTGAGATTGATGGTTTTTTGTTCAATGTGATCTAGTAAGCGACCTGGTGTCGCCACAAGAATCTCAACACCTGTTTTAAGATGCGGTGTTTGCGTTTTAATATCCACACCACCAAACACCACGAGTGAGCTTAAAGCCGTATGCTTGGCATAGACTTTTACGCTTTCTTCCACTTGAATTGCCAACTCACGGGTAGGTGTGAGTATAAGCGCGCGGACTGGATGCCTGGCTGGGGATGTACTGCTACTTGCTAACGGCAACAATTTTTGTAATAAGGGCAGCACAAAAGCAGCAGTCTTGCCTGTGCCTGTTTGCGCGCCTGCCATTAAATCACGTCCTTCCAACACCAGTGGAATCGCTTGCGCCTGAATTGGAGTAGGGGTGGTATAACCAAACTCAGCCAACGCTTTTAAAATTTGCGGGGCTAAGCCGAGTGTATCAAAACTTGCTGTCGTCATTAAGTATTAGCTCTTATATTTGACTTAAACGAAACTACGTGTGCGTTTAGTAGCGCCATCGCTGGCTGGACTTACATCACGGTTTGCATAACGCGCACTATTGCCACTTGTTTCAGAACGAGCAGGGCGTGAATCAGTGCGAGAACCTTCAGAACGACCGCCATTATTTGTACCAAAGCTGCGACCAGGTTGGTTACGCGTGTCAGCACTGCGCGGAGCGCTATCGCGGCCAGCATAGCTACGTGTATTGCCGTTCGCTTCGCCACGGTTACTGCCCTCACGATTCCCAAAGTTCTCACGTGAGTTTTCACGAGGTGCGTTATCACGTGCGTTAAAACCTGAATTTGCAGGACGAACAGCAGCTGCTCTGTCACCAAACGTACGGCCCTCAGTAGGACGTGGGCTATCAGCACGGCCAGAACCATCGCGACCAAAAGAACGGCTTTCATTGCTACGGCCTTCGCCACGGTTAGAATCTGAGCGACTAGCATCAGAACGACCAGAATCTGAACGAGCGCCATAACCACCACGATCATTGCCACGTGGTGCATAACCACCGCTACCACCTGGTTTATGACCAGCACGTGAATTGCTATTGCCACGACGACCAGATGGCGCATCACTTGTTGAAATTGCACGTTTCGGCTCAAAGCCTTCAACTACAGCTGCTTCTAGTTTATTGCCTGTGTATTGTTCAATTTTACGTAAAATATGGCGATCCATATTTGATGCAAAAGAAATTGCAATACCAGATGCGCCAGCACGACCAGTACGACCAATACGGTGTACGTAATCTTCTGCAAATTTAGGTAAATCGTAGTTAATCACGTGCGTTATACCGTTGATGTCGATACCACGTGCAGCAACATCAGTCGCTACTAACACTTTTACGTCGCCATGACGTAGTTTAGTGAGTGTACGGTTACGTGCACCTTGTGTCATGTCACCGTGAAGCGCTGCAGTTTTATGACCAGCAGCGTATAAATCTTCTGCTAATATATCTGCATGGCGTTTTGTTGAAGTGAAAATAATAGCTTGATTCACACCAGGTGCAATCAGTAGATGTTCTAACAATTTGTTTTTGTGCGTCATGTCATCAACGTAGTGCAAGCGTTGTTCGATATTCGCGTGTTTTTCTTTTTGTTGTGCTACCTGAATCGTTTTTGGATTGCGTAAAATGTCGCGCGCAATGCGGCCAATGTTGCCATCTAATGTTGCAGAGAATAACAATGTTTGGCGCTCAACTGGCAACGCGTTACAAATGCGCTCAACATCAGGCATAAAGCCCATGTCTAACATACGGTCTGCTTCATCTAGAATCAACATTTGTAAACGTGATACGTCAATACGACCACGCTCAAGGTGATCAATGAAACGACCTGGAGTAGCCACTAAAATATCAAGAGGTTGTGATAATAATTTGTTTTGTAATGGGTACGGCATGCCACCAACGATACTGACTGTGCGTGCACGGATGTGCTTACCGTAGTTACGAGCTGAGTCATTCACTTGTGCCGCAAGCTCACGTGTTGGCACTAATACTAAAATACGTGGACCACGGCTGTTTGAAGTATGTGGTGTTGCTAAAAGGTTAAGTGCTGGCAACATGAATGCTGCTGTTTTACCTGTACCAGTTTGTGCTGATGCCATGATGTCATTGCCAGCTAGCACTTCAGGTATCGCTTGTGCTTGAATAGGCGTAGGTATTGTGTAACCAGAATCTTCGATTGCACGTAAGATTGATGGATGTAAATTTAATGATGCAAATGTCAAAATAATTCCCTAATAGAAAAAATATAAAAGGGCGCAAGCAATATGAATATAAGTTGAGGCTATAAGTACTCAATAAATTGTTTAGTAAAAACTAAATCAAATTTCATTTAGTACTTGTTTGCAACAAACAATATAAACGCAGAAGAAAAATCTAAATACTTAATGATTTGTGTAAAACTTCTTTACCGGCGCACGGGCATAGCCACTAACCGATAAATAGATAAGTAACTTCAAAACTTCGCGAGTTACAGATAGGTCAGGGCGATGAGTCGAAAGGTTTCTCGATTAATCCGATAAACCTAACGAAGTGCGGATTATAACTATTTCTGATGTAAAGTCAAATGCAATTTAATTTTTGGCTGAAACTAATATGTGCCTAAAAAATAACTTAACATACATTCTATTGCTTGGATCTAGATATGGAATAATCTCCTAGCTGAAAAAAATATAATGGAAAGTTAAAATGCTCAGTTACAAAAAAATCAAACAAATTTTATTTGTTACAGCTAGTGCTATTACAATAGTATTTTTAGTTGCTTGCTCACCTATCAAAGCCCTCAATGCCTTTGTTCCAGATGAAGGGTACGAATTTCGAGAAGGGGTATCTTATGGTGACTTTCCGCGTCAAAAAATGAATATCTATGTTCCCAAAGGCAATGCTCAATTTAAACGAAAAGTGGTGGTATTCTTTTACGGTGGTAGCTGGGAATCAGGCGCGCGTGGAGATTACAAGTTTGTAGGGGAAGCATTAACCTCAAAAGGATTTATTACGGTGATTCCCGATTATCGACTCTATCCAGAAGTTAAGTTTCCAGGTTTTATGGCTGATCCAGCCAAGGTTGCAGCTTGGGTAAAGTTGCATGCTAATGAGTTTGGAGGAGATGCGGAACATATTTTTTTAGCGGGACATTCCGCAGGCGCATATATTGCCGTTATGCTAAGTATTAATCCAGAGTATTTAGCGCACGAAAATCTTAACTATAGCGATTTTGCAGGCATCATAGGTTTGGCTGGGCCTTATGATTTTTTACCGTTAAAAAGCCAACGCTTAAAAGATATTTTTGGGGCTGAAAGTGAGCGCTGGAAATCACAACCTATTGAGTTTGTCACGGGTCAGAATCCACCCATGCTGCTATTAGTAGGTTTAGCAGATAATATAGTAGCGCCTTTTAATACATTTAATTTGAGTGCTAAGATAAAGGCCAAAGGTGGATCAGTAGATGTGGTTGAGTTTCCAACCTACGGCCATATTGATATGGTGGCAAAGCTGGCTAAACCCATGCGTTCCAATGAAGAGTTGCAGGCTATCGTAGACTTTATTAATAAACATTAGGGCTATTAAATATTTCTATAAAGCTTATTAATAAAATTGATTTAAATCATCTGTATGAAATTTAGGGTTTAGTAAATTTCTATCGTATTCAAATATTCATTTTGGTAAGCAAGTTGCCACACCACTTTTGTGGTAAAATCGCCGCCTTTCAATGACTGGCAGTAAACCAATGTCCCGCAACCTCAGAAATATCGCGATTATCGCCCACGTTGACCATGGTAAAACAACCATGGTAGATAAACTATTACAACAATCAGGCACTTTTGCTGCCTACCAAGCAGTCACAGAGCGTGTAATGGACTCTAACGATCTTGAAAAAGAGCGTGGAATTACTATTTTGGCTAAAAATACTTCAGTGATTTATGAAGGTACCAAAATCAATATTGTAGATACTCCAGGCCATGCTGACTTTGGTGGCGAAGTAGAGCGCGTATTAGGTATGGTCGATGGTGTTGTATTGTTAGTGGATGCGGTAGAAGGTCCAATGCCACAAACGCGTTTTGTAACTAAAAAAGCGTTGGCACTTGGTTTAAAACCTATAGTTGTTATTAATAAAGTAGACCGTCCAGGCGCGCGTACAGATTGGGTGATTAATCATACGTTTGACTTGTTTGCTAACTTAGGCGCGACTGATGAACAATTAGATTTCCCAGTGGTTTACGCATCCGCTTTAAATGGCTTTGCCATGTTAGATATGAAAGATACATCTGACAATATGCGCCCGTTGTTCGATACGATTTTAAGCCATGTAGCTCCGCCAGCGGGCAGCAGCGATGCACCTTTGCAAATGCAAATCTCAGCACTTGATTACTCAACTTATACAGGTCGTTTAGGTGTTGGCCGTGTGGTCAATGGTCGTATTAAGTCAGGTCAGGCAGTTGCTGTGATGAATGGCGATAAACAAGTAGGCCAAGGTAAAATTAATCAAGTACTTGGCTTTGTAGGCTTAGAGCGCATGCCAGTTGAAGAGGCTGAAGCAGGCGATATTATTATTATTTCTGGTATTGATGAAATTGGTATTGGATTTACTATTGCTGACCGCGAAAATCCGGTAGGTTTGCAAGTGATGGGTGTCGATGAGCCCACATTGACTATGGACTTTATGGTGAATTCTTCACCATTAGCGGGTACAGAAGGTAAATTTGTAACATCGCGTCAAATTAAAGATCGTCTAACTAAAGAGCTTTTAGTTAACGTAGCTTTACGTGTTGAAGATACAGAAGATACTGACGTATTTCGTGTTTCTGGTCGTGGCGAGCTGCATTTAACTATTTTATTAGAAACAATGCGCCGCGAAGGCTTTGAAATGGCAGTTGGTAAACCGCGTGTGGTTTACCGTGAAGTAAATGGTGTGAAATGTGAGCCATATGAAGTGCTGACAGTTGATTTGGAAGATGATAACCAAGGTGTAGTGATGGAAGAGTTAGGTCGCCGTCGTGGTGAGTTACAAAATATGGAATCTGATGGCAATGGCCGTACACGTTTAGAGTATAAGATTCCAGCACGTGGTTTAATTGGTTTTCAATCTGAGTTCTTAACCATGACGCGCGGCACCGGCTTAATGGCACACATTTTTGATGAATATGCGCCAGTAAAAGCCGATATGCCAGGTCGTCGCAATGGTGTATTAATCTCTTCTGAGCATGGTGAAGCAGTTGCTTACGCTTTATGGAAATTGCAAGATCGTGGAAAAATGTTCTCTGTACCAGGCGATAAACTTTATGAAGGTATGGTCATCGGAATTCATAGTCGTGATAACGATCTAATTGTGAACCCGATTAAAGGTAAGCAACTGACTAACGTGCGTTCATCTGGTACTGATGAAGCGGTGCGTTTAATTACTGCCATACAATTAACGTTAGAATCAGCTGTTGAATTTATTGATGATGATGAGTTAGTGGAAATTACACCAAAAACGATTCGTATCCGTAAACGTTACTTGTTAGAGCATGAGCGTAAACGCGCGATTAAAGAGTAATTTTGTATAAAAAAGCCCGGCGAAAGCTGGGTTTTTTGTTGTCGACGCTATCATTTTAATGTCTGTTTTAGCAGAAGCTCAAGTACTGGTTACTAATAGTTTTTTAAAAACGACCAAGCCACAAAGCGGCTTTTCTTTTGCCCTTGGGTCATGTCTATGGTTGTAATGGATAATGCGCCGGCTTGTTTAAGAGCGCGATATACGGCAGGTAGGGAGCTTTCTTTAGATATTAAACTAGTAAACCATCCTACCTGTGTAGCAAAAGTTTTACTCTCCGCCACCAAGCCACAAACGAACCCTTCCTCTCCACCTGTATATATGAGTTCATTTACATTGCCACCAAAATTAAGAGTGGTAGGCTGTTTGAATGTTTTTTTCTTAATGCTACTTAATCCTTTATTAGCTAAGCCTTTTAATTTGCGGCGTGTGCCAGCCTCTGCTTCGGCAAAGGAAGCGTGAAAAGGCGGATTACACATAGTGATGTCATAATGCTCATCCGCCTGAATAACACCTTTAAAGTAGTGTGATGTATTAGTTTGTAAGCGTAACTCAATTTCAGACGCTAAGTTTGAGTTGGCTATAATGATGGCATTAGCATTCTCTAATGCTCTAACATCAATATCAGTACCTACAAACTGCCAGCCATATTCAAAATTGCCAATTAATGGATAGACCATATTAGCACCCATTCCAATATCTAAAACGTGCACGGTTTTATTATGATTGGTTTTGCCTAATAGGTCAGCTAAATAATGAATATAATCAGCGCGACCCGGTATCGGTGGGCAAAGATAGTGAGTGGGAATATGCCAATCTTTTACATGATAATGGTGTGTTAACAGAGCCTTATTGAGTGCAATAACCGCTTGTGGATTACCAAAATCAATTGAAGCATCACCGAAAGCATTAGGCTTTACATGGCATGCCAGCTTAGGCGAACTTACAATTAGTGCATCAAAATCGTAGCGCTCTCGGTGCTGATTGCGTGGATGCAATACGGATTTTGTTTGCATGAGTTTTACTTATTAGATTAAGTGATGGACTTAATAATGCTTATCAGAAGATGATTTGTAAATTTCACAGTTAATGGTGACAGTGTTTTTCTCATCCATCAGCCATACTTCATCGTCTTGAATATTGCATTGCAGCTGCATATTCTTTTGCGCCATCAGTGCGATTGCACGCGTGCTTTCCTGTGGAATATTGATAATCGTGAGGTTATTTTGTCGTGCAAAATCTTTTGAATTTTGCTCATACCACATTTGCGCTGTGCGACCGCCGTAGCAATACACAACGACTTGTTTAGCGCGACCACAGGCTTTGCGGATTAGCCTTTCTTCTGGCAAGCCTACATCTATCCATAGATCAATGGCGCCTGTTAAATCTTTTTGCCAGATGTCTGCCTCTTCATCATTTGTCATGCTTTGACCAAATGTTAAGTACTCTTTTGCATGTATCGCAAAAGCTAATAGACGCACCATCATGCGCTCATCAGTCTCTGATGGCTCCTGCGATATTGTCAGCGCATGTTCTGCATAATAATGCCGCTGCATATCTGCAATTTGTAGGTTAGCTTTGAATACGGTTGCTCTAATGGCCATAATTTAATTTAGCAGATGAAAGGTCATGAAAAGGCGCGCTAATAATCTCGACCAAACACACATTTTTTGCATGGTGTGCCGTGATGATATTTTTAGCTATTAGTGGTAACCTGCCAACAAAAATATAAATAAAAGCGATGGCGATTGTTACGATAATCGGCTTCGGTATAAGGCGCAACCAGTGCGGATATTGTTGTTGATTAGGGAGTAAATCTAGTATACGTATCATGCCAATAGTGTAGCCTAGCAACATTGCTTAAACGCTATCGGTGATGCGCGGTTGCTCAAACCATAAGCCAACCAAGTAAATTATCCAAAAAATTACTAATAATAAGCCAATGCCTTGAAAACCTTCAAGTTTAAAGACTGTTGCATGACTGGCAAAAGCAAAAAAACAAATAACAGCAAGCCAGATAATACAGAGTGCTGTTAAAAGGCTTTTAAGCACTACTCAACGCCTTGGCTGGTTAAGTACTCTTCATAATTACCAGAGAAATCTACAATGCCATCGGCTTTCACTTCTAAAATACGTGTGGCAATTGAGCTCACAAATTCGCGGTCATGGCTTACAAAAATCAATGTGCCTTTATATTTGTCTAACGCCGTATTGAGTGCTTCAATAGACTCCATATCCATATGGTTGGTTGGCTCGTCCATCAATAATACATTGGTTTTAGCCAGCATCAGCTTGCCGTATAGCATGCGACCTTTTTCACCACCAGAAAGTACTTTGACAGATTTTTTAGTATCATCACCACCAAACAGTAAGCGACCTAACATGCTACGTACAACTTGGTCATCATCCGTAGGTTGTCGGCATTGCGTCATCCACTCAAATAAATCTTCGCCGTTATCAAACTCATATTCGTGATCTTGTGCAAAGTAACCAATATTGGCTTTTTCTGCCCATTTAACTTCGCCGTGGTTGGCTTGCAAATCGCCAGCTAAGCAGCGGAGCAGGGTGGTTTTACCAATACCATTTTCACCAATAATCGCAATTTTTTCACCCGCTTCAATCATCAATTCAACCTCATTGAATAGCGGTTTATCAAAGCCATGCGATATTTTTTTAAGTTCAACTGCGTTGCGATGTAATTTTTCACGTTCGTCATAATCGAAGCGAATAAACGGAAATTGGCGGCTTGAAGGTTTAAATTCTTCAATTTTAATTTTATCAATTTGTTTTGCGCGGCTAGTCGCTTGTTTTGCTTTAGAGGCATTGGCTGAAAAGCGGCGTACAAAGTCTTGCAAATCAGCCACTTGTTGCTTGGCTTTAGCATTATCTTTAGCTTGTTGAGCGCGCGCTGCGGTACTTGCTTCCATGTAATCATCATAATTACCTGGATAAATTGTAATTTTGCCGTAATCCATATCGCAAGTATGCGTACAGACTTGATTCAAAAAGTGGCGGTCATGCGAAATAATAATCATAGTGCAATCGCGGTTATTTAGCACATCTTCTAGCCAACGAATAGTGTTGATGTCCAGGTTATTGGTTGGCTCATCTAGTAATAATATATCAGGGTTTGAGAATAGCGCTTGTACCAATAATACCCGCAATTTCCAGCCTGGTGCTACTGCGCTCATTGGGCCATTGTGCTGTTCAATAGGAATACCCACACCTAACAATAATTCGCCTGCGCGAGCTTCCGCGGTGTAACCATCATATTCTGCATAAACGCCTTCTAACTCGGCGGCGCGCATATAATCATCTTCTGTGGCTTCCATGTTTTCATAGATGGCATTTTTTTCGACGTTGGCTTTCCACATTTGCTCGTGACCCATCATCACCACATCTAAAACGCGGATATCTTCATAAGCAAATTGATCTTGGTGCAAAAATGACATGCGCTCGTTTGATTCAATCGATAAATTACCTGATGTGGGCTCTAGCACGCCTGCTAGTATTTTCATATATGTTGATTTGCCACAACCATTGGCGCCAATTAAGCCGTAGCGATTGTTATCGCTAAACTTGACCGAAACGTTTTCAAATAATGGTTTAGCGCCAAACTGCATCGTAATATTATTGCTAATTAACATAGTGTCTTCTTTAATTTAAATCGTATTTTTTGTTTGAGCGTTCTAGCTCGTAAAACTGTGCTCTTAAAATGTATTGTTAGAACGTATTCTGTACAACGACTTCGTTCATGGCTAATTGCCCACTTCTTGGACGCGCTGGCTGTAAAGCCTTGCCAACGACGATAAACATAGTGGGTGTATGGTCTGCAGGCAAATTAAGTAATTTAGCTACTGCATCAAAATCAAAGCCATCCATTGGACAAGTATCATAACCCATCTCTTTTGCGGCCAGCATAATCGTCATTGCTGCCATACCGCAAGAGCGCATGGCTTCATCGCGCTGCATGGTTTCTTGACCAGTATAAAAGTGCCCAATCGCAGGGACTAATTGGTCAGCTACTGCTTTCGGGGCATTTTTCCAGTAACGCTCTGGCTGCTTGGCCCAAGCTTGCAAATCTGCTGTTATTACAATGAGTAGTGAAGCTTGTTCTACTTGTGCTTGATTCCAGCTTACTGCGCGTATTTGATGGCGTAACACTGGATCTGAAACTACAACAAAACGCCAATGCTGTATATTGAAAGCGGTGGGCGACAGCATCGCTAAAGATAATAGTTGGTCAATTTCGGCTTGTGTCATTTGGTGATTACTATCAAATGCCTTCACTGAACGGCGTGTTTCTATGGCTTGAATTACATTCATACTGATTTTCTTTACTTAAGTGATGGTTAGTGACTACTTGATAACGAGTCTTTAATAATGGATTGCAATAATCTTTAAATTTAAGTTGCCTGCGGGGCGATGCCAAACAACACTTTCGCCTATTTTGTGCCCAATTAAAGCTTTTGCAAGAGGCGATACCCAACTTACTTTATACGTTGCGATGTGCGCTTCATCTTCACCAACAATACTGAAGTGATGCAAAATCCCTTCATCATCTTCTACATCAATCGTGGCACCAAATAAAACCAAGTCAGCATTTTGTGGCTTATGCTCTGCAACAATCGCGTTCACTTGACGTGCTGACAAATAGCGCATATCGCGCTCTAGCATGGCAATTTTTTGCTTGGCTAGCGCGTCATCTTTGTTAGTTAATAAAACGCTACGGTCTTTTTCTGCGGCTTCAAATTGTAACTTTAATTGTTGCAAACCCTGAAGTGTTACATAGTTAGGATATTCGCTTAATGCGCGGTCTGGTAACTCGGTACCAGCATCATCACTTTCTTTAGTAAACGCACGGCTCATGATTTTTTAGTGGATTATTCCCACTCAATAGTGGCCGGTGGTTTGCCCGAAATATCGTATACCACACGATTAATACCTCTTACCTCGTTAATAATTCTATTCGATACTTTACCTAATAGCGCATACGGTAGTTCTGCCCAATGTGCCGTCATAAAGTCGCTACTTACAACCGCACGCAAGGCTACCACGTACTCATAAGTACGCCCATCACCCATTACACCTACAGATTTAACTGGTAAAAACACAGCAAAAGCCTGGCTGGTAAGTTCATACCAAGTTTTGCCCGTTTTTTCACATCGGGTATTGCGTAATTCTTCAATAAATATAGCATCTGCGCGCTGTAAAAGTTGAGCAAATTCAGCTTTTACTTCACCTAAAATACGTACACCTAACCCTGGACCTGGGAAAGGGTGGCGATATACCATATCAGCAGCCAAGCCAAGTGCAATGCCTAATTCACGTACTTCATCTTTGAATAGATCACGTAGTGGCTCTAATAATTTTAAGCCTAATTTTTCAGGTAAGCCACCTACATTATGGTGACTTTTGATAGTAACTGCCTTTTTGGTTTTTGCACCACCCGACTCAATCACATCAGGATAGATAGTGCCTTGTGCAAGCCATTTGGCATTGACACGTTTTTTAGCTTGAACTAAAAACACTTCAACAAATTCGCGACCAATAATTTTACGTTTAGCTTCTGGATCAGAAACGCCTGCTAATTGTCCCATGAATTGCTCAGCAGCATTCACACGAATTACTTTTGCATGTAAGCGGCCAGCAAACATGCCCATGACTATGTCGCCTTCATTCAAGCGCAACAAGCCATGGTCTACAAATACGCAGGTGAGTTGATCGCCAATGGCGCGGTGAATTAAAGCAGCGGCAACAGAGGAATCTACACCACCAGAAAGACCTAAAATCACTTCTTCACCACCAACTTGGGCTTTAATTTTAGCAACGGCTTCGGTAATGTAATCACCCATAATCCAATCTGGTTTTGCGCCACAAATCTCAAGTACAAAGCGATTTATTATGGCTTGGCCAAGATTAGTATGTGTGACTTCAGGATGAAATTGCACCGCATAGAATTTGCGTATTTCATCTGCCATGGCCGCGATAGGTGTTGTGTCGTTGCTAGCAATTACTTTAAAGCCAGATGGTAACTCTGTGACTTTATCGCCGTGGCTCATCCATACATTTAGTAAGCCGTGGCTTTCTGCATTAACGCGATCTTGAATATCTTTAAATAAAGCTGAATGGCCACGTGCGCGAACTTCAGCATAACCGAACTCGCGTTTACAGCCAGCCTCAACTTTACCCCCTAATTGCTGTGCCATGGTTTGCATGCCATAGCATATGCCTAATACTGGAACGCCTAGCTCAAATACCGCTTGCGGTGCTTTATCAGTTTCTTCTTCATAAACGCTGGCGTGGCTTCCGGAAAGAATAATGCCTTGTGCGCCAAAATTTCGAACAAACTCATCAGAAACATCACATGGATGAATCTCACAATACACATGCGCCTCACGCACGCGGCGCGCAATAAGTTGGGTGACTTGAGAGCCAAAGTCGAGAATCAGGATTTTAGAAGTAGACATTTATAGGTGAGCCGAAAAATATTAGGGTCATTAAATTTGGGTGTTATTAAAGTATTAAGGGCAAACAACTTTAATTCAAGATTAAAGTTGTTTGCCCAACTCATTTTCGTTAAACATTAATCAACGCGATAGTTAGGTGCTTCTTTTGTAATCTGTACATCATGTACATGTGACTCGCGCATACCAGCGGATGTGATTTGCACAAACTCAGCCTTGCTGCGCATTTCGTCAATCGTCGCACAACCTACATAACCCATTGAGGCGCGCAATCCGCCCATGAGTTGATGAATCACCGCCAGCACGCTACCTTTGTAAGGAACGCGACCTTCAATACCTTCTGGTACTAATTTATCGGCATTGCCGTTGTTGTCTTGGAAATAACGATCACTTGAACCTTTTTGCATGGCACCAATTGAACCCATGCCGCGGTAAGACTTATACGAGCGACCTTGGAAAAGTTCAATTTCTCCAGGTGCTTCTTCAGTACCTGCAAACATGCCGCCCAACATGACAGTGTAAGCCCCAGCTGCAATCGCTTTTGAAATGTCGCCCGAGAAGCGAATGCCACCATCTGCTATAAATGGCACGCCAGTGCCGCGAAGAGCTTCTTCTACATTGGCAATTGCGCTGATTTGTGGCACACCCACACCTGCAACAATCCTTGTGGTACAAATTGAGCCTGGGCCAATTCCCACCTTTACACCATCGGCACCAGCGTTAACTAAGGCTAATGCAGCAGAAGCGGTAGCAATATTGCCACCAATGACTTGAATGTGCTGAAAATGCTTTTTAACCCAAGTGACACGGTCTAGCACGCCTTGCGAATGACCATGTGCAGTATCAACCACAATCACATCGACACCGGCATCAGCTAATGCATAAACGCGATCTTCAGTATCTGCTCCAACACCGACAGCGGCGCCAACACGCAAACGACCTTTAACATCTTTACAAGCTAAAGGATGATCACTTGATTTTTGAATATCTTTAACGGTGATTAAACCTTTTAGCGTATCCTGATCATCAATTACCAATACGCGCTCTAGACGGTGTTGATGTAATAGTGCAATGGCTTGTTCACGTGGCGCACCTTCTTTAATCGTCACTAAACGATTACGTGGCGTCATGATGTTTTGAATAGGCTGGTCTAAATTGGTTTCAAAGCGTAAATCACGATTAGTCACAATACCAACCACTTTGCCGTTATCAACTACTGGCAAACCAGAAATTTTATGCATTTGTGTAAGTTCAATGACGTCACGTACCGTCATGTGGCTTTGAATGGTGATGGGGTCGTGTACGATGCCAGATTCAAAACGTTTAACACGTGAAACATGCGCCGCTTGTTTAATTGGCGTCATATTTTTGTGGATGATGCCCATGCCGCCTTCTTGCGCTAATGCAATCGCTAATGGTGCTTCGGTAACGGTATCCATTGCAGCGGAAACTAAAGGAATATTGAGTTGAATACCACGAGTGAGTTGAGTTACCAAGCTGACTTCACGAGGGAGCACATTTGAATGCGCAGGAATTAATAAAACATCATCAAAAGTGAGAGCTTGTTGCAATAAACGCATTTTGGACCTTTTCGTACAAAACAAGATTATACCGATTTGTTTTGCGTCTGGCTATTGCAGCCTTATAGTTTTAAGTGAGCTAAAAATAAAGCTTGGTATTATCGATTAATTAACAGGTTTTTTTATTTGATAATTATGTGATTTATCAGAGTGATAACTATGCTAAATTGATTTAATTTCGTGTTAACCAAACTGACTAAAATACGTTAATATTAAGTGTGCTTAAAGTTTGTAACAAAATGTATTTTTTTGATAAACTACCACTGTAATTAGTATATTTAACAATAATAGATTTAAGTAAAAAGTGCATATTTGAAAGTCTTATTTCAAGTGAGTGAGATTATTAAACAATGTTCTCAGGAGTAGTGTATGAAGATGTTAATGTTTATTGTTTTGTTATCAGCCAATTTTTCTGTGAGCGCGGAAATTATTAAATACAAAAGCGAAACAGGCAACTGGGCATATTCTGATGTTCCGCCACCACCCACCATTAAACAAGAGGTTATTGGTAAAAGAAAAACCGTGCCAATCGGTGTAGCGCCACTGGCTACAGCCGCTTCTGTTGATATCAGGAAAATTGGCAAATCTAAAGAGGTTAATTCCAAGGATCTTGATAGTGAAATAGCAGCTCTAAAAAGACAAAAAATTGCTGAACAAGAAAAACATAACAAAGAAGTCGCAGATGAGCAAGTTAAGCTTAAAGCGGATAACTGTAAGGCAGCAAGAGCCAATTTAGCGGCTTATACTCAAGGCGGTCGAATTTATAAAACCAACGACAAAGGTAATCGCGACTATTTGGATGATAAGGCGCTGGATGCTGGCAAAGTGCAAACGCAACAGGATGTTGAAGCTAATTGTAGTTAATACTAGAAATAAAGTTATTAAATAAAGGGGCACTTGCCCCTTTATTTTTTTGTTAATATTTAGCTAAATTTATTTGCGTACTCTATTTATTTACCTGCTCTGCGTCCAAAACTCACTGCATAAGCGGCTGGGCGTGCCAATAAAACTGGGTCATCAGATGGTTCAATACCATCCACTAATGTGAGTGGGTTGTACATTGCACCTTTTTCAAATTTGACTCCATCCGCGTTCATTGCTTTTAATGTCAACGTGCCTAAATTCACTACTTTTCTGTCAGCTGGCCAACCCACTGTTGCATCATTGGTTACATCGCCTTTTTGGGCAACTTGTAATGCAATACTATATTGAACCGTACCAGTTTTTAAGCGTGCTGGTAGCTCTTCCATCAGGTAGTTTGATGCTGCTTTAGCTGTTTCATCTTTTGTTAAATATTTTGCGCCAGCTAATGGATTAATTAAATAACGACCATAGTGCACTTCGCCTTTTGCATTTGTGAATTTAAACGCATTTACGCCAAAAAATGGCTGATTAGCAAAGCTTACTGGCGCTGGTTTAGGTGTGGTTACAAATTTTTTGGCTGCAGGATGAGACTCTAAAAATTGTTCTACTAGGCTAGGCTTTGGTGAGTCTGCTTTGGTTGCAGCTACTGCATTGAGCAAACCTAAAAAGTCTTCTGGATTAGCTGCAGGAAAGCCATTCACTGAAATAACGACCATATCGGTAATTTCTTCTTTTGGTAAACTAAAGCGAATGGCCATGCCTTTTGGAAAACCATTACCATCTGCATCTGGCATATTAGGCACACCCGTAGCATCAGAAAAACGCACGGTAACAGGCGTGCTGGTTTTGCCTTGTAAGTATGAGGCTTTAGTGATGGCCGAAGCGGTTGGAGCAGCAGTAAATTCACCGTCTACAATAATACCTTTTGCATGATTAGCGCGGTAACCAGCATGTGGGCCACCTGATAAGGTGGTCAGAGTATCTACAATTTGTTCAACCACAGGCTTAACCGCTGGTGCGGTATCTGCATAAACGTTGGCTACACTAAATGCGATTAAGCTGATGCCCAATAATGCTTTAGATGAAAATGTATTCATGTTAAATCCCTTTTTATGTTTAAAGTTAAAATAGTGTTAAATAATGACTTAAACGCCGTGATTTTTTAACCAATCTTTAGCGAGTTTTTGTGCATAATCTGCTGCGGTTTTGTTATAACTTGGGCGGTAATCTGCATTAAAACCATGATTAACGTTGGGGAACACTACAATTTCTGATTTGCTACCTGATTTTTCTAGCTCTACTTGCATTTGTTCGATGATTTCTGGCTTAATAAATGCATCTGCACTTGCATATAAACCTAATACTGGCACTTTTAGATTATGTGCAATATCAATCGGGTCATTCGCTTTGATATCAGACTTCATGCCATTTAATAAGCCATAATAAGCCACACCTGCCTTAACGTTGGGATTATGTTCAGCATATAGCCAAACCGTACGACCACCCCAGCAGTAGCCAACCAAGCCTAGTTTTTCAGTATTGCCTTTTTTGTGATCTTTTACAAAAGCAAGCGTTGCATTTAAATCAGAAAACACTTGCACGTCTGGCACTTTGCTTACTACTTTGCTCAAAATTTCACCAATATCTGTCATACTGGAAACATCACCTTGACGGGCAAAAAGCTCTGGTGCAATAGCCAAATACCCCATTTTTGCATAGCGCCTACACATGTCTTTAATATGCTCATGCACGCCAAAAATTTCTTGAATCACTAAAATAACGGGGAAATTTTTGCCTGCGGATGGCATTGATTGGTAAGCAGGAATACTGCCATCGGCTACTGGTATTTTTACTTCACTTGCAGTAATTCCGCGCATATCTGTGGTAATTGCCTGCGCTAACAAAGGTTGTGATGCAATTGCAAACCCCACTGCAAGCGAGGTCATCATAAATGCTCGACGAGTAAAGCCAGCAGTTGCCGCAGCTGGTGTGTAATCTGTACTATTAAAATCCAATGCTTTAGAACCAAATGAGAGTAAATCCATCGCTTTTCCTTTTTGAAAATAAAAATATTGCTTATTTAATATGGCTAACTAATGATGTTCTTAATGAGACGAGTTGATCGTTAAGGCTGTTAATCTGTGGTGAAGTGCAGCCGGTTTTGCACGCAACTTTTTGATGTATGTATTTTGATAGTGTTTCTAAATTTTTCCCAGTTTCTGTAAGTGTCACAATAACTCGGCGCTCATCATCACCATCACGTTTTCTGGCTAAGTAGCCATGTTTCTCCAAACGCTTTAATAATGGTGTAAGTGTGCCTGAGTCTAAAAATAACTGTTCTGCTAGCGCGTTGACAGTGATTTTATCTTGTTGCCAAAGTACTAATAAGACTAAATATTGGGGGTAGGTGAGGTTAAGCGAAGATAATAAAGGCTTGTATACCTTGGTCATACTGAGTGAGGCAGAATAAAGTGCAAAGCACATTTGCTGATTAATATTAGTAGCAGCCATTATTTAAATACTACTTAATTTGATTTTACTTAATCTTATTGTACACAACTTAATTTGGTACAACTTTGTTTTATACAAAATTAAAAGTAATGTGAAGTCTAATTTAATAAAATGACCAATTGACTAAAAAAAGTACTAAAACTTGTAGCGCATGAGTTAGTCTATGGCTCATCAATCTCACTACCATTCCTCAGTAAAATGTTACCCAAATATGTATTACTCGATTTAGAAACCACTGGTGCTACACCCCTAAAAGACCGTATCACGGAAATTGCGTTAATTCGTTTTGAATACGGCATTGAGGTTGCACGCTGGCAAACATTGGTGAATCCATGTTTGAATATCCCACCGTTTATTCAGAAATTAACGGGTATTAATAATCATATGGTGAGTGAAGCACCTACATTTGATGAAGTGGCGACAAAGTTACTAGATTTTTTAGAGGGCGCAGTGCTTTGTGCGCACAACGTACGCTTTGACTATGGATTTCTAAAGAATGAATTTAAGTGTATCGGTATAGATTTAAGGCAAAAAGTCTTATGCACTGTGAAGTTATCTCGCAAACTTTATCCAGAGTATCGCAGCCACAGCTTAGATTCCATTATGCAACGGCATAACCTCACTACCGAATGACGCCATCGTGCGATGGATGATGTGGAACTGATGATCGGCTTAATTAATGTGGTGAAGCGTGAGCTAGGTTTAGAACGTTTGCAAGCAACAGCGGAGTTACTAAGTAAAGAATCTACATTATCTTCTTGCCTAGATAGGCATTTAGCGGATGACATTCCTGATAGCCCAGGTGTTTACTTATTTTTTGGCGAGAATAATTTGCCGCTTTATATCGGTAAAAGTATCAATATTCGTACACGTGTTATGTCACATTTCAGCAGTGATTATGCGTCCACCAAGGAGATGCGTATTGCGCAAGAAATTAAGCATATTGAATGGATAGCCACGGCGGGTGACTTTGGTGCGCTCATGCTAGAGTCGCGATTAGTAAAAGAGCGTCAGCCGATTTACAACCGGCAACTACACCATGAGCGTCATCTTTGTGCATGGCGAATTTCAGAAACGGCTGATGCGCAAACACTACTCATATTAGTGCATGATAATGATATTGAGCCGCAGCATTTGGGTGATTTATTTGGTATTTACGGCACAAAAATTCAGGTAGTGGAGGTCTTGCGTAATATCGTAGAAAAATTTAGTTTATGTGCAAAAGCAGTGGGTTTAGAAAATGGTAAAGGAGATTGTTTTGGCTATCAACTTAAGCGCTGTAAGGGTGTGTGTATTGGAGTTGAGTATAAGCAATTGCATTATTTACGTCTACAGCAAGCCATGGCTGCACAGCGCTTAACTACATGGCCACATAAAGGGCGTATTGTGATTAAAGAGCAAAATAGCGCTGCCGATCAAACAGATTTACATCTGTTTGATCATTGGTGCTACTTACGCACGGTGAGCGATGAAGCAGAACTAGAAGATATGTTAAATACAGAAGCGCAACTACGGTTTGATTTGGATACCTATAAGCTACTGTTACAGCAGTTAAGTAATAAACAACTCGAGATTATTCAGCTATAAAAATCGCCCCAATAACCTTGCGCCCATTTCTTTTATTTTTAATAAAATAGATCGATCTTGCCAAGCTGTTAAAGTGATTTCATCAGAGGCTTTAATATCATTCAAATAGGCTGCTTCCATTTCTTGAGAGAACTCGCGCCCTAAAATCACAGCATTGACTTCATCATTGTCTAAAGCACTTCGCCAATCTAGGTTGCTAGAGCCTACAGAAACCCAAATGCCATCTACAATCGCGGTCTTGGCGTGCAGTAATGCATCGCGCCGCTCGTATATTTTTATCCCGCCTTTTAACAATTCACTAAAGTATGAGCGCCCGGCATAATAAGCAGCCGATGAATCGGTATGCTGAGGCAGAATCAGCCGAACATCCACCCCACGTGATGCTGCATCTAATAATGATTTAATTAACTGTGGGTCGGGTACGAAATAGGCGTTAGTAATATAGACTTGTTTTTCAGAATTGGTAATCGCTGATATTAAGGTGAGATACATTAAACTAAACGGATCATCTGGGGTGCTACCTATAGCGCGGACTATATCTTTACCTTGGGCAGCCACCATCGGGTAGTAAGCTTTAGGCGCCAATGGGTGGCCTTTTTGCTTATTCCAAGATCCAATAAACAAAGTTTGAAACTGCGCAACAATAGGTCCTTCCAATTTCACATCGGTATCGCGCCAGCCGCTTTTATCTTTATTAGCATCTTTATCGGCTACTTTTTTACTAGTAACTTTTTTACGCTTATTATCTGAACCGCTTGCGAAAGAACCACCTGACATCGAACCATTAGAGTAAACATTACTAATATTAATACCGCCCAAAAATGCAGTTTGGCCATCAATAATTAATAACTTGCGATGATCACGATGATTAGGCTCCCAAGATTTTTTACCCTTTAACGGATTAATTGGATTAAATTCCAGTACATGCACACCAGCTTTAATGAGTGGATCAAAAAAATTGGTATTTGTAGTAATGTTACCAGCGCTGTCATACATTAAATTAACCTGCACACCTAGTGATTGCCGCTCAATCAATAAATCAGCAAACTGCTGACCTATTTCATCATCCTCAAAAATAAAAGACTCCATATTGATATTGTCTTTTGCGCTTTTAATTGCCTCAAACATGGCCTTATAAGTCGCAGGGCCATCAATTAATAGCGTCACTTTATTGCCCACCACTAACGGAAGACCAACTACTTCTTGCTCGAGTGCAATCTGCTTATCTAATATATCCAAATCGCCAGCCGTACGTTTCAGTTCAGCGACAATTGCCGCACTTCTTTTAGTGGAAACTGCACCACGCGCACTCTCAAATTGTGCCGCTTGGTTTCTATATTTTGAAGTATAAAATTGGGTGTCCGGCAGGGTTGCGCAGCCTGATGTTATCAAGATTACGCAGCTGATTATGGTGAGTTTTAAATAGTATGTCATAGCATTAATAGTTAGATCATCATGTAATTAAACGCAATAATAAATTGGGTTTAGTTAGAAAAATTTACAGTACGAGCTTAATAAAGTAATAAAAAAAGCCTAGTTAAGTTTAATTGACTAGGCTTTTAATACTTTTTGATACATTGTGAAATATTTAAATGTGGAGCTGGCGAGAATCGAACCCGACTTATCAGCAGCTTTTTAAATCAATGACTTAACCTAGTAAAAAAATCTTGATGTCACACCAATATGCATATGCTTTATTTTAGCATACTCAACATAAATTTTATTGAATATCGACTTTTTTACGGGTTGTATATTGGATATAGATAGACAAATAGTGGATTAAGTTATTGAAATAGTTGATGAACTACCAAATGTCTACTTTTCGCTTAAACCTACCTGTTTTATCAACTAATTGATTACAGGTAGCTCTTTCCAATCACCCGTATAGTTAGGGCTTTTAAAGCTTCTGCGCATTGCCCAAACTTTATGGGTTCCCTCAGAGGCAAGTTTGATAGTTCCTTTAGAATATTTTTTATTAATGCTGTCAAGTGTGCTCATTAAATTACTGGTTTTAATATTGCTCTGTAAATTGCTAAACATGTCTGTTTGCTGTCCTTCCTCTGGCACTAGCTCCATCAACATCACCCCCGCTTTTTGATAGTAAATCCCTTCTTTAAAAATCCTTTTTAGTAACCAAAGCGCTGCCTTAGTAATTCGTATTGAGCAGTCAGTTGGTGCAGGTAAAGCTATCATTCTGCTAGCACTGTAATATTCCGCTTCATCAAAGGGACTATTCTGTATAAAAACATAGACTGCATTTGTGTATAAACCGTGTTTACGAAGTCGCTGACCTGCATTACATGCGTGATAGCTAACAGCTTGTTCAAGCTCTTGTATGTTATTTACCCTAGTACCGAAAGAGCGTGAACTCATAACCTGCTTAGCTTCGGGTAATGTTTCATCAAGCGCTAACCATGATTCACCGTTTAGCTCTTTGTAATGGTCCAATAAACTGCGACATTTAATTAGAGACATTTTGTTGCCTCGCTTCATATTCTTCAGGCGAAATATTACCTAATGTTGAATGCCGTCGTCTTTGGTTATAAAACGATTCAATATAATCGGCAATATCCACCATGGCTTCAGCCCTTGTTTTGTATTGTCGGTAGTTAACCCTTTCTGATTTTAAACTGCTAAAAA
>JACMMS010000050.1 GCA_014378915.1 Methylophilaceae bacterium
AATCGCCGGTCGACCACGTCCAGGTTTCTCTTTAACTCACCCATTGCAGCGAAGCTCGGCTTATCGTCGAAACGGATCGACCCAATCCAACGGCAATCCAGCTAGGCTTAAACCCTAATGTTAACTGCGCCTGTATAACACTGCGCTCTTCAATACTGAATTGATTGTAATTTCCCATGCAACATTTTCCTATGAAAAATGTTGCACTTCAAATTTGAGCGCGCCCATCTTTAATGTGTTCAAAAGCAAATGAATATTAAATTTACTTACTCATGCCTCCCCGCAAACCACCTTCTAATACTTCCGCTTTAACCCCATACTGCGCTAAAATAAATGCCGCTGCTGCACTGCGGCGGCCAGTTTGGCAATAAGCTATATAGTCCTGTGTTTTAAATTGATTTAGCGTTGGCACTATTTTGCGTAATTCATTAAGCGGTGCATTAATCGCTGATTTAAGATGATTAAATTCAAACTCTGATGGAAAGCGTACATCTAGCCAAATGGCGCCATTGCTAACTTTCTTTTGTGCCTCGACCATACTGATAGTATTTACAATAGATGCCTTGAGTAGCTCAATGAAATCTGTTTTATTAAGGCGCAATAGTTCGCCCGCTGTTTTCATGGTGACTGTGGCATTACGCTTAGTATCTGAAACCAACGCTTCCTCACCAAAAGCATTACCTGCATGCAACTCAGCCAGCATTAGCTGCTCACCATCTTTTTCACGTGTGACAATAGCCGTGCCACTTTCTATTAAGTAATAGTAATCACCTTCTGCGCCTTGCTTAATAATCGTTTGGTCTGCTTTTACGCGAGTCGGCACCATGCGCTTAAACATTTGCTCGATATTGGCAGGTGGCAGGTGGCTAAAAACGCCATTTTGTAATTGCGCTGCACTAAAAATACTGGTGTCGGCCATCCAATTAGCCGTTGAGCGTATCGTATTTGTGCCAACACTTTCCAAGGGCGTTGTTAGTTGTGGATTTTCAGGTTCATTACCAGATAGCTGATCCCAAGTCATCATAATATCCAACAAATCTTCATCAATTCTAACCACTTCAATTGGCGTGAGTGCTCTGGTGTATTTAATTTGGCGCTGACCTGAATTAATGGGATATTGCGTTTCATTTGTTCCAGCACATAAAATAACTTTAGTGCCATCTTTATAGCGCACACCTAGTTCACCTTTTACTAAATAAACCGATTGTGCATTTTGGGTGTTCATCCGCAGAGGGTCTAAATTTTTGCTGATTGCTTCAACAATACATATAGAAGCTAACTCATTGAGTCGCCCTAATGTGAGGCGCGCTAAAGGCTCAAATTGTTGTAATAATGCTAAATTTTTTTCTTGATTTTCAAGCGTTATTTTTGTGTTGTTAGGTTTTATCATTACCAAATTCTTTCAATGCGTTTTTTGTACTTAATTTTTATATTAAGAAAATTGTCTTCATAAGGTAAACTCTTGGCCGTTTATGAGCATTTTGCAAGTACGATTGACTGAACTGCTAATTATTTCTTGCAAAATCACTTGGCTATCGATTGGCTTTAAATGCGTAATAAATACTTCTGTCGCTACTGTGAGCTTATCTAAATCATCGGCCAACATGGATGGGCAAAAGTGTTTTGACACTTTGGCAAGCTCAAGTTCACCATTACTAAAAGCGGTTTCAATTAATATGTATTTAAGATTCTCAATTTTGTTAACAACCGCCCAAAGCGCATCGCAGCTTGTTGTATCTCCGCTAAACACTAAACTGTTTGAGCCGCTATTAATCTGGTAGCCTACCGCTGGTACCACATGATTAGCCGGCAGTACGGTAATAGTAGTTTCGCCTAAATTAATAGACTGTGCTAAAACGATTTCATGGTACTGTAAAAAAGGCTGAGTTTTGCTTGGTATTTCATTAAAGTCTGGCCAAATAACCCAATTAAATATATGTTGTTTTAATGCGGTAATAGTGTCTTTTGTGGCATGCACTGTAACTGGATTGATCCGCAAACCTATTACGGTATCTAACAAAAGTGGAATACAGGCAATATGATCCAAGTGAGAATGTGTCACAAAAATATGGTCAACTTTAAGCAACTGCTCTATGCTCAAATCAGCGGCACCTGTGCCTGCATCAATCAGAATATTATCGCCAACTAATAACGAAGTTGTGCGCAATTTATCGCCTATACCACCGCTACAGCCTAATACTTTAACTTTCATCGATATATCCCACCCCTAGCCTCATTACTGATTAACTTTTGTTATTGTCACTTGTTACGTTTTCATTATGTTGCTATGCCATTTAAAATTGCACGTTAATTGCTAGCATAGCTTAAAATACTTTAGTTATGATTTTTAACTCTTCAACATAAGCTAAAAGATGAACTCTCCAACAGAAGTTAATACGCGAAATAAATGTGATGCCAGCGTTATATGGTTGCATGGCTTAGGGGCTGATGGTCACGATTTTGAGTCAGTGGCGCATGCGTTAAATTTACCTAATATACGTTTTATTTTACCGAATGCGCCACATAGAGCTGTCACTATTAATAACGGCCATGTAATGGCTGCTTGGTACGATATTGTCAGCTTAAATCAAACTGGCGCGGAAGATGAGGCAGGCATTCGAGCATCGCAACAAATTGTTGAGCAACTTATTGCACAAGAGGTTGCGTATGGCATTGTGCCTCAGCGCATCGCGATTGCTGGCTTCTCTCAGGGCGGGGCGGTTGCATTGTTTACCGCATTACGCCACAGTCAATCATTGGCAGGCATTTTAGCGCTATCTACTTATTTACCACTTAAAGCCAAATTAACAAGCGAAGCCAATATCGCTAATAAAAATATTCCTATTTTTATGGCACATGGCAAATTTGATGAAGTGATTAAAATAAGCACGGCAATAACTTCACGTGATACTTTAGTTGCAGCTTATCCGCAACTATCCTGGCACGAATACACAATGGCACATTCGGTAACGCAAGAAGAGGTTATGGATATTCGTGTCTTTTTAACTAAAATATTTCAAGTAAACAATTAAAGATTTGCTAAAATGTTGTATAGTTTTTGTAGTCATAAAGTTAATGTTTAATAAACAACACCCTATAATAATTATTCATGTCTAAAACTAAAAACGCTACAGCCAAATCCACTATTGAACAACAGCCCAGCCATGAGTTTTCATATGAAAACTCAATAGCCGAGCTTGAAACCATCGTCAGCCAAATGGAGACTGGGCAATTAGCATTAGCTGATTCGCTTAATGCGTATCAGCGCGGCACGATTTTATTGCAAGTATGCCAGCAAGCCTTATCTGCAGTAGAACAACAAGTACGCGTTTTGACTGATACCAATAAACTTGAGGCATTGAAACCATATGAATAGTGTGGAGCTAGATCCATCTGCAATACCGCTGCTAGAGCCACTGGTCGTTGACCCTGTGCAATTGATACCGGTCGACCAGCCTGATGCCAGTCAAAATGAGCCATTTACGATTTGGACGAGTAATCGGCAAAATCGTATGGAGCGGGTGCTGGATAAGCATTTACCAGCAAAAAATATTGCACCAGAAAAACTACATGAAGCCATGCGTTATGGGGTTTTAGGCGGTGGTAAACGTGTACGAGCTTTATTATCTTATGCAGCAGGTGAGTTTTGTGGTGCCGCGATGTCTGCGGTAGATGTGCCAGCAGCGGCTGTTGAGCTGATTCATGCTTACTCTTTAGTACACGATGACTTGCCTTGCATGGATGATGATGACTTACGCCGCGGCAAGCCATCAACGCATATTCAATTTGATGAAGCCACCGCACTGCTAGCAGGCGATGCATTACAAAGTTTAGCTTTCTTATTAATCTCTCAAGACTCCGTATTAAAATCAGCGGGGCAAAAAGTGCAAATGCTACATATTTTGTCACTAGCCAGTGGTTCACGTGGCATGGCTGGCGGCCAAGCGATTGATTTAGCTAGCACAGGGTTGCCTTTGGCACGTGAAGAGCTTGAGCATATGCATATACATAAAACTGGCGCACTCATTCGTGCCGCTACTTTGCTTGGGGCATATAGTAATTTAAATGTTGACCCAGATAAAGTTAAAGCAGTTGATCACTTCTCAAAATCTATTGGTTTAGCGTTCCAAGTGGTTGATGATATTTTGGATGCTGAAGCAGACACTGCAACTTTGGGAAAAACAGCCAATAAAGATGCAGACAATAATAAGTCTACTTATGTGACTATATTAGGTCTACGCGCCGCTAAACAATTAGCCAAAGAACTACATGAGAACGCACTAGCTGCGCTTTCTTTTTACGGGGCGGAAGCTGATCGCCTTAGAGAAATTGCGCAATATATCATTCAACGTAGCTATTAATCTAATTACCTAGCAATTAACGCCCAGACTAATGAAAAATTTTACAATTAGGTTGTTTCATCATTAGCCAAAAATCCCAAAAGTATTTATGACCTCACTGTTAAACAGCATTAACTCTCCCCAAGATTTACGCAAACTTAATCGTACACAATTGACAGATTTAGCTGCTGAACTGCGCAGTTTTTTAATTGAAAGCGTTGCACAAACAGGTGGCCATTTGGCTTCTAACTTAGGCGTGGTAGAGCTTACAATTGCATTGCATTATGCTTTCAACACCCCTGATGACCGTTTGGTATGGGATGTTGGTCATCAAACTTATCCGCATAAGATACTCACAGGCCGCCGCGAGGTCATGAAGAACTTACGCAAACCCAATGGTATTGCTGGCTTTCCACGTCGTTGTGAAAGCGAATATGACACTTTTGGCACAGGCCATTCTAGCACATCGATTTCAGCTGCTTTGGGTATGGCCGTTGCAGCAAAAACACATGGATCAGATCGCCATGCTGTAGCGATTATTGGTGATGGCGCAATGACGGCTGGGATGGCATTTGAGGCGCTTAATAATGCGGGTGATATGGATGCCAACTTATTGGTAGTGCTTAACGACAATGATATGTCTATCTCAAATAATGTAGGGGCACTCAATAACTATTTAGCCAAAATACTTTCTGGCAAGTTATATGAGAACATGCGCCGCTCTGGCAAAAAAGTATTATCTGCCGTGCCACCCGTCATGGAGTTTGCCAAGCGTGCCGAGGAGCATGTAAAAGGCATGATGACACCTGGCACGCTATTTGAAGCATTAGGTTTTAATTACATAGGTCCAATCGATGGCCATGACATTGATGTATTAATTACAACACTGGCCAATATTCGCGAACTTAAGGGTGCGCAGCTATTACATATCGTTACGCAAAAAGGTAAAGGGTTTATACCAGCAGAAAATAACCCAAACAAATTTCATGGCGTGGGTAAATTTAACCCGACTGATGGCAGTGCAGTTATTGCTGCAAAAACTGTAACAGCTAAAACTTATACGCAAGTATTTTCTGATTGGTTAGTAGATATGGCCAAATTAGACGAGCGCTTAGTCGCCATTACACCAGCCATGTGCGATGGTTCTGGCTTAAATGCGTTTGCGGAGAAATATCCGCTTCGCTATTTTGACGTGGGCATTGCCGAACAGCATGCCCTTACATTTGCAGCAGGTTTAGCTTGCGATGGATTAAAACCAGTAGTGGCGATTTATAGCACATTTTTACAACGTGCTTACGATCAGTTGATTCATGATATTGCACTACAAAACTTACCTGTTGTATTTGCAATTGACCGTGCAGGCTTAGTGGGTGCAGATGGTCCAACCCATGCAGGTAGCTTTGATTTAAGCTTTTTAAGATGCATCCCTAACATCATTGTGATGTCACCGTCTGACGAAAATGAATGTCGTCAAATGTTATATACAGGCTTTCAATACAATGGTGTTAGTGCCATTAGGTATCCACGTGGAGGTGGAAATGGTGCGGTTATTCAACAAGCTATGCAAGCACTACCTATTGGTAAAGCAGAAATAAAACGTCATGGACAAAATATCGCCATATTAGCATTTGGTAGCATGCTATATGCAAGTCTAGCGGCGGGCGAAACTTTAAATGCTAGCGTAATTAATATGCGCTTTGTAAAACCTCTTGATAGCGCACTCATTGCAGAACTAGCAAAAACACATGCCATGATAGTCACTGTTGAAGAAAACGCGCTGATGGGTGGCGCAGGGGCCGCTGTATTAGAAGCCTTACAAACATTACAAATATCCGTTAAAACCTTATGCCTAGGCTTGCCAGATCGCTTTATAGAACATGGTGTACACGAAACTATGCTGAGTGAATGTGGTTTAAATGAGGTAGGGATAGTGAATTCAATTAAGCAAATGCTTCCAAGCTAATCTCGCCATCCAACGATTGGCTAGTATAAAATATTTCAATAACAGCGATAAAAACTTTTAATTAGCCACTTGAAAAACCTAATTGTATACTTAACTGTTAATTATTGAATAAAAAATTAAGTTAAATTTAAGAGAGAAAATTATGAATCAACCAACACTACCCAGTACAATTGAAGATGTGCAAAACATTGTTGATACACGTGATATTGCAATTGACAAAGTCGGCATTAAGTCAATCCGCCATCCAGTTTTAGTTAAAGATAAATCAGGTGGTGAGCAACACACGGTTGCCATGTTTAATATGTATGTGCATTTGCCACAGCAATTTAAAGGCACACACATGTCACGCTTTGTTGAGATTCTCAACATGAATGAAAAAGCGATTTCAATTGATTCATTTGAAAACATACTACGTCAGATGGTCAGCCGCCTAGAAGCTGAGTCTGGACACGTGGAAATGACTTTCCCTTACTTTGTTAATAAATCTGCCCCTATTTCAGGTGTAAAAAGCTTGTTAGATTATGAAGTGACATTTATCGGTGAAATCAAAAATGGCAAATTTGATATTACAGTGAAAGTATTAGTGCCTGTAACCAGCCTTTGCCCATGCAGCAAGAAGATATCTGACTATGGCGCTCATAATCAACGTTCACACGTTACAGTAACAGCATTAATTAACGACTTTATATGGATTGAAGACATTATTAATTTAGTGGAAAAACAAGCTTCATGCGAGCTTTTCGGTTTGCTAAAACGCCCAGATGAGAAATTTGTAACCGAGCGCGCTTACGATAATCCAAAATTCGTAGAAGATATGGTGCGCGATGTCGCCGCACAATTAAATGCTGAAACACGGATTGATGCTTACATCGTGGAAAGTGAAAATTTTGAATCCATTCACAATCACTCAGCCTATGCATTAATTGAAAAAGATAAACGCACTAAATGAGGTTTTGTTTGAATTAAGGATTTATTTGGTAGGAGTTGCTAATGTCGGCTCTTACGCAGCAATAAATTTAGTATTTCTTGGTTAAGGTTAACGCAATACCTTCATGCTTCATATTCAATCGCGTTAATGCACTATTACCCATCAGCACTTCCTGCGGGAAACCACCTTCTATCACTACTGCATCTACATTATTAATGTGTAATGCCACCTAATTTCACACTATTTAATTTAACAAAGTAGCCTGTTGCCAACCCATTTGCCGTGGAAGTTTACATAGGAATGCCTTTGCTAAAATCAATATTGGAATATTTAGCATCACCGCTGTTCATAGGAATTGTGGTAGCGCCCGTATCAACTACATATTTTAATGGTACACCGTTTATAAAGGCTTGGTTGATATGATGCCCTCTGCCATTGGCGTATAAGGTCACACTGACCTCATCATTAGTCTTATCTGCGCCACCGACGTTGGCGGCTTGGCCCATACTTAAAGTTCTGCGCTTGCCTTCAATTAAAAAATAGCGCTTAAGCTATTAGATTTGATTAACTTAACTTCGCCAAAAACTTGACCAACAGACAGCTTTTTCGGCTTGCCTTTATTAATGATGACAACGGCTTTGCTATTAAA
>JACMMS010000051.1 GCA_014378915.1 Methylophilaceae bacterium
AAAATTCTGCTTATATTTGCATTAGAATTTAAAATCATTACTAAAATCTAAGTAAAAACATGAGCTCTTATTAAGCGATGCGCACAGTGTAGTGCAAGCTTTGAGGTGTATTATGTGAAACATGCAGGGCATACTTGTAAAAGTAAATAACTTAAAGGATCAATATCATGTGGACAACTCCAGCAGCTACTGAAATGCGTTTTGGCTTTGAAGTTACAATGTACGTAATGAACAAGTAATTAGCATTACAGAACACTTAGCCCATTCAGTAATGAGTGGGTTTTTTTGTGTCTTACACATACGAGATAAAGTAAGACTGAACATAGTTCTGTTATTGTTAATCAGCTGTATTATCAAGTGCAACAATACTTTCAAAATCCTACTTTTGCTGTGGGAGTGAGAGTGGCTGAATGGTTTTCTTTGAATAGATATAAAGCCCCCCATCCTCAATAAGGGGGGGGTATGAGCGCAGATTATAAACATTGTTATTAATACCCGTAACATATTGCTAAAATATTGAATTTAATAACTAATCTTAGTATAACTTATCCCCATTTAATGATGGGTAAGACATTGTTTATTCATGATTATTTATTACTGACTTATCAATGAGTTACATAACTGGGTAGATATTAATTTTCGCTATTAAATTAATAATTAATACTAATTTTGATTTTGATAAACTCTAAGAAGATGATTCACCTTGGTGCTGGCTCACTCCGTAAAAAGTGGAAATAAAATTCTTTAAAAAAATTAACTATATCCATAAATAACACTTACGTTTTTACTGTGTTCTACTTCAATCTTATACACTCATAATAAGAGGTTCCCAATCCAACACACTAACCTTATTCACTTTAATAAAGTTAAGTAGTCTGAATGGGCTTAAACTTATCGGGGAAAGCTAACTCAATATGGTAGAAAAATTAGGCCTTCATCACACTTTGTTATCATCCTTTTACGGGTTTCATTTTCATCAATACATTTGATTTTGTACCTTTGTATGTTATCCATTGATGCGAAGGTACACTTATTCCTGCAGAGGGTGTCCTGACAAGTCTTGCAGACGGGGTCTTTATATGAATCATAGCAGATAGAAACTTCGTTTTTAGAGCGAATTTTGTCTTCTTCACCTCTTTTCATAGAAATCAATAACCCTTGCGGTTCTAGGTATTGCAAACGGGGGGTTAAATAAGCCTGAAGAAGGTGCAGCTTAAACTCAGTTTCCTTTATTAATTCATATGTAAGTTCATCAGTCTTGGGATCATGTACTTTTCCGGGAAAGTTTTTTCTCTCATTAGCTATCTGATCTGGAATCATTGCTTGCCAAGAAGCAAGATCTTCTTTAACAATAGCTAAACAATAAGCTGCTTGCAGGTCAACTTCGTTTGGCAATTCCTTTGAAAAAGCTAAACTGAATGATACGCAACACATCAAAGCCACTAGCACCACCAAAATAAGTTTACGCATTGGATCTCCTTATATTTCTACCTTACTGCACCATTTCATTGACTTTACTTTTGCTGATAAAGAACTATTAAACAATTTTAATTATAATTATGAACACGTTAATAAGGGGTTATCTCATAAAAAGAAAAGCTAACAAGCTTCAATATTAATCCAAAGTATTAGCTATACAAATTTATGGATTTGAAAATATAGCTTTTTCTTTTAAATAGTCATTTTAACTTTTCAAGATAATGATTCTTTTCTTATACCGCTTTTACCCTTTACGCCTACTATCCGCTTAATAGAATTAACAGAGGGTAATGGTATAAATACATTGTTCTCGGTAGTCGTACCAGTGAAAGGCGCTAAAAGTGCAGTTTTCGGTACGGTAGTCGTACCAATGGATTGCTTGAATGGTACGGTAGTCGGCACTGCACTGGTACAGTCATCGGTACGCTTACTTTTTTTAGTAACGGGTGGTTTTCGTCTTGGTGTCGGGGCTAATTGGCAAAGTGTATACAGCCCTTTAGCATAGCCTTTAGCTGCAATATCCAATCCCACGTAATTGGTAATGTCATGCCACGTAAGTGCAAATAGATCTGCACCCATATTCAAGCCACCCCATTTAGTTTGCACAATTAAGCCACGTTCAATTAATTCATTACGGGCTTTGATGTTGTTTTCGTGGCAAGTCCAGCCTTGGTTATACAACCACTTTTTAGCAAGTTGCAAACGACAGTTATTGTTACCACTATGTTGGCGCATCAGTGCAAACAATAAAGCCTTAGCCTTATCACTTGCACCCTTAAAGCTAACGCTATCTATCACACTCCAGGGGATTGCAGCATAGCCACCTGAGATTGTTTCAAGCCTTGCTTGTTTATTTTTACGCGCCATCACTTAACCGCCTTGTAGTTGGGTTAAGAAAACAATTACACCCATTAGCTCACTTTCAGTCATATAAGCTAGATCATGGGAGATTGCATGGCTGTTACACTTTACGCAGAGCGCATAGGCGCGATTAAATAGCTGGTGATATATCATTGTGTTACCTCGCCATATCTCACTAGCAAGGTTTGCTGCTTAACTGGCCAATTATAATTATTCATGGCGTACCCCAATCTTTTTACCCATGCGAGAACCTGTCTTTTTGGCTAATTCTAATGTACGTTTGATCGTGTTATGACGAGCACTAATCGCTGGAGTAAGCTCGTGCATGACTGAGTATAGGTACCCCCGTCCACACGTATCAAAAAGTGCCTTTGCGTTGGCTTTTTGCGCTTCAATGAGATAGAAACAAACGCGATCACCATTGAGATGCTTTCGTTTATGCCATTCAGGGTCAAGTGGACAAACATTAGCCGAGCACCTATCGAATCTGTCGCAATTGATGGTGTACACGATTACACCTCCTTTGCTGCGAGTGCAGCACGAACTAATTTAACTGACCATGCTGTGGTGCGTTCGGTGAGTTTTACAGGTTTGGGGTTTGTTGAATTTTTAACGCCTCGCCATATTGACGCACTAGAAACACTGTATAACCCACGCATAACGGGTAAACGGATGTATGCGCTGTCAGGTAGTTTGTCAAAATTTTCTAAAGCTTCTGGGATTGCTTGGGTAAGCTCAGATTTTAATAGTTTCATATAAATTCACTCCATTTAAGACAACATCATGTCGTCAATGGATATGAATTTTAAGCATTAATTCTAGTATGAATAGCTAGGTATGGCTGGGTGGGATAGTAAAATAATAGGTGGGTAAGTAAGCACAGAGCATTGCCAATGCTTACACTAAAGGGTGAGTAAGTTATTTTAAATTTATTTCAATCAGTGCGTGTTGCACCACCCAATTTATCCCAATTACAAACTATTGATATTCGCTCTTTGGCTTCATTAGAAAGCTCTTTCGCGTTTGCATCTAGCCATGCTCTAATCTGTGCTTTAGGCTTACCTTTACCCTCGCTAGCGCTTACTGCTTGCCATGCTTTAATTGCTAAATCTAATTCAGGCGGGTATGTACTAATGGTATCAAAAATAATTGTTTGCACCTTATTTGCCTCATTCATTGGCACATATAGCTTTTGCTCAATTGCCCAATCCAACCAATAGGGGAGAAAGCGTTTAGATAGTGCCCAATCTATGAAATATTTTGGTGATTGGCTGTCTTCACCTTTTTCACCTGACACCCAAAAGTTTTTTAGCCTGCGAAGATTTTCTCTTTTAAGTCTATATATGCGTACTTCTTCTGCATGACAACGCACTTCATCTTCATATCCTTGTTCGAATTCATTATAAAATGAAATAAACTCAGACAAATACTCAATATCTTCAAACCAATCAAACCCCGCCAATAAAGCCCATGCTGTAACTGGTGGCCACAAGTCATATAAAAGATAATCTCCAAAATGTGACTCATCCAAATTTTTAAGAATTTCCATAACGCCCCTTTGCGCCCCTTAATTAGAAAGCCACACCATTCGCTAAGGGTTGCGAGGTTCGCCCCGTCGGGCTAGGTGTGGCTAATCGGTTATAAAGTTACTTTACGCTTAATGGGTATCACTTTATCTAAAGCACCACTTTCGAGTTGTACTAGCAAATCTGATAAAACTTTTAACCCTGCTTTGCGTTCCTCAAAATAATCATAGCCATCATAAATGCCTTCAACACCTTTAATTTTGTGATTTAGGCAACGCTCACTTATATGTGGTTGAACACCTAATGAAGCTAGTAAGGTTTTGGCTGTTCTTCTCATATCGTGGATTGTAAAAGGCTCTAAGCCATGTTGAACCTTAGCCAAAGCAACACCTAAAGTGCTTTCTGCCACGTGTACGTTATTTTGCATCTTACGCGCTGGTAATACCCATTCGCTACCACAAGAAAGCCGTTTAAGCTCTTTAAACCAGTCTATTACAGTGTTACTTAGGGGTATGCTTATAGCAGCTTCAGTTTTTGTTCTTACCGCTGGTAAATGCCATACACCAGCGTCTAAATCAAACTCTTTCCATGATGCCCCTATTAACTCATTTTTACGCACTGCCAAAGCCAGCAGTAGCTTGATACATAAATCGTTCTCAAGACTAAACCCTTTTGCCGTTTTCATCGCTGCAAATAGCTTTGCTATTTCATCACGGTTAAGGTTTCGTTTATGTGCTTGTTCTTGTCCACCAGCATCGGCAACATCAAAAGCAAGTGCTGGGTTATGCGTAATTATGTGCATTTTGATAGCATGGTTAAATATACGTTTTAATCACCTTAAAACATCATTTGCCATTGTGGGTGCTCCACGTTTCACAACGGAATGAAGTAAGGCTTCAATATGGCGCGGGGTTACTGCTTCAACACTTAAATGACCAATTGCAGGTTTAATGTCTTTCTCAATACGCGCCCTTACAATGTTTGGGTGTTTCCATACGCCTAGTACCCGCTTATGAAAAAACTCATCTGCTAACTCTGCCATTGTATAAGCATTATTTTCAGCCTCTATTTTTGCAACTGCTTCACGTTTTCTTTCTTGCTTCTCACCCGCCACGTCATAACCTAACGAAACACGTGCGCGATATTCTTTAGCAATCTTTCTGGCATCTGCTAGTGATACATCACGATAACTACCTATATTCATAATGCGTTGAGCGCCAGCAAAGCGATAACGGAAACGCCAAATAGGACTTGAAAAAGACGGTCGATATGACAAATACAAGCCATCGCCATCTCCTCGCATCTCGAAATACTCTCTTGCTTTAATCCAGTTACGAATCTCAATATCAGACAATTTAGCCATATAAAACCTTTAACAGTGTGTACCACTAAAAATGCACCACATTTGCTTACTGGTACACTTAGTGGTACACAGCTATATTGCGCTTATCTGATTTGAATTGCAGCATTGTGAAATTAAAAAGCCTTATTAATTAAGGCTTTTAGGGGAGTTATGGTATGAGATGAAACTAAGTGAAATGTTACTCAATATTTTGAATCTGCTCACGCATTTGCTCAATCAACACTTTTAGCTCCATTGAAACCTGTGTAGTTTGCACAGATACTGATTTTGAGCCCAATGTATTCGCTTCACGATTCAATTCTTGCATTAAAAAATCTAAGCGTTTACCAGCGGGAGCGTCACTATTCAAAATACGTATAACTTCTGAAATATGCGCAGTGAGTCTGGTCAATTCTTCATCTACATCAATACGTTGTGCAAATAACACCAGCTCTTGTGCCACCCGTTCTTGATCGATTGTTTTGAGCGTATCTTGTAATTTATTTTCCAGCTTAGTTTGATACTCTTTAGTCAGGGCTGGCAATAATGGTTTAACTTTTGCAACCAATGCTTCAATTTGCGCTAGTCTATCTAGCACCAAAGCTTTCAGTTTTTCACCTTCTCGCACGCGCGAGGCGTTCAGCTCTTGCAAACATTGACTGACCAATTTTTTCACATCATCTGCAAGGTTTTCATTAGCTGAGGTGTCATTTAAAACCACCCCTGGCCAGCGTAAAATATCAGCAATACTTAATTCACGGCTTTGCGGAAAATGCGCTTGAGCTTTTGTTTGCATCGCGGCTAATTGCTGCATTAAAGTTTCATTAAGCTGCGTAGCCTGATTAGCCTGCGCACGCTGAATCAAATTAACCTTACATTCAATTTTACCGCGACTTAAATGCGCACTAATCAGTTCACGAATCATCGGCTCTAAGCTTCTTAAATTTTCATCTAATTTAAAATGTAAATCTAAATAACGACTATTAACCGCACGAAGTTCTAGTATCAAAGTGGCGTTGTCTATAGGCTGTTCTAGAGCGGCAAAGCCAGTCATGCTGAAGGTCATGGTACTTATTTCCTGACATAAGGTATTTAAATTGATGCCATGTTATCAAATACCTGCTGTTTTATGCTTAAATATCTTTAACATTAACTTCAAAAAATAACTTTAAGTACAAACAATTACGCGTTATATTGCTCAAAGTGCATCTAGTCTGTCAGATAGCTTAATACTACAAAGTATCAATATAGAATATTTTTAAAATTGCCTTCAACTAAAAATTTAGCACTGCCCGCTGGCTATCAGTTACAAGACTATGAAATTAGAAAAGTCTTGAGCTCTGGTGGGTTTAGTTTCGTCTATTTGGCGCGTGATAAAGATAAAAAAACCGTCGCAATTAAAGAATACTTACCTACTTCTATTGCCGTACGTGCTGATGGCGCGACCGTTCTACCAAACGCTGATGATGTGGCCCTCTTTAGGCACGGCCTAAAATGCTTCTTTGATGAAGGTTTATCGCTCGCCAAAATCGACCATAAAAATATCGTACGCGTGATTAACTTCTTCCGCGAGAATGAAACCGTGTATATGGTGATGCAATATGAGCGTGGAAAGTCATTACAAGATTATATTTTAGGACAAAATGAATTAGTGTCAGAACAGTTTATTCGCCGTGTATTTGGTGAGTTATCCAATGGCCTGCGTGAAGTACATACACAAAAACTATTACATTTAGACATAAAGCCTGCGAATATTTACATTCGTCTTGATGGATCACCTGTTTTGTTAGATTTTGGTTCTGCGCGTCAAGCCTTGAGCGAAAACCAAGCTAAAATAGCGCCAAGCTATACACCAGGGTTTGCATCGCCAGAGCAGTATTATGATAGAAAGTTATTGGGTCCATGGAGCGATATTTACAGCATAGGTGCGACCATGTACTCATGCCTGACACGCACCTCACCACTCGCAGCGAATCAACGCATCAAAAATGATTTATTAGTGCCTGCTGTCAAATTAGGCAAAGGCATCTACTCACAAAACTTGCTAGCAATTATTGATAAGTGCTTGAGTTTAGATTACTTGGCAAGGCCACAAAGCGTATTTTCATTACAAAAAGCATTGCTGGAGTCACAACCCCATACTAAGAAAAAAGTCAGCTTTGTGAATAAAATCGTTGGTATTTTAAATAAAACGCTCTGATTCTATTTTTATGAATACCTCATCATGAAATTTACTATATTTCAAAACAGTCGCCAGGGCCCTCGCCCTTACAACCAAGATAGATTAGCCTACTCATACAGTAAAGACGCACTTTTGCTAGTGGTGGCTGATGGCATGGGTGGGCACAAAAATGGTGAAATTGCTGCACAGTTAGCAGTGACTACAATGACTGAAGCTTTTCAGCGTTTAGCAGTGCCGACACTATCAAGTCCAGCAAAGTTTTTAATTGAGAATATTCAGCAAGT
>JACMMS010000052.1 GCA_014378915.1 Methylophilaceae bacterium
CCATGTTATAGCCATGTAACCGAAGTTGTTGCACATACAAATCAGCAACGTCATGACTAGGGAAACCACCACTATTAAGGCCTACGGGCAATGATGCAATTAAAAAACGTTGTGGTATTTTTGGCTCATTTTCAAATGCAAGCTGCCCTGCTGGGTTGATGATAATTCGCGTTTTAATGGGTTTTAATGGCAGCAAAATACTAGAAAAATCGAGTATGCTGCCAGGCTCAATCATCAAAGAAGTGTCTTTTACAGGTAACCAATTTTCGGCATAAGTAGTAGGAATAAATGCCGCAAAAAGTAAAAAAACTATCCAGTAACCACCAAGTTTTAATGATGAGATTCTTAATGCTTTATTCATAAATAAACTCTCAGATACACTTATTAGCATCATACTTTTTTTAAAGTATAAATTTGTTGCTGTATTAATTTCTTACCAAAATTAACGGCTGGCTGCTCTATAAATCGATAAGAAAGTTTGGCCGCAAAATAGCAAATTAAAGCGCCAAAGAATAAATAAATCATAAAATTAATTGTATTATTTGGTTTGATGACATGTGTCAATGCCACCAAAAAAATCATGTGCATTAAATAAAGTGAATAGCTAATTTGACCTAACTTAGCCATCAATGTACTTTTTAAAGTTTGAGCTTTTGTAATTGCGATAAAAAAACCAAAAGCCAATACAAAAGCACCAATAATTGAATAAGGGCTAAATTTACAAAATTCTTTATTTATAACTTCAGCTACTGGGAAATAAACCCCAGTCAATACAAGTAATTCAAAAAATGCCAAAACACTAAAAATGATAAGCCAGTTGTTACCTATTTTATTTTTGTCTACAAAAGACATGCGTACCAAATTACCAGCAAACAGAAATGATAAATAAAATAAAATAAATTTTAACCCCAGATGAGCGCCATAAATATGATTTACCAATATGGTTAATGGTGTAATTAAGCCTAAGACAACAGCAATGACACCAATCACATTAGGTTTGTTAAGCGAGTTAAATTTGAATAAGAAAACACAACATATATAAAAAATTATTTCTATAAATAACGTCCAAAAGACACGACTTAGTTCTTCGTAGCCAAATGCTTTAGGAATCATAGTTAAATTAGCAGTAATTTGACCGACTGAAAATTGAGTATCAGCTTTCCTAAATATAAGTTCTGATATTAGTATCAAAGCCATCGCAATCCAGTAAGCTGGATATAGTCTAAAAAAACGACTAATTAAAAATGTTTTTAGTAAACTACCCTGCTTCAAACTATTAGGAATAATAAATCCACTAATTAAAAAAAATAAAACTACGCCAAATCTACCCCAATCAACAGATTGCTCAATAAATATTTTTAAGTATGGGTATATTGGATTACTCGCACCGAAATCATTGTATGTATATCCAACTATATGATGTAGCAACACCGCTAAAACTGCCACTCCTCTTAATACATCGAGATACTCGTATCGGTTTTTATCTGTGTTTATCATGTCTTAATATCTCATATACTTTCATTTACTTAATGGTTTAGCGCCTAACCTACTCATTTATAATGTTATTCAATATTTAATTACGTGGCACATCTAAGATTTGAGCGCAGCGTATATAAAAATCAATTATGTTCAGTTAATGTAATACTGTAGTAGGCTATTGCTAATGCTTTCGATATCACTGAATAGGACCTAAAGTTAGTTACATAAGCCTGCCCTTTTTCACTCATTTTTTGTTGTAAATCACGATTATTTAGTAAGTCGATTACCGCACGTGCAAAACCATTAGCGCAGAGTTGTATGCATAAACCTGCATCACTGTTATTAATAACATCCATTTGGTCAGGATTATCATTCGCGATGACTGGTAAGCCCAGTGCCATATATTCAGCGGCTTTAGTGGGTGATGCCATGTCTAATAAATAACTTCTAGGAAAAGGCGAAAGCCCTATTTCGGCAGCTCTTACATAGCGCCAACCTTCTAGCATAGGCACCCAACCTAACCATAAAATATGGGTATTCACTTGTAACCGTAGTGCTTCTTCTTTTAACCAATGACGATGTTGTGCATCTTCTGTGTCACCCACCAACACCAATAAAATATTGGGGATTTCGTGCTTAATAAGGGCTAGCATTTCAAATAGCACTTCAATTTTTCTAACACGGTCTTGTGTGCCCAAGTAAATGAGTACGCGCTTACCTAACAATCTTGCATCCTCAGTCGGTAAAACCTTCTCTAGCTGGGCAAATTCTAAATCTACCCCCATAGGCACAGGCGTCATTTTATTGAGCGGTATGCCGTGTGCAGCAAGCGCTATTCTCATTTGCTCACTCTGCACAAACACATGCTGACTATTTGGCAAAATAACTTTATATAACAGCCATTGGCCTATAGAACCTTGTAGCAAAGGAAACCAGTAACGCATACCAGCAGTTGGTCCACGCGCTTTGGCTCGATGTACCTGCCCTTCCGATTGTGGATACGATAACCAATACAAAAAAGGCAGGCCTTTAATTTTGGCAACTATTAAAGCAACTAGTGCAATTGCGGTCATATCCCGTACTTGTATGGCTTGGTATTGAGAGTAATCAATTGTGAACAACACACGGCATTGATGCCAAAATTTAGCAAAATACTGTGCAGCGCGATTTTTGGGTATATTAAAAACCAGGGCTTTACCTGGTGGCCATGTGTCATCTAAGTTGGAAGTGTTAATTGAGTCACGCTCAGTGACTAAATCGCAAGTGATATTCAAACGCGGTAGATAACGTCCAAATAAAGCGGTGATATCAGCGCGAAAAGTGGGCCATTGCTCGGCTGTAAAAAAAAGGATGTGCATGATTTAAGTTGAGGCGAGCGCTGTTTGTTCAAGCTTGTGTTGCTGCTTAACCAAAAATGCCAGGTACCCAAAAACCATCGATAAAATAATTTCGTGCATAATTAAGTTAATTTGGCTATCTGAATAAATAGTAAACATCAATGTTAAAGCGATTGCTACTTGAATGGCTAAGGCATCAGCTTTGACCAAGTTACTGGCTGTTTGGCGCCATAACTTACTTGCCGCACGCCATGCGGCAACATATACCGTTAGATATAAAGTTAGCCCGAACACGCCAACATCCCACAGCAGAGTAGAAACTGTTGTGAGGCTAATGCCGTAACCAGGGTATTTAGCAGCGATATGTCCTGCTTGCAAACCAGATCCATATGAGCTGCCTAAGCCATTACCAAATAAGAAACCTATTGGGTCTTGCGCACTTTGTAATTTCCACCAAAAACTCATGACGGTTGTACGATTAAGCAGTGATGTGCCGTAACCGACATCCTTAAGGTTGTACTGCACGGAAATTTTATAAGCATCAGCAAATGTGGTGTCTAACATTACATAAACATAGAGATAGGCAAAAGCGATAGTAAGGCCGGCAAGCGCAACAATCACTGGAATATAACGAACAGGATGCTTTACCATGTCTTTACGCAGCAGTACCAAACCTATAATAGGTAGCATAAATACCACTACTTTAGTTTCACCTAACCCTAGCGGCAGTAATAAAATAAGGCCATAAAGCCATAGCTTGGATGTGGTGACTAAACCTACGCGCCAACGTGAAAAAATGAATACGAATACAATCAATACAAAGGTCACCATCAATGCATTAGGGCTACCGCCATTCAAGTTTGCACCCATTGTCCCAGCTACAATATCAGTTGCTTCAGCTCCTGCCGCTGAAATGCCGCCGCGCAATGGCACTAATATAAAAAGCTCAAATAATGAAAATGGCAGCTGTAATAAAGCGATAGCCAATAATAATCTGAGCCATTTATCCACATCTTGTTTAGAAATATTGAGCGTCACCAAAACTAACAGCAGCCCAAATGATTGAAAGTAACGCTTAAAACCTGTTAAAAATTCACTTAGCGAATAATGTTCTAACAACGCTGACAACATTGAAAATAGAACAAACGAAATGGCTAACCAGATAAAAGTAGGAATATACTTATTGTGCTGATTTTTATTTAAATCAAACAGGTTCATTAAGCCTGGCAGCCACAATAATAGTGACATTATTGAAACTGCCCATAAAATTTTACTTAAACCATGCCCACCCATATCTAGCAAAGCTGGCGTTGCTAAGCCTAAAGCAATCACTAACCAGATAGTTTTTTTAGGTGATGTGAGCAATATAATTCCACCCACCAAACCGACTGCCAAACCAATAAATATCGGATTTGCCGTCACTGAAATCATGCCGAATACAAACGCTAAAAAGGTCGCGATTAATACAAAAAGTACTTTAGTCCAAGTACTATTATTTTGAACAGTTAAACTCATTTTGGCAAACTCATGGTTGTACCAAGCCCGCTATTTTAACTAAAAAACGCGGTTCAATATGGCGCCATAAATATTCTTGACCATCAATGGCCGCTTGTTGCTTAAGCGGCAGTATTCTATTTTCGTTTAAGGCTAAATCAGCTAATGCGGTAGTTAAACCTTCTACGCTGTAATCAAAAATTAGTCCATTACGCCAATGCTGAACATAACGTGTATGGGTACAAATATCGCTCGCTAACACGGGCAAACCAGCGGCTAAGTATTCAAATAACTTGGTTGGCGGGTTAAAACGCCACCATGGTTTATCTTCCCAAAGGCAAATACCAACATCTGCTTGCGCTAATAATTCAGGTATTTGATCCCCAGTGACTCGGCCCCTGACAACGACATGTGACTGAATACCTAAATGTTTAATTCGACTATTGCAATAGTTTAATTCAGCCTCGCTTGCGCCAACAATAGTTAAATGTACCGGGATATTATCTTGTGCAATATTAGCTATGGCATCCAACATCACGTCGCGTCCGCGCTGAAGGCTTACAGTGCCAACATAAACAATTTTCAGCCAATCTTGATGATGTGCCTTAGGCGCCTCATTCTGTTCGAAGGCATCGGCTACTCCCATATAAATCATCTCAACACGTTGGGGGTTGCAACCTTTTTCTAGTAAATCATGATGATGTTCTTCGCCAATTGGCATGACGAGTTGTGCTTTTTTTGCGCCTAAAAACAATAGCTTTTGCAATACTCGGGTCACCGTGTATTTAATAGGCGAGAAATGTTCTGGTAAATGCATTAGATTGGTTGGGTGCTCATTCCAATAAAGTGCGCATATTTGCTTATTTAGCATCAGTGGAATAAATGCCAAGCTAGAATGCATAAGCACCGTGATTGAAGGTTGGTGTTTTCTAATGTAGCTAGCAGCTTGCCAACAGTAACTTAACAAACCAAGCTTGCCATGAGATTGATTTAAAACAATATATTTTGCATTAATGAATTGCAACTCAGCCTGCTTAAGTGGCTGATGACTGATAATGGTTAAATGGTAATAGTCATTCAAGGCTTGAATGCGATATGAAAAATCCAGATATCCAGGTTGATTTTCATCAAAACTTGTCACAACTACACAGTGTTGAACATGTGGATTTAATTGCTTAGGTAAACCTAGTTTGCTGGAAACAACGTCTACGTCTATATTCAACTCGCCATTTAATAGAGGGTTATTCATGACCAAGTACCGGGTTAAGCATGGCTGGTTTTCGTATAAAAAATGATTTAAGTAAGTGTAGCTCACTCATATTAATGGCTTTTAAAATTGGCAGACTTAACGCATAGGCAATCACCACAATAAGCCCGGTTACTAAAGCTAGCCAGATTGGTTGCAGTGTGTCGATATGAGCAAAATTTAAGCTCCAATAGCTAAGTATTGCAGCAATCGCACCAGCACCAGCAACACCCAGTAGCATATGCCAAGAAAACGCATAGTCCAACCGCATTTTTTTAAACTGATGGAGTACATACAAATTACAAGCCAGTGAAAATGCCGTAGGGCCTAATATTAAAGCGCGCATATCCACTAAGCAGGCTAGCACAGTAGAAATTGCCATCACAATCAACGCCCAGAAACCTGCGCGCACCAATACCACACTGGCATTAACTGAGTTTAAAATCAGTTGCAGCAGCACAACATGACTTCCTACTGTGAGCTGTACAAATACTACTAACAATATCCAGGTGAACTCTTGAAACTTCCCACCCGTGAGCAAGCCGATGATTTGTGGACCTGCAACCACTATCCATGCAATGACAGGTACCATTAACAGCAAGTTAGATTTATATAGCAATTGGCTGCGATAGCTCAATGTTTTAAAGTTTTTGTCTTGCAAGTAGCTTGCAATCATCACGGGTTCTATTAAGTTATAAAGCAAATGTAGTGGAATATATTGCCTTAATCGCTCGGCCACGCTCAAAAAAAAGCCATACGCTGCGACCATTTGTGTAGGTAAAAGTGCAGCTGCTAACATTTTCATAAAGTAACCTTGAGGGGGTGCAGCGAGCAAAGTAAAGCCGTAGTTGTGTAATGACAACTGTGTAACGCCTTGCCAATCAGGCCAAGTTGCTTCGTGTTGATTAAATATTTTTTTTGATTGGGCGTGCGATAGTTTGTTAATGTAATGCAATAAAACCACTACAAACCCGATCACACCTAGCATTTCAGGAATCGCCATAATCCATAAGGAGTCTTCTAGATTAATTTCGGTCTGTTGCCAAACAAATAATAAAATAAGCAATAAGCGTCCCGCCCATTGAATAATCATTAGCTGCGTGAGTGTTTTTTGTAAAACAAGTGCTTGTAAAACGCTAGAAAAATATTGAAATAACGTTTCTGCCAATACAAAGCAAGCAAGCGCTAATGGGAATTTCTTGATGGTAACATCTTGAAAAATAGCCAGCACCCAATCCCAGCTAACATACAAAACTAAACACATCAATATTGAAGCAGCAAGGCGCATGAATGCCATTGTCCAAATAAACCTGCCTAACTCAGAAGCCCCGCGTTCTAGTCTTCCCTCTGGCACATAACGTGAAATAGCACGCTCAAATCCTAAGCCTGCAATAATGCCAGCCAACACAATAACACCCGTAAGTGCTGTGTAACCTGCGTAATGTTCCACACTCATGAATCTGACAAGCAACACCACAGTGGCGAAACCAGCTAAACCAGCCAACCCACGGCCTAATAAAAAGTGTTTAATACCAACGCTTAGGTTTTCTTTTGAATAGGGCGAAGTGGTCATCTGCGGTTGTGCTTAATCATCAATCTTGAATCGTGCTTAATCAAGCACTTATGATTTAGCAAGCCCCATTAATCTTAACCGCTGATTTGCAGCTACCTCAGCTAACATAGTTTGCGTAAATTGCGCTTGTAAGCTGTAACCTTCTTGGGGCTGATTAGTAATATTAGAAACACGAATTAATAAACCGTCTGGAATCAAGCCGTGCAGGGCGTAATCTAGTTTGGTCTTTTTCATATTCCAGCCATCGGTGACCGCATGTTCACCAACGGTAACCCAATAGGTAATAGGCTCGGAACGAGCCTCTTTAGTGGCTAATAAGCGCACTACAGGAATTTGTCCATAAGCTGTTTTTAAAATGCCACGCACTTTATCTTGAATAGCAAAGCCTTGTCCGCCATAGCAACCTTCTGGCAAATGCACAGATAGACTATCACTTTGGTCTTTACCATATGCAATGGATAACATGATGCGTTCACCCTTAGCATTGACATAAGTGCGAGTGAGCGTTTGCGCATAAATTTTATTCAAAGAGGCTTGTAGATCTGGGCTAATTAGCGGTGCGGCAACTTCTTCAATTTTCCAATCACCAAATGTTGCAGGAATAACGGTTTCTAGAGTTATTTTTTCATAGCGATCAGCCAATTTTTCATTAGGTTTAATCGCCATGGCCATACCAGCAGCGCCTAACATAGCAACGCCTATAATTAAATGGCTAATATTTAAGCTTGACTTTTTCATGGTGCAACCCCATCAGGTAATTTTGGATTGGCATTTAAATTTGGCTTATCTTGAAAATAAGTAAATTTTCCTAAAGCAGCATCAAATATAAACAGACTAAGCAATGAAATAACAAACAAAAATAAGCCTGCAAATTTATGCACAAAGCCTTGCCCAACCTCATCACCAAAGTAATAAGTAATTAAAATAAGTGCAATTACCCTAAACAAATTAGCAATGAAGGCTATTGGTAAAATACTGCTTATTAGCACGATGTTTCTTGGTAAATTTCGATATCGCATCATATATAGATATAAAAAACCTAATGCGGATAGTGAAAACATAGAGTGCAAGCCAGAACACGCATCTGCAACCAGTAGTTGGTACATACCAATTGAAATAGTGACGCCACTTCGCGCGATTGGATAACCCAAGTGATAAAGAAAGCTTTCAGCTAACATTGAAATGCTATGTTTAAGTGGGCCAGTCACAGTATCAATAATAAATCCTGGCAGCGGAATCATGAATATTGTAAAAAATATAGGAAACCACAGCTGGCGCAGACCTTTAAAGCCTAGTGTAATCAGCACAATGCCACCTAACACAGGCACCATAGAACCAATTTCCATTATAAATATCTGCTGTGATCGACCAACCGCATAAATTAATAAGCCGAATACAAAACTTAAACCACCTATTATGGGCTGCGTTTTGGCTGATGTTTCGCTAAAAACCGCCCTTAGCTGCCAAATCAAATACAGCACCACCAATAAAATAATAGGGCCATGCGCTTGGTCATCAAACACCCATAACTCTTTTGCCATGGCATTGATTGTGGGCACATACAAGGCCAGCAAGCCAATGAAAACAGGGAGCCAAGTAAATATTGTGGCTAGATTAAACTTTGAATTTTGTGCTGAAGTCACTTGGGCAATCATGCTATTTATCCTGTAAAACAAAGCCTACAGTTTCAATACCCGCAATTTTTGATTGTCGGATAAACAAGTGAAGATCTTCTAACCTTGAAGCGTCTTTAGTCACAGTGGGCAGCATACCTTTCGCTCGCATTGCCACCGTAATGGCATCAGAACCAACTGAAAACGGCGCAGTATCTACAATAACTACTTCATACATTTCGGATAACTCTTCAAGTAATGCAGCAAAATTAGCGCGCTCTAATAACTCTGTAGGGTTAGGTGCTAATGAGCCTGCTGTGAGCACAGATAAGTTTGAAAGCTCAGCAATTTGAACAATGTTATCTGTGGTAGCTCTATTAATTAGCTTATTAGATAAACCCAATTTATTGTCCAAGTTAAACAGCTGGTGCTGTTTTGGCTGACGCAAATTGGCATCGACTAACAGTGTTTTTTTGCCTAACTGTGAAAAAATAATGGCTAAGTTTGCGGCTAGCTCATAGCTTTTGTCAGATGTATCCACACTGGTGATTGCCAGCGTTTTATTTCCTTTATCAAACCAGCGCATTAAAAGTTGACTGCGCAAATCACGTAAAATTTCACCTTTTTCGCTAAAAGGTGCATAAGCTGCAAACAAGGCTTGACTGAATTTTTTGACCGATGCTAGCTCATTGCTTTTATGCAAATATGGGTAATCAAACTGGTGCGCCAATGCCTGCTGGATATCCTGCTCTGAAACTAGCCCTAAACGCTTAGCAGCTTCTCCGAAAGCAAGCTTTTTATCATGCTGAGTAGTTAAAATGCGCTCTACGTCTTGTGGTTTAAGCTTGCCGAGTTGTACTAATAAATCGCCAAATAGTTGCTCATCTTTTGGTAAATTTTGAGCGAGCTTTTTTTGCAAAGGTTGAATGAACGCATCATTTTGTGCCATCATTTCATCATAAGGTTTTACAGAATCCATACTTACTTACTCCGCACCAAGGCATTGAAAGGCAATGGCTTTTTTTTCATGATGTCTGATTGAAAAAATTGTTTGAATTTTTTAAAAAGTCCACTCGCTACTTTTTTGTTCTCAACAAACGCACCAAGCACAGGCAAGTTAAATTGTTGCAACAAATCATCGGCAGTACGTACGCGCCTATCCAACATTTCAGCCATTATGGCAAAGCCAACACCCAACATTAAGCCAAGGAAAATACTGACTAAAATATTCAGCATAATTTTAGGGCTAGAATGTTTAAGTGGTGGAATTGCTGGGTTTAACACCGATACATCTGTTTGTACCGATTGCCCTTCCATACTCGTTTGGCCATAGCGCTGCATCGCCGTATCATAAATACGTTGCGCATTTTCTACCTCACGCACCAATACCGCCATATCATCATGCTGATTTCTAAGCTTTAATACATGGTCTTTTTGCGCAGCTAAAGCCGCGCGTATTTCACCTTCACGCTGCTGGGACACACGAGCGGTTTGGCCTATGCTGCTACTGGTTTTAGCAATTTCCTCATTAATCCGCACAGTTAAATTAGTGACGTCACCTTGTGCGATTTGGTATTGCGGATGATTTTTATCTAAACGCTTAGCTACATCAGCAAACTTTGCTTCTGCTTGCACTAGCTGCGCTTTTAAATTCTGTATTAAGCCGTTAGCCAGTATTTCAGGGGATTCTGAAGCTTTACTACGATTTAACTGACTTTGGCGCGATGTGGTATCGTAAGTTTGCCCCTGCGCTGCTACTAATTGGCTAGATAGCTCGGCTAAGCGAGCAGTTTCCATATCTAACCGCTCATCCGTTGATACAATGCCATGTTGTTTTTGATAAGTAGAAAGCTTATCTTGCGCAACTTCAACCCCTAGCCTCAAGCCTTTAATTTGACTATCAAACCAAGCTGCAGCTTGTTTTGCAGGCTCAACTTTCAGTTGTAGGTTAGTGTAAATATAAGCTTCAGCAAAGGTGTTGGCTAATACCGCTGCAAACTTAGGATCTGCACCTTGATAGCTAATTTTAATCACGCTACTTTCACGTGATGGCTCAACATCCAAGTTGGTTAAAAACTGATCAGCATACCAATCTCGAATATCGCCTTCGCCCTTAGTTGCTTTATCAAACTGTGCTTTTGCTAGCGGACTATTCCCCACACCTAACTTATCTACCACTTTGAGCGCTACATTACGACTAGCAATAATGTCCACTTGTGTCGCCATGTATCCTGGCATTAAAGTAGCAGGCAAAACAAAGCCTGTTACTGGATCAGCACCTTTAGTATTAACCACTAATGAAGTGCTGGCTGTGTAGGTTTTTGGTAGCAAAAAACTTATCACCGTTGTCACCAACACGGTGACAAAAAACACCCAAATAACGATTAACTTGCGCGCCAATATAATGGATAAAAATTGCGAAAAATTCATTAAAAACCCTTAAACGTTCAACTTGAGTTAGCTTGTAACTTGCTTAAAAATGGCTGACTTAAAACAAACTTTCACCGATATACACTACATCGTCCACTTGTAAGAAATCACTGGGATTGGCGCTAATAGTTGTGAGCTTGCCCGAAACATCCATACGCTTGATTTTAACGCCACGCTCAGTACCGCGCCCTGTTAAACCGCCGCCTGTAGATAGCGCTTGTGCTAATGTCATATTGCGCTCTAACCTAAATGCACCAGGCCGCTGTACTTCTCCGTAAATGTAAAATACGGGGGTGCGTGGCACATAGATAGAATCACCGCTGGCTAACTCAAAGTTGGATTTGGTATCAGCTGAACGATATAGCTGGTCAACATCAATTTCATGCTTAACAGTTTTTCCATTCCGATTAGTAATGACAATAATCTTGTCAGCACCTCCAGACGAAATGCCACCTGCTTGCGACAAAAAATCCAACACACTACGTACACCGCCCACTACTGAATACTTACCTGGCCGATTGACCTGACCCAACACTGACACCTCACGCGCATTAACATACACAATGTCATCACCAATCACTTTGGGGTTATTGTCAGCATTACCTTTGGTGAGCAACTCACGTAAGTCGTAATCTTGCTTAGTCGTTTTGCCCTCTTTAGTACGGACAATTGTCACGATATCCGAACCGTTTGGTGTTGGACCGCCAGCCAAAGCCAGCACATCAGATAAATTACTAGGGCGATCTAAAGGGAAACGGCCCGGCTTATAGACATCACCTAGCACCGATATAAACTGACTTTGAAACTGCAACACAACCAAATTCACTTGTGCTTGCTTTATAAAACCACCTTGCTCCAATCCTTCTACTAATTTTTTTTCCGCCATCGCTGGGCTTAAGTCCCCTATTTTAATTTCCCCAAGTAGTGGAAAAGTAATAGTACCTGCTGCAGTAACTCTGGCTTCGGTTGTTAAATCTGGGCTGCTATATACCGTAATACGGACCAAGTCGCCTGCGCCTATCATGTAGTCTGAACGTGCAACATCAGCAGCATATGCTGAACTAAAACCTTGAAAAAAACTGAGCATCCAGATCATGATTAAAAAAAACACTGACTTAACAAAAGCGCTTTTTTTATTCCCAGAGCCGCTTAAATACGATAAAACTTGATTAAAATTAATGTGCATTGCTGAAACCCTGTTTTTTAAAATAATGATTCAACTCGATTTAAAAACCTGCGAAACCTTTATCTAAATGTGACTGTGTTTTTTCTTCTGCTTTTGCATCTGTAGCTTTGGGGCTGCCCAATGTTGCGGCAGCTTGTGGACTTGTTAACGGACTCGCTGGCACAGCGTCTTTCATATCAGCAAAAGCACCTACATATTCAACTTTTGCATCTTTTTTAAGTGCATCCATTTCTTTTTTAGCTAAGGCATTTTTATTCTGATTTAAAAAATACTGCTCAATCACAGGCCTTGCTTTATCTTTAGCAATAGGTTGTGATTGTGATGCTGCGATATACACCAGGTTAATCGATTTTTCATTGGTAATAGCAACGGCATCACCGTCTTTCAAAGGCTGCAATTTTTTTAGTAACTCTAATGGAATCTGTTCTGCGTTACGTACATTGCTATTTGCAGCAAATTTGTAGTCTTTAGACTTTAACCACACCGCCATTTCAGCAATAGTTTTTTTAGACTTTACGGCCTCTTCCACTTCCATGTACTTGTCTTTGCTCACCTCTACAGCGAGCTCTTGTAATTTAAAAATACGTCTATTTTCAAAAAGCTCAGGATGTGTGCTGTAAAACTCGGTCACTTCTGTTGCACTTGGCTTTGTTACTTTAGCCATTTGTTGCTCTAAATAAGCTTGCGCTAAAATTTGGCTTTTTGAAGTTTCTAAAGCTTGTAACACATTAGGATCGCGATCTAATTTGGTTTCCAATGCCTTTTGTTTTAACAATTGCTGGTCAACCAAACGCACCAATATCTCTTTTTCTGCTTGTTTACTCTGCGTCTCATTGAGTCGTCCCATGCGACTTAGCTGAAAATTAATCTGATGGATAGATATTTCATCACCATTCACTTTTGCAACCACTTGTGTTTCATTGGCTTTTTCTGCATTGGGTTCCTTTTTACCACAGGCGACTAAAGTTAGCATGGCAGATAAAATAATTAATGTGGAAATTGATGTTTTATTGATACTGATGGCGTTTATATTCATGAATAACTTCTGACCTTAAATGTTTGTCACAAAACCAAAACAACAGATGGCTGAGTAAAAAATGGATTAATTTATATGACTAGTTTAAGAAAATAATGTGACATTTATATGTCAGTAATATTTCAAGCGCGTGATAATTGAAAAGCACTATCAAACAAATAAATACTAGGAGCTTAAAAAGTTGTGGCTTAGAAGTTATACCTAAGCGCAGCGCTTACCGTGTTATCGTGGTAATCTGCATTAGGCAAATTAGTGGTACGTTGCTCTTTTCTATAGACTAATTGCACTTGGCTTTTAAGTGTGGGAAGGTAAAGCAAGGAAATATTCGCACTTTTAAACTCATCCACTCTTTTAATACCGCTACTTATAAATAGGCCTGAACTACCTAAATAATCTCGGTGCTCTAAGCTAATCCCTGCCCTAACCATCACTTTTTCTGTTGGGTTCCACGCAGGGTTAAAGCTCACACCTTTAGACTGCACATAAGTAGAAAGAGTATCTTCTACCGCATTCAACTCCTGATACACGCTAAAATTAAATGAAGTTTTTGTGCTAAATGCATAATCAATATTTAAGCGCTCACTCAAGCCACTAAATGCACGTTCTGGTACATTTTTATAATCTAAATTCACCTGAGAAACGCTACCGCTAATTCTAGTTTTAGCTGTTGGAGCCCATGCGGCATTGGCAATTAATTCTTTTCGAGTATTTTCTTTACCAAATAAAACTAAACTAAAGCCTGTTCTGTTGGCATAGGTAGTGGTGGTGTTACGGTAAGCCAAGCCCAATTGCGTGCCTAAGGTATTGCTATACCGCAGGCCACTTTCAAGCGAAGTACTTTCGTTATTAATTGATCTAAAGCTCACCAAACTGTTGTCTGATTGGCCTGTTTGCCCATTCACTCGTGCCACCCAATCTGGATGAAACTGCCAATTAGCACTGGCAAACTTTCGGTTATTGGTACGAATATTACGTACTGGGTTTTGATTTTCGGAGAAGCTAGAAATACCTACATTTTGATCAGCACCTAATTCGCCAAAAAAATCATTACCCAAGCGCCAATTCCAATCGACGCTATAAGCATTGCCCACGTTATTAAGCAAAGTAAAGCGTTTATATTGATTGTCATTGATATTGGCAGATAACTTAATAAGCTGGCGGCTCAGCCTGATGTTTGCATCTACCCCTAGTTCAGTACTTACAATATTATCGCCCGTGGCGGTTGAGCCAAACGCATTTAGTGCTTGTGCAGAGTTATTAAATCTAAATACGTTGTCGTCATGTGTGGCATTAACACTGACATATGGCGTAATATTAATAACGCCTTCAGCACAAACAGCACCGCTGTAAAGCCATATCATGGCGACAAACAATTGAGATTTTTTGCACGCTAATTTACTCACTACCAGTAATCCCAGTGAGCGGTATACAACACCCAAAGTCCCAAAAGACCATTAGTGACAGCATGGGCAATGATAGGTGACCACAAATTACGCTGACTTTTATATAGCCACCCGTAAGCAAACCCCGCTATAAGGCCTGCAAGCCATAAGCTATGCTCGACAGCAAACAGCACGGCGCTGGCAAAAAAAGCAAAATGGCCAATATAAGCAGGGTTCACTTTTAAAAAATCTTGATCTTGCAACCAGCGCATAAAAAACGAACGCCAAAATAGCTCTTCCATTACCGGCACAATTAAAGCTGCTCCCGTAATACGTGAAATAGCCAATAAGGTATCGATTGTTTTGCCATCGGCTTTTAGCGGATTAAAACCTATCCCATGCTGTGATTCGCCCATCACAGCCCAAGTTGGATATGGCGATATCCACAATACAAAAACTAGCAGACCCACGGCGATACTAATAATATAAGCGCTAGAACTTAGGCGGGATTGAGTAGGTTGATCGTTGGCGCTAAGCTCAGAATAATCACGCCAAAACCAAGCCAGCAAGCTCGCGACAACTAAAACTCTAATACCATAAATCCAGCGTACCTCATGCACCAAAGGCTGTAACCATGAAGCTAAGGAATCATTAAGAGCAAGAAATAAAATATAGACAACGAAAGGCAACGTGCGGGAGAGTGTTGCGCGAGAAAACAACATAAAACAAACCTTGAAGCTGACTTTTAATCAGCTTATATTACAAATAAAATATGACAGTAATATGTATTTAGCATGACGCTAATACGACAAAACAGTTAAAAAAATTCTTTAAATGGGTCCGAAAACAAATTTATTCGGTAAAGAGTTAGCTAATTTACAACTTGTTTAACACTAACACGCTCATCATTTAATTGGTCTTGATAGCTTTGCATCGCATTTTCAAGTTCTACACGTTTTAATTGAAAAAAAGACTCTTTACGCATAGCGGCTTGATAGGTACTAGGGTTTTCGTACACCTTCACCAATTCAGTACCTATGTCATAAAGCTTTGCGTTTTTTGTAGTACATATAGCAAGCGCTTTTGAAGTATCCGAAACATTAGCGACCAAGGTTTTACGCTGGGCATCATTCACTTTTAAATCGGCCTGTGCCTGCTGATACTTTTGAGTTAACTCACTCAAGTTTTTTTGCGTTGATTCCAATATGGTTTGTGTTTTTGCTAGCTTATCTTCTGTTGCAAGCTTTTCATCGGTTGTTTTTTTAAGATCACTCTGCAATATAGCTACTTTGTTTTTAGCTGTAGTTAAGCTAGCGTTTAATTTTTTTGCTTGCTCATCACTCTCTGTAAGCTTGGCTTCTAGCTCTTTTTTCTGAGCATCAAATTCCTTTTGCATAGTCGCTTTTTCGGCTTCCATATCCTGCTTTATTTTTTGGATTATTAATGCTGCTCGTCTAGAAGACTTGTCTTTTTCTGCAGCAAAGCTATTGTTTGAGAAAACAAATGTTATTGCTAACGCAGCAATAATTAAATGTAAATTTTTATAAGTTGGTTTTAGGATCATAATAAGTCTCAATTAAAACTTAGTATTGAGATCAAACATTATTACATCTATAGAAAGCGGAGATAATGGCGTTCCGCCTAAACTTGTACTGCGTGGAGAAATTTCATCCGCACTGAACCATCTAGCGGTTAGCCAAGTATTCTTATCAATCCCATAGTTACCTCCTAGCAACCAACCTTTAGCATTGGTACCACCAAGATAAAAATCTGAGTCAGTAAAACCATCCAATACAGAATCTGCTTCTAATCGTTTATATGCTGCAAATACATTCCATTGGCCAGCGTGATAGGTTTCAGGCATACCTACTGAAATTTTAACCTGATAAGCATTGATATTTGCAGACGGTGCTTCCTGACCAGTCCTTCTAGCAATCTCTTGTTTATCAAAACCAATGTTTCTAATATAGTCACCGGTTAAAATGATATGCACAGGATCAAACTCCCCCAGGTCAATTTGGCCTGTGAGATTTAAATCTTTGAACTTTGAAGACAGGCCATATTGTTCTTTACCTGGTGCAAATCCCCCATTAACATCAAAGGTTGAATTCCCCTTGGTTCTGAAGGCAGGAACCGTGGAGCTATAAGGACCATTCCCAGTTGTTAGATCAACAGCATCCCCATTCGATCTACCCTCCACATCCTGAAAGTCATAGAAAGCTAAAGCCACTTTTGCATGTGATTTACTATTAAACTTCCAATTAATACCCGCTTGAGAACCATACATCCATTTGCTTTTTGCTTGATTAGTAGAGGATTTCTCGACATCTTCAATCGGGAACGCACCAATAGTCACAAAGCCAACTAATTGTTCAATAATAGTAGGTGTAAAGCTTGCAGCAACCCCATCAAAAGCTAAGTCTGGATCCCACATTAAATCAGTCGAAAACCAAGGATTAGCAAAACGCCCACCTACAACATTGAGCCAAGGTTTAATTTTGGCATTTACATAGGCTCTATCAAGCCCTATCGTGTATTTACCAGTTGCTGCACCTTGTGTCTGGTTAGGAGAGATTGGATCATTCAAAATACCCGTTGTCATCCTAATCCCACTAGTTATCCAATCATTAATTTCCGCTTTAACGCCTAATTGTGCCCTAACCCTCAATCGATTTCTATCTTCGGTTGTATTGGCTAATTTTGTACCGTTAGCAACGTTATAGTTAAACGGGGTAGGATTACCATCAGGAAATTTATCTGCTTCGGCTCTTAAACGCAGCGATCCTTCCCAATTGAGTCGGCCTATCCAATCAGGCAATCCTAATCGCTCCCCCTTCTTATAGTTGAGTGTCGTCATTACCTCATCTTTAATTTCTTGTTTCATTTGTTTTTTAACAATTTCAGGCACATATTGAACCCGCACCATTTTTTGATCAATTGCCGCATCTACAGACTTAGCCGCGCTTGCTGGTGTTGCTGCAACATCTTTCTCTTTAGCAATTTTTGAATCTTGCTCAGCTTGTTTTAATAAAGCACCAGCTTTATCTTTGCTGAGCACGCCTTCCTGTACCAGCAGATTTACAAGATTGGTTGTAGTCGAGCGAAGCTGTTCCAATGATTCGCGCTCACCTGCTTGCGCAGGGTTAACTGGCGTACCTAGCACTAGGACAGCAATAGCGGCAAGAACTGAGCTGACGTTTAACCTAGACAAATGAATACTCAGAAAGTCTTGAGCAACGTATTCTTGAGAGAGGTCTTTAAGTGATGGCAGTTTTTTCATATCTACTCCAATTTCATATTCAATAAAATTCATTCAAAGCTTTGCTATTCTTTTAATTCATTACACTATTGCAATTCTTAGCCTATGGAACGCGCGCTAACCTTTAACTTCACTGGCTGCGGCATATCACTTGGTGGTGATTCAGGCAAAGCTGGCATACTATCTAAAGCTTTTCTAACCAATGCGTCCTTATCAGCGTCTCCAGTAGAACTTACCAGCTCATACTTCTGAATACGTCCATTAGCAGCAATCCACACTTTTACAATCACTTTATATGAGCCAGTTGCAAGCACTTTATCTTTGGAAATAGCATCTTCAATTTTGTCTTTAAGTTGCCCTGTATACCAATCAAATTGGTGCTTATTCTGGCCTCCGCCTATGGTACCAGTCTCGCCACCTTTGTATTCACCGCTCACAGCACCAGCTGCAAATGGGCTAGGTCCATCACCTGCGGTACCTTCCATTTTTAAAACTTCGGCAGGTGGCGTTTCTGCTGGTTTAGGTTGCGGCTCTACTTTCACTTCTTTGGGCTGTTCCTTTGGTTGTTCTTTAGGCTGCTCTTTGGGCTGTGGAGGAGGTGGGGGTGGGGGTAAATCTTTTAACGCGATAGTCGTCATCTTCTTTTTAGGATGAGTATCCCCACCTAACATGAGCTTTTTAATGCCATAACCTATACCGCCAATAATTACCAAGGCCAATAAAACAAGTGCAATACGCTTAAGCCAAAAACTAGCTTGACTTGGCGGTTCTTCATCTAAAAATGGGTCATAAGTTTGTTGCACTGTGGTTACCTTTACAAATTACCCTTAAGTCCCAATTTTTCCGGTGGCTAAACCAACGTTTTCTATTTCAAGTTTATTAACTAAATCAATGACGCTTACTATGCCGCCATAGGGAGCGTTAGCCTCACCAGCAATCATCACATTAAACTTTGGGTCTTTGGCTTTAGCCGCGTTTAATGCAGTCTCAAGTTGCGCCATACTCACACCAGCCCCATTAATGGTAATAGTGCCAGTAGGCTGTACTTTTATGATTTTTACATCGTGCTTTTCAGTGCTGGGCTTATTTGAAGGTTTGGGTAAATTCATTTTTAAACCTTGCACACCTGCTGTTGTCATCAAAATAAATATCACCAACAGCACATAAGCCAAATCTAACATAGGTGTGATATTGATAGTGTCGTAAGGTTGTGCGTCGTTTTGAACTTGCATAATTTGTTACTCCGCTACTCGCTTTGTGACTAAACCAACTTCAGTAATATCCAGCTTTTTACAAATACCCAACACTTCAGAAACTTTATCAAAATGCGCAGCCGCATCGCCTTTTAACACCACAGGCAAATCTGGGTTGCCACTTTTATATTCAGCTAAACGTGACTCTAAAGTAGCCATATCGACAGGGTAAGCATCTAAATACACAGCACCATCACTGGTAATGGTAATTGCCCGCATTTGAGGCTTTGCCAACGGCGCAGAATTTACGGTGTTCGGCGTTTGCACCTTCACACCTTGCACAGATGCGGTTGTCATGATGATAAAAATCACCAACAGCACGTAAGCTAAATCCAACATCGGCGTGATATTAATCTCGTCGTATAGCTGGTTCTCTTCTTTGACGCCCTCAGACATTTTTAGCCTTACTCTTTACCGTAAAGTTCGGCTGAACGGGTCACAAATTCATCCACAAAAATCTGCATGGCAATCGTGATGTTTTTAATGCGACTGGCTAAGTAGTTATAGCCAAATAGCGCAGGGATCGCCACGGCCAATCCAGCAACGGTAGCCAGCAAGGCCGCTGCAATACCTGGTGCAATGGCGTTCACGTTCACGTCGCCTGCCGCAGCAATAGCGGCAAACGTAATCATCACACCTACCACCGTTCCTAGCAGACCTAAGAAAGGCCCGCCAGAAATTGCGATAGTGAGCAACACCATGCCTGCGTTTTGTTTTTGTGTTTCACGAACCAAGTCTGCATCAATGGCAGCTTTAATGGCATCCATCGCGGCGCCACTAAGTGAGAGCTTCTCACCTTCATGCTGACGCTTTTTAATCTCTCTTAAACCTGCTGAATAAAGTCGATACAGTGTTGAGTTTGGATAGTTAGCACCTTTATCTAAGCTTAACAAATCATTGGCATCCGATTTTTGAAAGCGCGCCAAGAATTTTTTATTATCTTTATCAGTTTTTGATACTAACAGTGCTTTTTGATACATTACCCAAACACTAATCACAAACATCACAGCCAAAATACCAATCACAATTTTCGCATCTGGTGTTAAGCTATCAATCAATATTTTCAGATAGTTAGGTTTTCCATCACCTTCATCATTACCCTCGCCGCCCGTGCTATCAGAAACCTTTAACAATGCGCTTTCAACCCCTTGACTACTCGCGGCTAGCTTGATTGCAGCAGCACTTTTTGCGTTGCTGGCAATTAACATCTCGTCCATTTCACCAGTAAACGCTTCGCCAATTTTTATTTTTTTGCTCATATCTGGGTCAGTAGCAGCACCTGTTGCCACTTGCGCGCCATCTAAATACAGATTTGCATTTCCAGCATTAATTGTAAAAACGACATGTTGCCAAACAGCAGGTTTAATCTCACCACCTGTCAATGTTGCTCCACCAATTTTTAAAGTGAGCTTTTGTGCATCTATGGTTAAACTTATTGCATCACTTTGATTGTAAAGGCTTGCAGTTTGCGGAAGAGCCGTCGGTTTAATCCAAGCTGACCATGTGTAACCAGTGCTTGCATTTATTGCAGGATTGGCGGCAATCACAAGTGGCTGACCACTGAATACTGCACTCTCACCAATTAAACCTGCTTTTTGAACAGTGATTACGCCTGACGCTTGCAAACCTGTAGCGGAGCTATCTTGCAATAAACTTCCTTCTGCAAAGTGAAAGCTTCCTACCGTACCTGCAGCGTTTATTGCTTTAGCATCACTTGTGCTAGCGTTGGCTTTTTCATTGCCGTAATACACTGTAAAGTGAGCATCTTTATCGGCTGGCTTAATACTTGGCAACATTACCCAAACAATTCCCAACTCATTGACTGCATCAAATTTTTCGATATAGTATTTAAGTTCTGTTTTGTCATCAGCAGCCACAAAACGCAAATCGGAACCATCCACATTAACACTTGCGAAATCAAAATTACCTGAGTGCAAACGCACTACCACCGGCACCTGATTTGCAGCCTCAGTAATCCCTTGAGGGTTTATGCTGACCATTACATGTTTAGTCCAATCTTTGTTCCACTCCGCAAAACTTGTTAACGGCAACAACACACCAACAATAACCAATGACAATAAGAGTCTTTTCATACAGCAAATTCCTAAGTTAACTAAAAATTACTTTAATATTTAAAATTCGTACCAGAGCCGCATATGGCTCGCCAAATCGCCTTTTTTTGTTACTAAACCATCTTTAAGTGCAACTGCTAAATCGAGATTAAAATTAACGCCCTTAAATGCTTTCAATCTTAAACCCACTCCAGTACCTGACAGTTGGGTTGACCCCCCTTCAATGGTTTTTAAGCTTGCAAAATCATAAAAAGTGACTAATTTAAAATCCTGAACCCAAGCTATATTCTGAAGTAACTGTGGGGTTCGTATCTCCAAGGTCGAATGCACTGCCCGATCTCCAGAAGCCTCAGCCTCTAGATAACCTCTAACGGTATCAGCGCCACCCGCGAGATATTGTTCATTTGAGATTAAAGGCGAACCTGATAAAAATCCGTCTAATTTGACATAAGCTTCAAAACTATGGGGTAGTGCCTGAGTTCGCTCAATCCCTGCTTTTACGATGAAGAAATTAGGTTTAGCACCTGGTCCATTACCAACACCTGGTCTTTTATTCAAAAACTCTTTTTCATCTGACACCAAACCGCGAAGACCAAAATTTACTCCAGTACTAAATTGTGTACTGCTATCAGCACCTTGCCAACCGCTTGAATAGGAAGCGGATAACGGCATATAAGTAACGGGAGTGCTAAAGCCAAAATTTTTCAGATTTTGGCCATAATCTTTATAATCTAGACCAAATGAAATGGAATGGTAAAAGCTATCAACAGAAGGCAACGGCTTAATCAAACGCACACCTAAAATAGTACCGTTACCCAGAATATTGATACCACCTACAGTTGCAACGTTACTCTTTGAATGCACACCATATAACGCAAGCAAAATATCGCTGGCATCAAAACGCATTAAATAATTGGCTGAAATCACTTGAACTTCGTCAGTATTTTGTGGGGATAACTGAAAACCTAATGATAAGCTGTGATCTCGTTGCCATAAATTATCATAATGAATGGTGCCGGCTAACCGCAATCTAGTGGTATCTTGGCTATAGCGATCATTCAGCTCCAAACTGGCATGAAGTGGTAAAGTATCTTCAACTTTAAGCTCAACCTCGACCGTACCAAATTCTTTGCCCGCTTTTAAAACCGGGGTAATACGTCTATCCGGAGCTCGGTTTAATCTTGTTATGTCATGCTGGAGTGCAGGAAAGTAAGGAACTTCACCTTCTTTAACCGATTGCGCAAGCTCTTTGATTCTTCCTAATGAGTAGTAATGAGAATCCTTAATCCGCAACTTGGAAACTTTACCTTCAGTGACGTTTAATTTGACTATTTTCTTGTTAACTTCTTGTTCTGGAATATCCACCAGCACTGTTAAATAGCCTGCTTGATGGTAGGCTTTTTCTAAGTCTTCTCGTGCCTTCTCAACATCTTCGATGGTCTTTTTCTCACCCATGTGGGGATAAACAGACGCTTCTATTTTATCTTGGGTGAGCTTTGTATTTCCTTCTACCTGAAATTCCAAAATATCAAAATAATTAACTTCTTTTACATTGGATTTTTCAGCTGAAGTATTTTGATTTTCAGTCGACTTAACCTCAACTATTGATTTGTTCGTTGGCTCAGAATTATTATCTAACGCTGCCTGCGAAATAGGCGAATCTACCTCATCTATTACAGAATTAACACTCTCAGCTGCATACAATGAAGGATCTTGCGCAAGCATCAGAAATGTAAAAATAACTGTGCATATTTTATAGTTATTCCGCTTGCGCATAACGAAGTAAAGTCCTGTTTATAAAAACGTGAAGTGGAAAGTTTACTTACCCTTCCGAATAACGTCCTATATTAATAACTTTTTGTTACAGCAAGGTTACGAGCCGACTACAAATCAAGATGCACAGTCTTTTTTATTCTTGTCATCCTTACATTTTTTATTTGAAGTTTCTGCTTTAGTTGATGGTGTTGATTCATCCCCCAATGAAATCACTTCAACACTAATAACAGAGGGCAATGAAGCCAGCTTGGTACTTTGCCCAAGCTTATCAGCCGCACTGAGTTGGTCACCTTGTTTATTCGTACTAGAAGAATCAGCGGAAGCAGGCGCATTAAAACTAACGCTTGCTGAACTGACTGCAGGAACTCCACTAGATGCGCCTCCAACTGAAATATTATCTGCTCCAATAACGCGCTGAGCAGCAACCAGCAAGTTACCAGATGAGCGAATACCAGCATCACCTGCGTTAACCGCGCCAGTTGGTGCAATTAAATATACATTCCCAACTGGTGCAGATGCAAGTGTCTGCAATGTACCGATACCACTTCCTGAAACAACACCAGATAAGTCAACAATAGTGTTACCTTTGTCATCAGTTCTGATTAAAGGTGGTGGCGCAGATGTTGCTGTTTTTGAACCTTTACCAGCATCAATATCCCCTTGACTTGACCAATCCAAGATATCCCCTCCAGCAATGGTAAACTCACGTGATTGAGCAACATCAATATTGCCTTTGCTAAAGATATTAATATTGCCACCCTTGACTGTAAACACGCCTAATCTTGAATTCGGGTTTTGCCCATTAATCGCTTTTTGTGTAAGTAAAATTTCAGGGATTTTAGGCAAGCCAATTACGACACTCCCTCCTGGCGCCATCACATTTAAATCACCACCACGTTCAGTTTTAAGTTGACTAAAAGCCAGATTTAATTTGCCATCATATATTTCGTTCGGGAAGTAAGTGGCAATTGCATCAAAGCCACGTTTATATCTATCTGAACCCGCATTAATGCTATTGTTATGATCAATACCGGCTTGTTTCAACTCATTAAAAAAGCTGTTTTGAGTAAATTGATGCTGCAACTTTGCATCCATGGCTTGAAACTGCGCCCAAGCATCTGAGGCACTGAGATTTGTATCTTTGCTAATCCCATTTGATTGTTTAACAAAGCTAATTAAATTACTGGTATAAGTAGCATTTACAGTAGGATCCAAATACTTGGCAATAAATGCGTGATCATCTGCCGATTTGGCGCCTACCAATATACTTAAATTAGCACCAGCCTCAGGTAAGTATGGATTATCTAAATTACCGCGCGTGATAATACCGTCGCTAGTACCCAAATCAATATTTCTACCCGCCGAAATATTAAGATAGCCTGGACCACCCCAGGTCACACCTGACCCACCGACATTGTAATCGTGGCCGGCAGAGATGGATGCAACATCTGTTTCGTTCAAATTTTGGCCAAATATAGAAAAATTCGTAATATCATTTTCTGCAAAAATGTTTGCCTTTTTGGGTAAGAATAAACTATAGCTTCCTTGGCCAATGATATCTTTACCTGCATAAACCACAACAGGCTCACTATCAGCGGAATGAAGAGAGGTTGGCGTATGGAAAAGTTTGGCATTTACTGTATCTGTCGTTAATGAAGTTTGTAGTAAAGCCCCAAATACTTGTGAAGATATCGGTTGTAAAACTGATGGAAATGAGGCGGGGTCTTTATCTGACATGTTAATTGCTTGATTAAAATTAACTGAACCACTAGCTGCCAATTGAAGATTGCCTTTTGCAGTAGGCATTAAAGTAAAACTAGAATTACTCGTTGTAAAATCACCTCCCAAAGCTGCCACCTTAAGCGTACCTGGCAACAAGTGAAGAGGATTAGCACTAGAGTTTGTTAACACCAAATCATTGGTTGCCAATTGATTATTAATTTCTACACCACTTGCTACTGATGTGAACTGTACCGCTGTGTTCTCACTATATGTTGAGAAAACACTGGAATTATCACGTTGAGCTTGGATAGTTGGTACATTGATTCTTGACATACCAGTCAAAGTCGGATTGAAAATTGTCATTAAATTCAACTGACCGAGGCTTGCGACATTTAATGAAGCATCACCAAGTGCAAAGGCAGTATTGATACCGTTACTATCAGCAATTAAACTGCCGCTGGAGCGAATGTTGCCAATCCCTTTATCAACCATATATAAACTACCAGTAATATCACCGCCGGCTTTTATTGTCAGGTCACCCCCACCATTCACTATCAATTTACCATCTGCTGGACCGATACCAAAAACACGGCCATTGGTTGCAATCACTGCTGAAAGGTCAGTAATTACACCTCCGGCATTAATGCTAATATCACCACCGCCTAAAGCTCCAATGTTTTCTTTAAAGTTATTGTAATAAGTCCACCAACTGGTATTTGAAGTATATTTGCCTGTAGTTGAATCAACTCGACCTTGACGGAACAACCAATCAGAAGGCAATTGTGAAGTATATGCGCCGTTGATATTGCCTTTACTAACCAATGTAATATCACCGCCGTTCGCAGAATATGTTGCAGGAATAAACCTAGTCCCGACTTTTACAGTTGGGGTAGTAAAATTACCTAAACTACTATAATCTTTTGTATCCAACTCACCAGCAGTATATATTGCAGAAGTGGCAGAAGCTAAATTAAAATCACCACCCGAAGCAATTTCAATATCACCAGCTCCTGTTCGCAACAAGCTGCCCGCAGCCAAAGTAAAATTTCCATTTCCCATATTATTAGTAGCCAATACATCTGCGCTATTCAAATCAGCACCCGATGCAATACGATAACTCCACCCCCCTCCGGTGGTCATGACACCTGTTGGAGTGGCAGAAGTAAAGCCCGCACTAACATTGTTATTCACATTAATATCACCATTAGCTCGCAGCGTTAACGTGCCTAGACCTTCATTATGCAAATCAATATCAGTTGCCACAGTAATATTTCCTGAACTGCGTACTTCATCCCCAGAGGAAACGTTGAATCGGGAATCCAATGCCAGACTAATTGCATTAGTATTGGCTAAGAAGTTAGCATTGTCAGTAAGCATAGAAGAAATAAATGGTCTATCCAATGTGATGTCACCCGTGTTTTTATAAACCTTTACACCTTCAGCTACTAAGCTAGCATTAGTGCCAGTTACGGTTGAACCAAACTGAGTAATGGCAATTCCACTTCCTGCCGGGGCAGCATCTGTCACATCTAATCGCGGTGCACGTAATACTACATTTCCGTCACTACCTAATCCTTTACCACTGACATTGATAACGCTACCAATTGCTGCAAAAATACGACTTCCAAACGAGGGCGAAGTATTACTATCAGTAGACGTACTCAGTGTGACTTTACCGCCATCACCCGTTGAGCCAGCAACTTCTGTAGCCGCTGTCGTAGCTGATGCGTTAATCACCGCTGTAGAAGCGAGGGTTAGATTCCCTTTGCCATCAGCAGCCAATTGACCCACATTGAATTTAACAACGCCGCCCTTGTTACCTGATGCATTAATCATGCCCGCAAGATTGAAGTCACCATCATCGGTCGTAAGGGTTACATTATGAGCGGTTATGGTCTCGGTAACACCGACATTTAAATCGCCTTGTGCCACGTGAATATTTCGGCTCTCTTTAAAGTTGCCGCGCTCAAGCTCTGTATTTAATCCTTTAAAATCTGCGACTTTCCCAGCAGATAATTCAAAACCACCTTGTTTCGGTAAAGCTATACCATTACCAACTGCAGCAAGTCCATTAAGGGTGCCTGCCAAAGTGGCAGTGCCAGTAGTTGTAATGGCTATATTGCCAGAGTTAGCCCCACCGGTTGCAGAAGCGTTTAGTATTGCCCCTTTATCCAGACGAAGATTGCCATTGAATGTTTGTAGCTTAATTGTGCCGCCATCAGCTAAGCCAGCAACTGTACCAAGCATTTTTGCAGTACCTTGTACATTAATCTGGGAGTCAGCAAGTAACACTAGACTGTCTCCACCATTTGTTCCATTTGCCCTAAACGTGACGATGCCTGATGGGGTTTCAATAGTGCTACCATGTGTAATCTTATCTGCCACTAATGTTAACTTGCCTCCAATAGCAGTTTTATCAAGCGGTGTAATCACATCATGCTTTGCAGTCACTAAATTACCAGTAACTTTGATTGTTTGATCCGACAAACCAACTGCAGTGATACGCCCTGCATTAATATTAAGATCACCAGTTACATCCAGCATACCTTTGGCTTCGCCAATCACCTGATCTGCTTTTAAGTTAACTTGGCTAAAACCCGCAGTAGAGAAAGTGCCATTACCTAAACCAATTTCTTTACCTGCATTCACGACTAACGTGCCGCTTCCTAAAATACCGGTTGGAGCAAACGCTGTGTTATCTGGATTATCAATTTTAACGCTATCTACCTTTAATGTAACCGTTTGACCTGCATTATTAAAGCCAGCAAGCCCAGAGCTCTCTAAGGTTAAGCTTTTTAAATTATTGCTGCCAACCGAAGTGCTCCCATAAAAATCTATCGTGCTATAAGACTTTAATTGAATATCGCTTGGGTTTCCTAAATCCGTTAATTTTTTATTATCCAGCAAAAGACCATTTACTGCCGTAGTTGGCGTACCGAAACTAATTTTTGGCGCACCTAGACGTATTGCGGCATTATCTGCCAAGATAATTGCACCATTTAAGCTGTTAGCATTTGTTGCATCAGCAATTACAGATTTCTTAGCAGAAACTTTAGCGCCCAATTTAATATCAAGGGTGCCTACTACTTGGCTTACGTTATTACGGACTAAATCACGTTGCTCACCCGAGCTTACGTGCAACAATGCACCATCACCACTCACGCCAGATGCAGAACTACCAATAATTAGTGCGCTGTTATTTATTACCGCCGCACCAGTGGCATTAACTGAGGTACCATTTGCTAAAGAAACCGTATCATTTGCAGCCAGTGTGATTTCTTGCCCCGTCAGGCTTGCACCACCAATGAGCTTGACATTGCTAGAAACAACATCTACCTGCGTCCCTGCTGAAGTAATAGAAGTTTTAGCACCAATCGTAAGGCTTTCTGCGCCCAGAGCATTTAATTTATCGCTTGATAATGTCAAGTAGGCTAATTCTTGACTATTGTCGCCTGAAATAGCGATTTTATCTGCACTAATATTCACCTGAGAGCCGCGTGAATTTTTTGAATGTTTACCGATTACAGTACCATCCAGCACCAGATTTGTTAACGCGCTTATGGCTACACGGCCAGCATCAGCAGGTAACCGTAAACCACTAGCCTGACCTGAGGTAAGGATAGGGTTAAAGTAATTACTTGCTAAGGTGCTGCTATACTCTGATTGAGTTCTGGCAATCGCACCAGAAGCCACTAAAAAGCCTGATGAACGAGAGTCTGCGGTAATGCTACCAAATTGTGTGCGATAACCAGAGATGATCATTGAGCCATCTTTATTGAGCGTGTTTTGGATTTTAGCGAAATCTTGTGTGCCGGCAACCGCTTTAACAGAATAAGCCCCAGGCAGTAAAGCATAATGGGCAGGTAATAAAACGTAATTGCCCGCTAACAAACCATTTCCGCCAGAAAGATAAATTGAGTCACCTGCCTTAAATGTACTATTGCTATATGACTCACTATTACCCGCCATATAACCAGCTTTTAGATTGGGCATAATAGCAAATACACCACTAGCAGCTAGAACATCATCGCTACCGCCAGTACCTGTTGTAAATTCTAACGCCGATAAATCACCGCCACCAGAAATGTCTAATTTAGAACCTGAGGCAACATTAACTGAATTACCTTCTAAATTAACATTTTTATCAGGCAAGGTACTTATTGTTGCAAATCGGCCAGGACCTTCATCAAAACTCCAATCTTTACCGTTGGTAGTATATCCAATAGGTAAGGTTTTACCTTCAACAGAAACGGAAGTGAGGCTGCCATCCCCAAGGGTTAGTTTATCGCTTGCTTTTAGATTAATAACACCCAATGGAGCGCGCAGTACACCATCTTGGCTAATGTTTGCAGCTTCTACATTGAGAGTACCTAATGCTGAATATGGCACACCCATATCAGCTCCGTTTGATTTAAACGCAATCGTTGTACCATTACCCGTGCTACTTAATGTGTAATTACTCAATGTTGAGGGATATATACGAGTAGCATTAAACGTTAAGTTTCCAATTGTTTGCAACTTGCCAAGCGGAGTCGTGACCGAGATGCTTGCATCAAGGTCGCTCAAATCTTTAAGCACTCCCCTTAATTGGATATCTCCTGCACTATTAAAATTAGCGCTAGAAATGCCAGATAGACTTTGTTGACCGAACAAATCAATATAGTCGGCATTGACTGTTAAGCTCCCAGTGCCAGCAACAGGCGTAGTTAAATGTTTATGAAGTACATCCTGTGTCAGCACTTGTCCATTACCTAGTGCGACATAAGATGATTTAATGACCGCATTTACACCATCATTCACCAACAAATTCGGCGTATCCAAGATGATGGCTCCACGCGTGTTTAAGTCTAGGTTATCTGCAATCCGAATATTGTCGCTTTTAGCAAGCTGAATGGAATCAAAACCAGCATTTTGCAATTTATCTGCAAACACATAAGCTAGTCCGTTATTAGAAGAATCTATCGCATCACCAGCTTTCAAACCAACTGGAACTGCAGACCCTGTCGCCTTCAATACAATTTCGCGTTGGCCAGTTGGGTATTGCTCTGCATAGTTTGTAATATCCGTATTCGTATTGTTTACTGCATCTATATCAAGTAAAGGCAATGCAACAGAAAGGGTACCAGAAGCAACGCTTGGGTTACCGCCGCGCGCACTCATTGTGGCGTCTGACAAAATACCTTCACGGCCTGAAATGGATAAATTACCGCCTTTAGAGGCCACATCTTTTCTTACATAACTATTGCCAAATTTAACATCTAGAACCGCATGTGTACCGTTAAGTTTTAATTGACTACCGGCTTCGGCTACCACCTCTCCTTTTGTTGCCTTTAATGTAATATTACCTCCATCTTTCACATTACCAACATCAAAGCGATTGTTATTAATATAGCTATCAGATATGCCGCTTACATCTAACACGCTATTTGAGCCTAGCCATAAAGTCTGGTCACTTCTGTAAGTCAGAGCACTTTTTTCTCCAGTGACCAAGCCTGAAGTCATTATGATATTGCCTGCAGGGGCTAAGATGCTACCTAGTGCTGTTAATTGACGTTTACCCAATAAGCTTACGCTTGCACCCGGATCAGTTTTAATGATTGAGCCTAAGCCTAATAATAATTTACCAGTATCTTGATTACTGGCAGATAAACTTAAATTAGTCACTTTTCGCGTTTGTACTGCGTTTAAAGCAGGCAACATGGTTAAATGTGAAAAATTTGCAATATCATTACCACTTTGCTGAACGATAAAACCGTTATTTAACACTCGGGTAAGTGCTGCTGGGCTAATAGAGTTATTGTCTGCAAGTGTTAAGCCATCAAAACCATTAATACTGTAGGAGGTAAAACCGCCATTTTGGAATAAAGCAGGATCTATTAGCGTTTCGCCAATCTTACCTTGGGCAATGGAACCGATTGTAACCGTTCCAGAAGAAAGGCTTAAGCTGCCACCCGTAGATAAAGAATCTGCGCGGAAACTACCATCTAATTTCAAATGACCAGTATGTTTAGTTATATTATCAGAATCAAGAGTGCCATCACTTGCCAACAAACTAATGTCACCCCCCTTGCCACTTGTTAGCTTTCCGCCAGCGTTTAACACAGCGCTGCCCGAGGCATTCAGGCTACTCCCTTTCTCTAAAATTACATCTCCGATGGCATTTTGACTGCTCGATGCAGAAAGATTAATTTTTCCGCCATCAACGGAAATGGTATATGTTGAGGCTAGGTTTAATTGGTTATTCGTCCACAAGCCACTGACATCTAGCGTGCTAGGACTTTCAACGACAACATTGCCATTCGCTTTGTTTGTAAATGTCGCTTGTTTACCAATATAACTAGTCCTTTCTTTAGCAGACACATCGATTGTGCCACTATGTGCAGCAATACTGCCTTGCACATAAACCCCACCACCATTTAAGGTGATATTGCCACCGGTGCTTACGCCAAGATTAGTGCCATTCTTTACATTAATTTGACCATCAGCATAATACAACAGACTATTAAAGCCAGTTGGTGATGTGAAATTAGAACCCAACAATAAAGTTTGTTTTTGTTCCTGACTTAAGACTTCATTGAACGCAGGTAACGTAGTTGGGGTATGTGAAGCATCTAGCATTAAATCAGAATGTAAAACGTAAGTCTGCTTTAATAGTTCAGTATCTGTCGCGTTTGCTTTGTTTTGCCCAACCTGTAAAGTCGCACCTTTGGGCATCGTCAAATTAGTACGCTGACGAATACCTGCGGTAGTGTCACCTTTTAATTTACCCTCAAGCACCATTGCTGGAGCGCTAAATGATACAACACCCGCATCTTTACCTTGTACGAAACCTTTCTCTCGAACACTGACATTTTGAATATCTACATATTTTAAATTTTTAGAAGCATTAGCAACATCATAAGACTGCCCATTAGATGCTAATAATCTAGTTTTGGTGACAGTACCACCGGTGTAATCCACTTTACCGCCAGAAACATTAATGGTTACATTTGGCGCTAAAATAATGTCGCCTTCAGATTGCACTTTAACTGAACCACCAGTCGCTAAACGCTCACCTAAGCCATGTTGAATCTGCGCTGTGTAGCCGCTTACATCAGCCACAGAGGTACCAACATCACCATCTAAACCAATTGCTCTAGCATCCACATACACTTTAGCTTTATTGAGAATTCCAGCCCGCTGTGATGGCGAATCCCGTAACTGGGATGAGCGCAATTCAGCTAACACAATATTACTTTGGACTGACACTTGTGCCGCTTTTTCCCCAGCTCTATCAGCCACAGTACTCCCACTACCAATACCACTGACATCAATTAAACTGCCACTTTCAAAGTAAATACGGCTGTTGTTAGCAACTGCTGAAGAACCAGAATCAAAAATAGTTGGCTCATTAGGATTTAATAAAGCAATCAAATTGACATCGCCACTAGGGGCAACAATCATGGCATTATTCATGAGGTGAATACTCTGGCTACTAATTTCTACTTTTGATTTAATGACAGTGGCACTGTCTAGCACCATCCCTTTATCCGTATTATCAGGTAATACCTCAGTGATACTATTTTCACCTAATACAACTTGTCCGCCCTCTGTTGCTTTACGGGACACAATACCTTTAATGTCAGTATTTTGAATGGTTTTATCTTGCGCCTGCAATCGAATAGAACCATTGGCGGTTACCGATGTTGTTGATTTTACTCGACCATCTTGATTAACTAATAAACCAGCTAAGGTCACATTGCCGCGTTCTGCGATGATGTTCCCTAGATTAGTAGTTGTACCACCGTTATCAACTTCCACTAACAGGCCGCGCAGGTTTGCATCCCCACTAGCTGCAAGATAAACAGTTTTACCTGCGGCAAGTAAAGTTTGCCCATCTGGAGTGTTAATAACACCACTGTTACTTATTTTTGGGGCAAACATCATGATTTTGCCGCCGCTGGCAGCAGTTAGGACTGCACCTAATTCAACCTGTATGTAACTATCATTTACTCCAACAAATGGCGAAAATACAGAAGATGCTCTTGCTGAATTAGACAAAATACCATTGTTGAACAAATCATCTGAGATATCGAGTGTTGAGGCAATTAAACTATTCACATTCACATTAGCGCCATTACCAAATAGAACGCCATTAGGGTTGATCAAATACACTTGACCATTTGCCGTCATCTTACCCATGATTTGACTAAGACCGCCTGAGATATTAACGCGATTAAGCACCGCACTTGTATTGCTTGGTTGCACAAAATTAATACTGGCGCCAGAGCCAATATTGAATGTACTCCACTTCACTATCATATTTTTAGTGGTCTGATTAACCGTCATTGCTGCAGCGTTGGTATTAATTGCCCCGGTACCAGAACTAACCACACCGTTCGTTGGTAATGCAGTGGCTACGGGTGGAGCAGAAATTGCAGCGTAGCTATAAGTAACAGAAAAAACTGCGGCAGCTAATGCATGACGAGACCGCATACGCTTACCAGAAATTTTTTGACCATGTGATTTCGCAGCCTCAGACACAGGCACAAACATGTTCAAATACTGACTATAGATTAAGCGAAAACGACCTAAATTCATGCTGACTTCCTTAAAAAACTTTAACCCACTTTAACTGACGATTATTTCAATTTAGCTACGACAAATGATAAAAATAAAATTAGATTCAAATTTTACAATTATACAATCTGCGCTATTTTTGAAACGCTTAGATAAACGCCTCTAAAATAAAGCAAAAAAACCATCTCTCTGTTTACAGAGAGATGGTCATCCTATATTGAATGAGTAGGTTCACTATCCATACAACATTATTGCTGTGTTAATTAAGCTAATACTTAACTAGAACTGATTTGCTAAAACACCGCATTCGTTACCAGAACGTGAGTAATGGTTAGTTTCAACACCTAAGTCAGCATTTGTAGCTAATGGGTCACCAAACAAACCGTTGCTTGTAGCTAAGTTAGCACCAACACCCAAATCAGCTATAATTGCGTTTGTAAAATCATTGATGTTGTTTAAAATTGCAGCGCTAATTGTGGGTTTTGTTGATTTTTGCAAAAATGTTTCAAATGCAAAACCATATTTACCGTTGACAACATTTGCACGCTGCCAATCAGGAGCGTTTGCAGCGCCTGGGTGCACGCCATCAATAGCCACAAATTTCCATGAGCTGGCTGGTTGAATGTTTTCTAATGAAACTACACCGATTGCATAGGGTGTTGCTGTCATTTCAGCTAATACAGCGTCTGAGCTACCTTCTTGTTTAACAATGATTTCACCAAAGTTTTGACCAGCTGAAGTACCTAATACAGCAGCGCTAGAACCACCGATTGGAGCAGATCCACCAGCACATGGGTTGCTTAAGAAAAACACTTCTGATGCTGCTTGTGTACCTGAAGTCAAGCTACGACGAGCTAAAGTTACTGTTGTTGATGCTGCATGAGCTGTACCGTTTGGTAATAAAGTACCCCATGTACCAGCTGTTTGTGTCATCAATGAAGCGTATTGTGCTTTGCTGATTGATGGAATACCAGAAGTGCCTTGATCAGCTTGCAACAAGGTGTAAAGTGCTGGGGAAACAACAATACCAAAACCTTGACCAGCGCCTACTGAAATATCCGCCGTGTATGTATTTCCAGCGATTTGCGCTACTAATTGATTTTTAGCAGCAAAAACTTTTTGTGATACATCAGAAAAGCCAAAGTATTCTGGTTTAGCAACTAAAGCGTTGGTACATGTACCTGTAGCACCAGTTACTGTACAGTTAGTGATGTCTAATTGATTTTGGTTAGAACCGTTACGTAATGGTGTGATTGCGTTTAAAGAACCGCCTTCATTTTTAAGCACAACCCATGGACCTGTCACGCCTGGCAATGCTGTAAATGTTGCAGTAGCAGGAGCATCGCATTTGTAACCTTTAGCGACTGGCAATGCAGTGCCGTCAGTTAAAGAGATGAATGTGTTAGCACCGCACAATTTGCCGAGGGCTATGGCAAGACCTCTTGTTTGCGCAGTAGCGCCTGTGACGTACATGATGTTATCTGTTGTAACACCGGTTGAAAGGTTAGCAGCAAAAGC
>JACMMS010000053.1 GCA_014378915.1 Methylophilaceae bacterium
GTCACGTTAAAATGAGCCTTCTTCAGCTTGAGCGCAATGACTTGTTGCTCGCTTGCATTGCGATGGCGATAGACAGGCCGAAGCCTTTTTTAGTAAATCATTGTCTCGTTTAAATTGCCGATTCTCAGCTTCTAAGGCTTAATACGTTGCTGTTCTGGCGTGAAAGCACGCGCAAGTGGCGTAACCCCTTTGATTTCTTGTTTATATTGCCCAACCCAACGCTGCATGAAGGATAAACCAACCTGCATAGCACTGGCTACTTGCGCAATACCATAGCCTTGATTAACGACTAAGTTGACACATTCTTGCTTAAATTCTGTTGTGAATTGATTTCTAACTTTACTCATTTTTACACCTCTTAAAGTTGATTATAACCTCTAAGAAAGAGTTGCGTTAAACTAGACCATTACAGTTCTACACGCAAATTCCCAAGAGATCTGGTGCATTTGTGTACTGAAATTAACATATGCACCCAAGGAGTTGGTGTATTTTCTAGTGTGGCTTTCAGTACAGACAGCAATCCCGCTGAAGCGGTTAGAATTTGCTTAGGTGGTCCTAACTCCAGAGAACAATATAAGCATGAATTAAAGCTATTTGCTGAAACTTTAGAATATCCACATCACATGCTTATGCCTATGCCTATGATGTAAGTTTCTTAATGATGGCGTTTAAAAATTAGTTTTTATATCGCCTCAAATAATAGTTTTGAAATAAATTCCTAAGCTCATGACTGTAAAATTCACTTTGTACCCATGCGAAATTAAAGCAGTATTCTTATCAATTTTTTTTATCCAAACAATTAAGTCAGTAATTAATTTTTTAAGGTTCTTTAATAAGACAATAATATTTCAATTTCTAATCTTAACGGCTTAGCTTAGTCTGTTAAGGCTACTATTTTATTAGCCCGTTCGGACTAATCTAGTTCTAAAAGACTATGTCGTTTGCGATATTCATTTCAAATTGTCACAGTCATCCATTATTCTGATATTCATCAATATTACTTAAGGAATTAAAATGAAATTGTTAAATAAGATTTTGTTTACTGTTTTGTCTTTATCGGCTGTTCTACCAGCTTATGCGTTAGATAGCAGCGCAGTTGAGCCTAAAACATTGCTGGCGACTGGCGGTAACGTGAGAGTTACTTTTTTGTCTTCAGACGCCGACTATAGTAGTGATTTATTTGTTACAGGTAAGTCAGATAAAATTTTTAATAATAAATCTACATTTTTTGGACAAACATTTGATTTAGGTGATTTTGCAGCTAATACTGCAATTACTTTTTCACTTTTAGTGAATAATACGGGTTATCAGTTTTACTCAGGCTTTACTTCAGCCAATCCAGATAATATTGTACATTCAGCTATCAGTAATCTAGGCAATAACGTTGTAGCTATTAGTTTTGAGGATATGTTTGGCGGTGGCGATTATGACTATAATGACGTGATGTTTACAGTCACCAATGCGGTAAGTACTAACGTTGCGCCAGTGCCAGAGCCAGAAAGCTTTGCGATGCTAATCGCTGGCTTAGGCGCGTTATTGTTGGCTAATCGTCGTCGTAAAGCTAACAAGACATTGGCAAGTTAATGTCTATTGTATGATTACTATTTGATTGAACAATTTACCTATAAAAATGGCTACATTAAGCGGTCATTTTCATAGTATTAGTTCGTCAAATTAACGCATCAAATAGGCTTAAGCGTCATTATTATTTAATAATAGCGCGCTAGCATAGCGTTTTTAGTTTTAACTTCCATAAAGATACCCCATGAAAGCAATGATTTTAGCGGCTGGAAAAGGCTCGCGTGTGCGTCCTTTAACCTATGAGTTACCTAAGCCGATGATTCCTATTTTAGGCAAACCGGTGATGGCCTATTTAATTGAACATTTAGCTAAGCACAATGTAAAAGAAGTAATGGTTAACGTGAGTTACCTGCATGAACGCATTCAGCATTATTTTGGTGACGGGCATCGATTTGGTGTAGATATCGGTTATTCATTTGAAGGTGATATTAGCAATGGCGAAATTGTACCTAGCCCAGTAGGCTCAGCTGGGGGCATGCGCAAGATTCAAGATTTTGGTGCGTTTTTTAATGAAACGACCATAGTAATATGTGGTGATGCCATTATTGATCTGGATATTACAGCGGCTTTAAATGAGCATCGTAAAAAAGGCGCATTAGTAAGTTTAGTCGCTAAAGACGTGCCGTTAGAAAAAGTTTCTGGCTATGGTGTAGTACTCATTGATGATGATGGTCGTATTGTTTCTTTTCAAGAAAAACCCAGCCAAGCTGAGGCACGCTCAACGCTTGCAAGTACAGGCATTTATATTTTTGAACCTGAAGCACTCAACCTAATTCCATCTGGCAGTGAGTTTGATATTGGGTCTGATTTGTTTCCTTTATTAGTAGAAAAAAACTTACCTTTTTATGCCATTAAACAAGACTTTAATTGGATTGATATAGGCTTGGTTTCAGATTACTGGGAAGTCATGCAGCAAGTAATGCGTGGTGAAGTCCCAGCCATGAAAATGCCTGGCAAGCAAGTGAGAGAAGGCGTTTGGGTTGGTTTGAATGTAAATATTGATTGGGATAATACGCATATTGAAGGTCCGGTTTATATCGGCTCAGGTTCGCACATTGAAAAAGGTGCAAAAATTATTGGCCCGACTTGGATTAGCAATGGCTGCCATGTACAGCGCGGCGGTAAGGTAGCGAAAAGTATATTGTTTGAATACACACGCGTTGGGCAAGATGCTGCATTTAACGAGATGATTGTGTGTGGCGAATATTGTGTAGATAAAAATGGTCGAATGATGCATGTAGATGATGAAGCTTGTGACTTAATATGGGTAGATGCGAGAGAGAAAGTCGTCTACCCAGCTGATTTTCAGCATGTGCGTTACTAAATGTTAAGTCATTTAATACCTATGTCACATTGCGTAATTAATCTAATTTCATGAGATTACATATAATTTTTAATTGTGCTGGTTTAAGCTTAGTTTTTTGACTTAGTCAACGTTAAAAAATGCAGTCAAAAAATACGATATCTATAATTAAAGATGGATTGCATCGATTGCCGCCTCAGCAGGTTGAGGCTGCAAACAGCGCAAACCAACTAAATCTTATATTACAAAATCGGCAGTTATCTGCCGTTTTTCAACCCATAGTGAATATGACTGATGCGACTATTCTTGGTCATGAAGGTCTTATTCGTGGTCCTAAAGATAAGCTTCACCGCCCATTAGATTTATTTAGTGCCGCTCGTGAGCATTCCCTCATCAACGAGGTTGAGTGTTTAAGTAGGAAAATTGTGCTTGAACAGTTTGCACAGGCAAAAACGGTCACTAAACTATTTGTGAATATCAGCCCTGAATGTTTAACCAATGCTTCTTGTAGTGAAGGGTTGACGGCGCTACATATTTATGATTTAGGTTTGGACCCGCATAACATTATCATTGAGCTCACCGAAAGCTCACCAACCTTTGATTATGATTTATTACGGAAAGCGACTGATTATTATCGCAATATGGGCTTCGAAATTGCGATGGATGACCTAGGGGAAGGCTTTTCTAGCCTACGTTTGTGGTCAGAGTTACAGCCTGATTACGTAAAAATTGATAAGCATTTTATTAAAGATATTAATAAAGATGCCATTAAGCTTGAGTTTGTAAAATCTATTCAGCAAATTGCAGAAAACTCAGGTGCGCAAATTATTGCTGAAGGCATTGAAACTAAAGCCGAGCTTAATATTGTAAAGGAGCTTGGTCTTGCTTATGGTCAAGGTTATTTATTGGGTATGCCTGCGGATAAAATTCTTCATGAGATTAATGAATCAGTTCGCTTGGAAGTCATTAAAAACAAAGTCACTATATTTCCTCCTGCGCTTTCTAATCTACGCAATAAAGATAATCTAACTAAATTAATTAGATATTCACCTGCAGTTCAAGCAAGTACTACCAATGATGAGGTTTATCGCTTGTTTGAAAATAATGCACGCCTATATTCAATTGCTGTGGTTGAGCACGCCAAGCCCGTGGGTTTAATTAGCCGTTATGCCATGATAGATAGGTTTGCAAGGCCTTACCAACGTGAGCTTTATGGTAAAAAATCCTGTGCTGTGTTTATGGATGCAGCTCCGTTAATTGTAGAAAAAAATATGGGTGTGCATGAGTTAAGTGACCTAATTACCAATATGGAGCCACATCATTTATCGAATGGTTTTATTATTACCGAGGCTGGAAAATACTTGGGTTTAGGTAGCGGTCATGATTTGTTACGTGAAATTACACAAATGCAAATTAAGGCGGCGCGCTATGCAAATCCACTGACTTTATTGCCAGGCAATGTGCCTATCAATGAGCATGTCGATAAATTGTTAGACCAAAAATTAAAGTTTCTGGCCTGCTACTGTGATTTAGATAACTTCAAACCATTTAATGATGCTTACGGTTTTGGACGTGGTGATGACTTAATTAAATTTACAGGTAAATTACTCACGAGCATGATTGCGGCAGACGTAGATTTTGTTGGCCATGTTGGTGGTGACGATTTTATTTTGATTCTGCAAAGTGAGGATTGGGAGGCACGTTGCTTAAAAATTCTATCTGAACTTGCACACGCTATGCCTGATTTTTACGACGCAGATGATAGAACGCGTGGCGGTGTTGAGGCGATAGATAGGCTAGGCAACAAAACATTTTACCCACTTGGTAGCATGTCGATAGGTGCAGTTGCAGTTAATTCAGAAGATTTTTCTAGTCATCACGAAGTCTTTGGTGCCATTGCAAGGGCTAAAAAACAAGCTAAATTAGAAGCAGGTAATAGTTTATTTTTAGAACGTCGAAGTGTTTAAATTGAGGTATTAGCGCTCGTAATCAGCACCAACAATATCTTTGTCATCGGTTTGTCACTCAGCATAATTTAGGCTGTCTCGTATTTAAATTTCAAATGTAATTTTATTGTCATTTTTTTGTTCAAAACATAGTCTCTAATGACTAGCGCCAACCCTGCAAATGTAACTTTAAAAACTTAATATAACTCACGTAAAAAAAATTGTGACGAGATGAAGTTATTTTCAGCCTGCATCAAATTTTTAAAATGAAGAAAGATTTAATATGCATTTAAAAGCCACACTATTTCACATCCTGCAATCAGTTTGCTTAACTGCTGTTTATTTAACAACTATGTTGAGCTCATTGGCATACGCAGAATCGAGTCAGCAATATTTGATTCCTCAATCTATGCAAGTTAGCGATCAATTAACCAGCCCAGCTGCGGGTGTAACCGACATTAAATTCAACGAGCTTTATAAAACACCTGTTGGCCCTAAAGGTTTTGATCTCACCAAAAAAACCATCGCTTTAATTGGTAAACGTATTCGCATTGTAGGTTACATGGCTAAAAGTGAGCCAGCTACACCTGGCTTGTTTGTCTTATCGCCTAGCCCCGTTGAAATGGGTGATGAAGATGAAAAGTTAGTCGATGATTTTCCACCTAATGTCATGTTTGTTCATATGGGAGATGCGCAATTAGCGGTTCCCTATATTGATCGCTTAATCAAACTAACAGGCACATTACAGGTGGGTAGTTTTGATGAAGTAGATGGTCATGTGTCTACATTCCGTTTAGAGCTAGATCCAGAAATTGTTAAAGATTTAACACGTGCATTATCAAGCACACATGCCAGTAAATAATCGCAAACCATGCATTATGAAGTATGTGTCAGATTTAGAAGTACAGCATTTTAGAAGCACTTTAAAGCAAACCAGTATCGGTAACAAATTAACTAAATTTAATTAAAATTAATTTTGAGGAAAAGTCATGAATCGTCACCATTTTTCAAGTAATTGCATTAAAACGCTTGTTGCCGCTGCTTTTGCAGCCACGACTGTGAACAGTTTTGCAGCATCACCAACTGCGTTAACGATTTCACGTTTAACGCCACCCAGCAATCCGTTAACTGCTAGTGCAGTAACACTTGCTAGATTTTTACCAAATCAGAAATTTGATTTGCAAACAACCGTACAACCCACCGCAGGTAATGCCGTTTCTTCTGTGGTATTTTCGGTAGATGGCGCCACTGTAGCCAGCATTAATGCCGCTGGTGGTAATGCAGCTAATACAAACATCTTGCCAGCAACTGCTATTATGGCTTCTGTACCTAACGCGGTAGTGGCTTCTGTACGTGGTTACTCAAATGCCGTCGTTGGCGTACATACATTTGCTGCAACCGCCACTGATAGCGTTGGCGGTGTGACAACAACAACAGGTAATTTTGAAGTGGTGGCTATCACGATGGCTAATGGTCGCCCAGCTAAAAATATTATTATCATGTTGGGTGATGGTATGAGCGTGGCGCATCGCACTGCTGCACGTATTGTGGCAAAAGGTTACGCACAAGGAAAAGCACAAGGTCGTTTGGCCATGGATACTTTCCCACAAACAGCCATGGTTATGACAGCTTCATTAAACTCTATTGTGACGGACTCTGCCCCTGGCATGTCAAACTATGTTACTGGTAACAAAGCGCAAAATAACCAAGAAGGCGTTTTCCCAGATGACACGTCAGACGCTTTTGATAACCCGCGCGTTGAATATTTGTCAGAATATTTGCATCGTTTAAAAGGTACTTCAACAGGTATTGTCACAACAGCGGACGTGTTTGATGCAACACCAGCAGCAAATGCGGTACATACATCAAATCGCGGCGCTGGAACTGGTATCGTTGATCAATACTTGGATGACAGAAACTTAACTGGTTTATCAGTTTTAATGGGTGGCGGCCGTAAATGGTTCTTGGCTAAAAACTCAACCGCATCAGCCGCTAATCCTGCTAACACAGGCAATGGCTCAGTACGCTCTACTTCAAACGATTACACGCTGAGCGCTGATATTGTGGCTGGCTGGGGCGCAAATGCTGGTGCATTAGATGCTAACCGCGATGTGATTGGTGATTTCCAAACAGCAGGTTTTACTTATGCATCAGACAAAACATCCATGCAATCTGCCGGTGCACCAATTAAGTTGCTGGGTTTATTTACTTACTCAAACATGAACGTCGCATTTGATAAAATCAATGGTCGTCGTGGCACTTCAACCGTTGTGAACGACTATGGTTTCCCTGACCAACCTATGTTAGATGAAATGACTGATAGCGCTTTAAATGTGCTTAAACAAAATCCAAATGGTTTTGTGTTAATGGTAGAAGCCGCCTCAATCGACAAACAAGCGCATGCTATGGATTCTGACCGATGGATGGAAGAAGTAATTGAATTTGATCGTGCCATTCAAAAAGCTAAAGATTTTGCAGCAGCTAACCCAGATACATTAGTCATCGTCACCGCTGACCATGAATGCGGTGGCGCGGCTTTGATTGGTGCTTCAAAAGGTACATTTACGGGTGACAGTGCTTCAGCAGAAAACGTGGCTGTTTACGATGCTGCTAAATTTCCAACGTATGCAATTCAGGCGGATGGTTTCCCGACAACAACAGATATCCCAGGTAAGTTGTTGATTGGTTACGGCTCAAATGCTGACCGTAAAGAATCATGGTTAGCAACAGCACAACCAGCACGTGACTCACAACAACCATTTAATGCACAAGCACCTTTAAATACATACCCAGCAAACGCTGCGGCACGTGCAGGTTTCTTGATTCCTGGTCAAGTTGGCTCAGACGCTGGCGGTCAAGCAGTACATACCGCTGCTGATGTGCAATTGTCAGCTTACGGACGTGGTGCAACATTATTTGGCGGAGTGATTGATAACACAGACGTATTCTTTAAATTTGGCCAAGCAGTGATTGGCGGCGTTAGGTAAGTTACAGTGTTAGGATTGGTTTTAAATGATTAGATCAATCCTAAACCATTGTTTAATTTAGGAGTTTAAAATGCAAGTAACCAGTAAATTAGTTAAAGGTATGTTGTTAGCGCTGTTGGCAACCACTGCGGCAACAGCCAATTCAGCTAATGCTATCAATGTAAGTTTTAATTTTGATAATGTCAGCTCAGGTACTATAGCAAACAGCTTGTTAAGTAACGATGTTGCTACATCGTTTATGCACTTTGCAAATTCAGATTATGTAACAGATAGCGGCTATGATGATTTGGATCCAACTGCACCATCGCATTGGATAGATGCTTCATCTGTTTATGGTGATGTATTGGTTAAAAATAATGCAGCGCTTTTTGGTGATTACGCAGTATCTGGCCAAAATGTATTATGGAACGACCATGCACCGATTTTAGTTTTGTTTAATACAGCAGTTAACATTAACAGTTTTTCTGTACAACAAGATTTAAGCGGTTTTGGTAATCCACAAATTGGTGGTAGCTTCTTAGCTTTCTTAGATGAATCTGGTCACGTTATTTCTGGCTTGAATCAATACTATACACAAACAGATGGTACCGGCCAGTCTGCAAGTAATGCAGGTAGAGGTTTGTTATTGACGGCTAGTAATGTGAGCAATGTGCATGGAATTTTATTAAACTCTGGTGTTAATTATGATAACTTTAGCATCAACGCGGTTGCAGTAGCTGCAGTACCTGAGCCAACAACTTACGCCATGATGTTGGCAGGCTTAGGTTTGCTGGGTTCAGTAGTGCGTCGTCGTAAAAATCAGTAATTTGCTCTAACGCTGCAAAACGATTTTCTGAAGTTTAGTGATAGAAAGTCGTTTTGTAGTTTTCAACTTCTCAGCAAAGTATCTGCAATTTCTATGTAGTTTATCTATAATTTTTCAGCGGATTAACACCCAATATCCCCATCGCATTTTTCACAGCTTAACGGCCTAATGCTTTATTATAGTAACACTTTTAAAACCAGGTGACACCTAGTCTGCATGGACTATTAGCCAAACCTCATTCTTCATTTTTAGCCAAACTTTAATTGCTAGAGTAATCAGAATTATTCAATTGTTAGTTGGCGCACATGTCTTAGGTGTTGCCAGTTACAGAGATTACTTTAGGGAAACTGCAATGGCAAAACAGCTTAAAAATATACTGGTGAATGAACTCAAGCTTAACAAACTAAAGACAATATCCTCATTGTGTTTATTAGCGCTTATGGCTACGAGTCAAGGCGTATCAGCTTCAGATAATGGCTTAGTGATTAGCCAAATATATGGTGGTGGAGGCAATACTTCAGCGCCGTACCGTAATGATTTTATTGAGCTTTTTAATGCTGGTAGCAGCCCAATCAGCTTAGCTGGTTATTCAGTGCAGTATGCCAGTGCAACAGGTACAGGTAATTTTGGCGCTAATGCAATAGTGGCTTTGCCAAATGTATCATTGCAACCTGGAAAATACTTTTTAGTGCAACAGGCGAGTGGTGGTACGGTTGGTAACTTGTTACCCACTTCCGATGCAACAGGTACTACCAATATGTCTGGCACTGCTGGTAAAGTGATTTTGGTGAATTCAACGACGAGTCTAGCTTGTAATGGCACTAGCACGGCTTGCAGTGCAGCAGACTTGGCTAAAATTGTAGATTTAGTCGGCTTTGGTAATGCCAATTTCTTTGAGGGTACTGTTGCAGATGCACCTTCCAATATACTCGCAATTTTTAGAGCAAATAATGGCTGTGCAGATACTAATAACAATGCTAGCGATTTTGCTACTGCTGCGCCAGCGCCAAGAAATATCAGTGCAGCATCAGCGGCTTGTGGTGGTGCAGTCAATCAGCCGATAGTGGCTAGTTGTCCAGCGCTTACCCTAGATGCAGGCACGGGTGGTGCTATAACATTAACTGCCAGCGATGCAGATAGTATTGTTAACGGCTACAGCTTACTAAGTAGCCCAGTAGCTGGTATCACACTCAATGGTTTTGCTAGTGCAGTAAGCACAGCACAGTCGGCTAGCTTAACACTCAATGTAGCAACTAGTTTGGCCGTTGGTAGCTACCCAGTCACTGTTGGTTTTATTAATAACCAAGCACAAAGTACAGCCTGTATTGTCAATGTAACGGTGCAAGAGGTTGCGGCAATTACCCATATTTATGATATTCAAGGTGCTGGTCAAGGCATAAGCTCAGTAAGCCCATTAAATGGCACTGCCGTTGCAACTGAAGGTATTGTTACTGCAGTATTTTCTGGTCTCAATGGCTTTTACATACAAGATGAAGTGGGTGATGGCAATCCATTAACATCAGACGGTGTATTTGTTTATGGTTTAACGACAGGCGTAGCTGTCGGTGACAAAGTTCGTTTAAAAGCTAATGTCACAGAATTTAATACAGTGACTGAGCTAGTGAGCCCAAGCAATCTTACGGTGTTGAGCCGCAATAATCCTGTTTTACCACTAGATATTAGTTTGCCAGAGGTTGTAGATGGTGATTTAGAGAACTATGAAGGCATGTTAGTGCGTATTATAACGCCGCTCACAGTTTCACAAAACTACTTTCAAGGTCGTTATGGTCAAGTGACTTTGTCCGCAGATGGACGTTTGAAAAAGCCAAGTAATTTGTTCCCTGCCGCTTCAGCAGAAGCAGCACAGCTTGCTGATAAAAACGCGCGTAGCCGAATTACTTTAGATGACGGATCTAGTGTGCAAAACCCAAATCCTATCCCGTTTATTGGTCAAGATAATACCTTACGTGCTGGCGATATAGCGCAAAGTGTAACGGGCGTAGTGGACTATGGCTTGATTTCAGCCAGCAACTCGGGTCCGCGTGATTACAAAATTAACCCAACCATTACACCAGTATTTAGTCGTGATAACCCGCGCACCGCTGCGCCTGAAGCAGTTGGCGGTAATGTGAAAGTAGCGAGTTTTAACGTGCTTAATTTTTTCAGCACCTTTACTAACGGTACCACCGCTAGCGGCCAAACAGGTCAAGGTTGTTCGCTAGGGTCTAGCGTTTCTGCTAGCAACTGCCGTGGTGCAGATAACTTGGCTGAGTTTGTGCGCCAGCGTGACAAAATTGTAAACGCGATTGCTGCCATTAATCCAGATGTTGCAGGTTTAATGGAAATGCAAAATAACGGCAGTGTAGCGATTCAAACACTCGTAGATGCCCTGAATGCAAAAGTTGGTGCAAATACATACGCACGTATACAAGATCCAACCACTGGTACAGGAGCAGATGCGATTAAAGTGGCGATGATTTATAAGCCAGCAAGACTCAGCCCAGTAGGCAGATCAATTTCAGATGCTGATAGCATTAATAATCGCCCACCGCTTGCACAAACATTTAGCGTTGCTAACGGTGAAAAATTTTCTGTGATTGTGAATCATATGAAATCAAAAAGCTGTAGCGACTCGGTCGGTGCAGATGCTGATCAAAATGATGGTCAAGGCTGCTATAACGCACGTCGTATTTTGCAAGCCACACGTTTAGCGGATGTATTTGTTCCACAAGTCATTGCGAATGCCGGAGATAATGATGTGCTGGTGATTGGCGATTTAAATGCTTATGGTCATGAAGACCCAATCGAGCTGCTTAATAGCAAAGGCTTGAGCAATCAAATTGAGCGCTTTTTAGGAAACGATGGCTATTCTTACGTGTTTGATGGTGAGTCTGGCTATATTGATTATGGCTTAGCTAATGCCAGCATGGCAACACAAGTATCTGGTTTAACAGAGTGGCATATCAATGCAGATGAACCCTTTGTTATTGACTATAACACCGAGTTTAAACCACAAGATTTATATACCCCTGAACCCTACCAGGCCTCTGACCATGATCCAGTAGTAGTTGGTCTGAATTTAGTTAAGGTGATTAATAGCTCAGCAGGCCGCGATACGCTAACAGGTACAGCTGGTGATGATGTAATTAACGGTGGTGAAACTGCAGATACCATTACTACTGGCACAGGTCGCGACACTTTTGTGTACCAAAGCATGCGTGAAGCAATGGATACCTTGATTGATTTTATCCCTAGTTTAGACCAAATTAATTTACATACACTACTCGCCAATATTGGCTATAGCGGCAGCAACGCTTTTGTCGATGGTTACGTAAGTTTGGTTGCAGTGGCAGAAGGTGTTAGTGTGCAAATAGATACTGATGGGTCACAGCTAGCGGCCACTTACCGCCCTCTAGTGTTACTCAAAGGCGTGACTTTGGAGAGTTTAAATATAGCACGCGATTTTGTTTTATAGGCATTAAGTAAATAGCCTTAAATTTGTAAGATTTAAGTAGTCGTAATGAAGGTACAGCAATAAGCTAAGTAGCTAAAGCGGCGCTCAAATTTAAGCAGTAAAAGTATTCTTTAGTTTATTTTAATCAACGTAATTAATTCTTTAACAAGAGAAATCTATCATGATGATCTCTGTCATTATCGTCGCGGCACTATTAGCAGCAGGCTCAGTAAATGCTGCAACCGTAACACAATGGAGCTTAAACTCAGCGACACCAGATTCACATTTAGCAACAGGTAGCACAGCACCAAGCATCGGTTCTGGTGCATTAAGTTTAATTGGCGGCGTAACCGCTACATTTTGCAAGTGGTTCAGCAAGGGGTAGCTCTAGCGTTACTGCTTCTTCAGCTGATAACACGGCTTATAACTTAACAGCTTTTGCTGCACAGGGTAATGGTGATAAAACACGTGGCATTCAATTTAACGAGAGTACACTTGGTTTTCAAAATGTTTTAGTGAGCTATGATTTACGTCTTAGCAATACTAACTCTAGCTGGCAGCAGTTTCAATATTCACTAGATGGGATTACATTTACTGATTTCACCACATTCAATGCTACAACTGTTAATACATGGTTTAACAATCGTACAGTTAATTTGTCATCCATCGCAGGTTCTAGTAATAACGCGAATTTTGCTTTCCGCGTATTAGAAACATTTGCTCTTGGTATATCAGCTTACACAGCCTCAACTACAACTAGCACATGGCGCTTTGATATGGCCACAGTATCTGGCACAGCATTAGCGCCAGTTCCAGAACCAACGACTTATGCGATGATGTTATTAGGTTTGGGTTTTATGGGCTTAGTAGCACGCCGTAAATTAAATGCTTAATTTGATTTAATTTATAGTCTAGCTAAGCTGTTTTTTTGTAAAAGCGCTCATCGTAAATGGGTGCTTTTTTCTTGAGCAATAGCAGTATTTATTAAATTATAACTTTCATATTTCTCGTTTAAAAACTAGTCCATTCGGTTGATAAGTTGCTTATACCCTGCCATATTGAGCCATTAAACTAAGTTTAAACCAATCAAGGAATGTACTATGCAAGCTCAATTAGCTTTCAGATCTTCAATAGTAGTACACACGCCCAGCTTGCCATCGGCAGGTAATGCAATGGGGATTACTAACGGCAATTTTAGTAGTGGTTTAAACGGATGGAATTCGGCAGGTGATGTCGCTGTCCAATCTGGCATAGTCATTATGACAACAGCTTCGCTAGGCTTTCAAGATGATTTCCCAGAGGCTGCAGGCGCATTTAATTTTTCTGCTCACGATGCTATTTCTTCAACTGTCTTAGAAAGTTTTTCTGGGTTAACAGCAGGAGCATTCGACAGTAACGACTTCCCTTATGAAGGTTCAGAACTTAAACAAACTTTTAGCGTGAATGCTGGTGATAAGCTTTCATTTGACTGGAATTTCTTCACGAATGAAGCCGTTAATGCGAGCCCAGATTTTGCGTTTTTTAGCATCAATGGTGTATCAACTCAATTAGCCTCAAGTGCAAATGCCACTATTGCTAGCGTGCCTTATGCTTTTTCAACAGGTAAATCTACATTTAGCCAAACCTTCACATTAGCCGCTACACTCAGCTTAGTTTTTGGGGTGACAGGCGTGACAGACTACAATGTGACTTCAGCGTTGTGATTAGATAATGTCGCGGTAACCTCAGTAGCGGGAGTGCCAGAGCCAGAGCCAGAGCCAACTACTTATGAAATGATGATAGCTGGTCTAGGTTTACTGGGTTCCGTGGCAAGAAGTCGTCGCAATCCGAGGTAAGTTTTACGAACATAAATTTTGAATTATTCATGTGATAAGCTAAAAGTAGCAGCTCATTTGGTTGCTACTTTTTTTCTATTTCAAAAACACTATCCAAATATGCATTTGTGACAAAACCGTCACAAATTTGCAACTTTTCTGTAAAGAACTTTAAGTAATATTGTCATCTATTCATCAATAGGCGACATAGTGCTGTGAAAAGTTTCCTTCAACTCCATAATTTAAAGCAACTGAAATTTAGCATTTCAGCAAGAAAAATCCGTATTAGCCGTGGCTTTACCCTGCTAGAACTCCTTGTTGTCATGGTGATTATCGGGCTGCTTGCTGGCTATGTTGGCCCTAAGTATTTTGAGCAAATTGGTAAATCTGAAACTAAAACGGCTAAAGCGCAGATCGACTCACTCGGCAAAGCGCTAGACCAATATCGTATTGATACTGGACATTATCCAAACACTGAGCAAGGGTTGAGCGCTCTTAATAAGCTCCCTGCCAATGAGGCTAAATGGTCTGGGCCATATTTGGCTAAAGGCTTACCGAATGACCCGTGGGACAAGCCATATCAATATAAATCACCAGGTGAGCATGGTGATTATGATTTATTTACGTTGGGCAAAGATGGTCAGCCTGGCGGCGTTAAAGAATCAACCGACGTTGTGAGTTGGTAAGCAAAATGCGCGCTTTGGATATCAAACCTTATGGATTTTGAAGTTCGCGCCGTCCGCGCTGGTGAAATTGTTTCACTCATCATTGCTGCCAATCACCAAGCTGATGCAATGGAGCAAGCGACTGCAAAAGGCTATGTAGCGATTCATGCCAAACCGACTACAACTAAAGGCTTTACTGGCGGCTTTACTAGTTTTAAGTTCAAGCAATTACCACATTTTCCTTTAGTATTGTTTAGCCAAGAGCTGCTAGCTTTGCTAGAGGCTGGGCTTAATCTAGTCGAAGCCATTGAAGCATTGGCAGAAAAAGAAATCCGCAGCGAGGTCAAGCATGTGTTGGATTCTTTATTACAGGCACTTTATGAAGGCCAAACATTTTCGGCCGCACTGCATTTGATGCCTCATGCTTTTCCACTACTTTACATTGCCACGGTACGCGCCAGTGAAAAAACGGGCGATTTGCCTGAAGCGCTCAGCCGCTATGTGGCCTATGAACATCAGCTTGGCTTAGTTAAAAAGAAAATCATTAGCGCCTCGATTTATCCTGCTCTGTTAGTGGGCGTTGGTGGGTTGGTGATTATGTTTTTGCTTGGGTTTGTTGTACCAAAATTTAGTAAGATTTACGAAGGTACGGGCGGCAATTTACCATTTTTATCACAAGTATTATTGGCTTGGGGAGTGTTTATTGAAAGCCATGGCAAACAAATGCTTATTGCCGTAGTCGTTGGCATAGCTACATTAGGTTACGGATTTTCTTTAAGTGTGGTACGAAAATGGATCACACAATTATTTTGGCGTATCCCCGCATTGGGCGAGCGCTTACGTATTTTTCAATTAGCACGTTTTTATCGCACGCTAGGCATGTTGCTAACTGGTGGTACGCCAATTATTCCTGCGTTAGAGTCCGTTTCTGGTTTGTTGCAAGTATCTTTGCGCAGCAAAATGCAGCAAGCTTCACTGGCGATTAGCCATGGCCAGACTATTTCCATGGCAATGGAACTTACAGGGCTAACTACGCCAGTGGCTTTGCGTATGCTCCGTGTGGGTGAGCGTGGCGGAAAAATCGGCGATATGATGGAGCGTATTGCTGCATTTTATGATGAAGAGTTAGCACGTTGGATTGATTGGTTTACCAAGCTGTTTGAACCTATTTTGATGCTAGTTATTGGCTTAGTCATTGGCGTTGTAGTGTTATTGCTCTACATGCCGATATTTGAATTAGCGGGGAATATTCAATGAATATGCCACAAGTGATCCAGTTAACTAAGATAGATTCAGCACAAATTTCAAAAGCAAAAGTACTTGCTAAAATTGAAAAGCGTAGGGTCATTGAGGTGCTAGAAGGCTTGGTTGACTGTCCGCAAGAAGATTTTCTACAGGCACTTGCTGATGCGGTTGATTACACGCCAGTTAGCATGAAAGAAATGCACGCGTACACCCCAGCATTTGAACTTATTCCATTTAATTTAGCGCAAAAAAAAGAGTGCATTGCTTTTGATCATGCTGGCAACTTGTTGCTAGTATTTGCCGATGTTTTTAATCCACAGCTCCAAGATTGGGCGCTAGAGCATATTAAGTCGGTATTTGAATGGCGTTTAGCACATCGCAGTGATATTGCAGCGTATTTAGCGCGACATGAAGAAACCATGCGTGCGATGGATGGTTTAAATCATGAATCAGAAGCTAAATCATTAGACGCAGATGAGGCGGTAGAGCACCTATCGCTTAAATCAATTAACGAAGATACCAACCCAATAGTCAAGCTCATCAACTCCACGCTTTACGATGCGTTAAAAGTAGGTGCCAGTGACATTCATCTGGAATGTTCCGCTACTGGCTTAGCGATCAAATACCGTATAGATGGGGTAATGGCATCTATTGGTGGCATGCAGGGCAGCAATAGTGCAGACCAAGCCATATCAAGGGTTAAAGTCATGTCGCAGTTGGATATCGCTGAGCGACGTATCCCACAAGATGGGCGCTTTAAAGTGATTGCACAAGGACGCGAAGTAGATTTTCGTGTGTCGATTATGCCCAGTGTGTTTGGTGAAGATGCTGTCTTGCGCGTATTAGATCGCAAAGCTTTATCTGAAGAGGCACGTGGGCTAAGTTTGCATGTATTGGGTTTTGATGAAAAAACCATTGCGCAGTTCAGGCGCTTGGCTTCAGAGCCATATGGCATGGTATTAGTCACAGGGCCAACTGGCTCCGGTAAGACAACCTCGCTGTATGCCGCTATCTCAGAGGTTAATACTGGGCATGACAAAATTATCACCATCGAAGATCCTGTTGAGTATCAGTTGCCAGGTGTGTTGCAAATTCCGGTCAATGAGAAAAAAGGGCTGACATTCGCGCGTGGATTGCGCTCCATTTTACGACATGACCCCGACAAAATTATGGTGGGTGAAATTCGAGATGCTGAAACTGCACAAATCGCCGTGCAAGCTGCGCTGACTGGTCACCTAGTGTTTACTACAGTCCACGCCAATAGTGTATTGGATGTCATTGGACGTTTTATGCACATGGGTGTAGACCCATACAATTTCGTTGCGGCGATGAACGGCATTATGGCGCAACGTTTAATTCGTGGCGTTTGCCCACATTGTGCTGAAGACTATGTCCCCGATGCACAATTACTAGCCGATTCGGCCATCAGTTTGGAGTCAGCCAACAATATGAAATTTAAGCATGGGCCTGGCTGCGGCCATTGTCGAGGTACTGGCTATAAAGGGCGTAAAGCGGTTGCAGAACTGCTGATATTAAACGATGAGTTACGTGAAATGATTGTTGCACGTGAACCCATCCGCAAACTAAAAGAAGCCGCAAAACGCAGTGGAATGCGTACTTTACGTGAAGCAGCAGTAGAAGCTGCAGGCAATGGCATTACCACTTTACAAGAGATTAATCGTGTTACGTTTATTGCCTAGCCTATTTTTGAGCCAGGTCACGATTGAGCTTTGCAGTAGTCACGTTGCTGTGATTACAACGGCGGCTGGATTCAAGCAACGTGTGATTGATCAGCAATTTTTGGCGCTTAACTCGCAAGATGATATTTTTGGCCAGTTAGCCACTGTATTCACCAAGCTTAAGCTACAAAAGAATAGCTTGGTTAAGGTGGTTTTAGCCAGTGAGTTTGTGCGCTATTTGGCTTTACCTGCTTACCATATCAGTATTAGCGCGGCAGAAAAAAACGCTTATGCAAGGGCGGCTTATCGTGAGGTTTACGGTAACTTGGTGGATCTCTGGCAGATTCAATGTGATGATGCAGCGCCAAATAAAACCACAATAGTGGTTGCAATTGATCAGAAATTTATTACGCACTTAACAGCAATAGCTGAAAAACATGGCTTGGAATTAATGAGTGTGCAGCCAAAGCTGATGCTTATATTTAATCAATTTAAGCATGAGCTCAAATCAGGGGATGTGTATTTTTGTGTCGTTGACTCAAATCGATTGCTCTTTGCATATTTGAAAAATGGACACTGGCAAAGTTTGCGCAGCTTAGTACTAGAAGCTGATTGGCAAGCTCAATTGGCAAGCCTTGCAAAACGTGAACAATTGCTAACAGAACATCTTACTGACAAAAAGCTCATGATTTACGCGCCATCTAGCTACAGCGCTGTATTACCGGTCATTGATGGTTGGACTGTGAAGTATATCGGACTGAATAGCATCAACAAGGCTGATAAGAATTACAGCATGCTGGAAGTTGCGTAATGAGTAGCTTCAACCATTTAAAAGTTGCGCCTGCAATTAATTTAGATTTTATTCAGTCCAAAATTTACCTTAAATGGTCATGGTTAGGGCTGGTAATACTCATTATGGGATTGTTAACTACTTATACAGCTTGGACAACTCACCAGAAAATCATTGCCCAACAAGCAGATGTTACATTGGCTTTACAAGACGTAGAGCGTCAAAAAAATCAAAATTTAACCATTAAAACAATTAAAGATCGTAAGTTAAAAAGTAACATTAACCCTATCAAACCAGAACAAATTAAAGAGTTAATGCTGACGACTAGTGCTTTGAATATGCCGTGGAATAGGCTATTGGATGGTTTAGAACAATCTAGTGTTGCAGATGTTGCTGTGCTTGGTTTGCAACCAGATGCTAAAAAAAAGCTGCTCACATTATCGGGTGAGGCAAAGAATTTACCAGTTGTGCTTGCTTATATTGATCGCTTAGAAAAGCAGCCTATGTTGGATAAAGTGATTTTACAAAAACATAATGTGAGCGAAACTGATAAAGATAAGCCAGTACGATTTACTTTACTGGCAAACTGGCAAACTGATTCGATGTCTGGTGTAGAAAAATGAATGAGCCGTCTTTTTTAAATTGGCCTGTTTTGCAATGGCAGATTAAGCAATTCAGTAAGCAGATTGGCTTGTTGGGCTTGGTTGGACTATCGCTGATGCTGGTGAGTTTAAGTGTTTATTTGTTTACTACATTGCCTGCACAGCGCCAGCTCGAAAGTAGCATTCTTAACTTAGCTGAAATCAAACAATCTAGCCGTCAGTTAACTTTAAAAGCGCATCAAGATGAACGTGATCCAGTCGCTGACATGGCAGAATTTTATGCAGCTTTTCCTAAAGGCGCTAGCTTGTCAAGCTCACTTAGGTTGATTCAACAAACCGCTCTCCAGCAAAAGTTAGAATTAAATCGCGGTGATTATAAGCTCACCTTAGCTAAACCTGCTAACGCAAATGGTGAGATGGTTCGTTATGAATTGCTGCGTTATGAGGTGCAATTACCAGTGAGCGGGCAATATCCACAAATGCGTGCTTTTATTAATGGTGTGATGCAAAAAATCCCGAATCTAGCACTGAGTGAAATACAAATGAAGCGCGAAAATAGCCTGCTGCCTACCGTTGAAGCGCGCCTGCTGTTTGTAATGTTTGTGAAGGGCGATGCATGGTAGTAAGCTCAATCAAAAACTCAGCTAAACCTAAAAAAAATTTAGTGTTGTATTTAGTTTTAGCAATCACGCTAGCCTTGACTGCGTGGTTGGCATTTAACGGTAGCGGTGAGCCAGAGGCCTTATCAGCTATTGAAATCAAACATCAAACTCGGGTGTTAGAACCACCATCTCAATCGGTCTCTCGAATTGAGCAAACCGCTAATGGAAGTAGTCTAGATGAAGTTAATCAAGCTCATTCGCAACCACCATTTAATCCGCTTTTTAATCGCCAAGTTAATCTTCAGTCAAGCACACATAAAATACAGGATTTATTTAAACCACATACTTGGTTTGTAGCGCCGCCAGTTAAAAAAGTGGTGCTTTTACCACTACCACCGCCGGTTGCACCACCCGCACCTTTTAATTACTTGGGTAAATTAGAGGATTCACCAAAAGGCACATTGATATTTTTAATGGCTAATAACACGCTTTACTCTGTGATTAAAGGTGAAAAAATTAATCAACAATGGCGCTTGGATAGTGAGGATGCAAACACGATTAAGCTGACTTACTTACCGCTACAGCTAACACAAGTGCTCATTAAATCAGCTAAATATGGTGCAGAAGCAGCTGCTGCAAGTGTGCCTGTAGACGGCACGCCAATAGAAAATAATTTATAGAGAAGTAGTCATGAGCTCAAACAATCACTCACCGTTTCACTCTAAGCAAATATTCAGTATGCTGCTACTGGCATTGGTTACTTTGCATCTTAATGGTTGCGCTTTTGCACCATGGCAAGTATCAAAAATTGAAGGTAAAGAACCAGAAGAAAAAGTGAGCCTTGCTAAAGCCGCTTTAGCTAAAAAACCAGAAGATATTCTGCCTCGTAAAAATTTACTGGTTAGCCAAGAATTAGCAGTAACCACACTTATTAGAGATGCCGAAAATGCCAGAAAAAACAACCAATTAGCCGATGCAAATGCATTATATGATCGAGTACTCGCTTTATTGCCAGATGACACAACTGCTATGAATGGCAAAGCGGCGGTTGAGCGTGTACTAGCCAATAATAAAAAAATAACTACAGCCAGTGATTTAATTGCAGCCAATTATAACGATGCTGCAAAAACATTGCTACACCAAGTTTTGTTACAAGATCCAGAAAACATTGCAGCATTGGCGTTGCAAATGCAGATTAATGAAAAATCCACTCCCATTAAAGCCGAACCCCCAAGCTTAAAACCTATTTCAGATAAACCCATTACTTTGGAGTTGCGCGAAGCAAATATTAAAGTAGTGTTTGAGGCTTTATCACGTGCTACAGGCATTAATTTTATTTTAGATAAGGACATTAAGCCCGATACTAAAGCCACCGTTTTTCTTAAAAAAGTACGTTTTGAAGATGCTTTAGAGACAGTACTGGCAACCAATGGATTGCAAAAAAAAGCGCTTTCAGACAATAGCGTGCTTATTTTTCCTAACTCTCAACAGAAGCTTAAAGATTACCAAGATTTAGTGATTAGAAGTTTTTACCTGAATAACACCACAGCTAAACAAGTGGCAGCTTTGTTAAAAACTATGGTGAAAACTAAAGATATTTTTGTAGATGAACGCCTCAATATGATTGTGATGCGTGACACGCCAGAGGTGATTCGCGTGGCAGAAAAGCTGGTCGCCGCCAATGATTTAGAAGACCCAGAAGTGATGTTGGAAATCGAAGTGCTAGAAGTGAGTCGCTCACGCTTGCAAGAGCTAGGCGTTGAATACCCCAATCGTATCGCCGTTAATAATTTGAGTAATATTGCCACCACCACCACGACAGCGGTTGCTACAGCAACCACTTCGGTACTTACTGAGCAACCTTTAACGCTTAAAAGTTTACAAAATTTAAATTCAGGCTCGCTTAATGTTTCGCCAAACCCTGCGGTTAATTTTAGAAAAACAGTAGGGGATGTCACGTTGCTTTCTAACCCACGCATTCGCGTGCGCAATAATGAAAAAGCCAAAATACTAATTGGTGACAAAGTGCCTATTATTACCAGTACTGCGGCTGTCAATGCTGGTGTGGCGGAAAGTGTGCAATATATTGATGTAGGCTTAAAACTAGATGTGGAGCCACGCATTACAGCTGATGATCATGTAAATATCAAAGTTGCACTAGAGGTTAGTTCTTTGGGGGAGCGTACCGTAACGCGCACGGGCACCGTGGCTTATACAATTGGTACACGTAATGCAAGTACTTTGCTGCGTTTAAAAAACAATGAAACGCAAATTTTAGCGGGTTTAATTTCTGATGATGAGCGTAAAAATAGTAGTCGTTTACCAGGCTTGGGTGATATTCCATTGCTGGGACGACTATTTTCTAATCAAACGGATTCTAAAAGTAAAACAGAAATTGTGCTGGCGATTACTCCACGTATTATTAGCAACATTGTGCGACCTCAAGCCGAAATCACTGAGTACTGGTCTGGCACTGATAGTGTAATTTCTGATAAGCCGCAAATTAATATACCTACAGGAGGTGCACCAGCTGACCCTCGCGAGAGAATCAGAGAGCGTATTCAATCGCGGCAACAGCAACAACAAGAGCAACCAGATGCGCCAGCTCCACAAGCGCCATTAGATACGAAAGTAGAGCCTGTCATGCCAATACAAAACCCTACAGAAAACCCTGTTATCAATGCAGATGGTACTGTGACAGCGCCTACTGATCCTAATTTAGCTCTGTAAATCAACTAAACATGGCTTTTAACTACCATCATCGACAAATAACAGGCTTTACACTGATAGAGCTTGTCGTGACCGTCACTATCGTCGCCATACTTGGTTCTGCGATTTTCCCCATGATGCAGCTGAATATCAAACGTGCTAAAGAGAGTGAATTACGTGCAGATTTACGGCAAATGCGTGAGGCGATAGATGTTTATAAAAAAGCGGTTGACGATGGCAAAATTAAAAAAAGTATTGAGCAATCTGGCTACCCACCAAACTTAGAGGTGCTGGTGAATGGCATTAACGATGAAAAAAACTTTAACAAAAAGAAAATTAAGTTTTTACGACGTATTCCTGTAGATCCTATGCGCGATAGTGTGGCTAATAATCGCATAGACGCAGCAGATGGCTGGGGTTTGCGTAGCTATCAAAGTGAAGCCAGTAACCCAAGCTCTGGCGACGATGTTTATGATATTTACTCGCTCAGCAATGGTATTGGCATCAATGGAATACCTTATGCGCAGTGGTAAATCAAACGCGTTAAAGTTAAACAAACTGGGTTTTGGCCAGTTGGCTTTTAGCTTGGTTGAGCTATTAGTGGTGCTGGCAATTCTTGCTTTACTGTTAACCATAGCTGCGCCACGCTATTTCAGTAGCATAGAACACGCTAAAGAAAGCGCACTCATTGAAGATTTGAATACATTGCGTCAAAGTATTGATAAATTTTATGGTGATACTGGGCAATACCCTGAGAGCTTAAGCAAACTGGTTGAGCAAAAATACATACGAAAAATCCCCATAGACCCCATCACGGAAAAAAGCACTACTTGGATATTGATTGAGGCAGAACCACCATTGATTGGTGTGTTTGATGTACATAGTGGTGCGGAAACACTCGCTAAAAATGGCACAAAATATTCTGAATGGTAAGTGCTTTTAAATCTAGCTTTGTAAATTTATGCTAATGAAACTAGCGCTGTAAATTGAGGCTTATCACTATGGGGTTACTAGACCGCTTGTCATTCAACTGTCACTTTTTATTGATTACTTTTGGTTAATATCTAGCATGTTTCAAAATCTATTTAGGAAATTACATGTTTAAAAAATCGTTAATTACTTTAGCTGTTGTTGGTTTATTTAGTGCTAATGCATCTGCTAGTGTTGATTTAATTGCAATCGGTACATTAAGTGGTAGTACTGACTTTTCTGGCTTAACTGCACCTTTAGAAAATGGCCTTTCTGGCGATATTTTAGGGGGTTTGGGTTCAGGCTTTGCTTGGGCTGGCGGTAATACGTTTTTAGCAGCACCAGACCGAGGACCAAATGCTACACCATATAACTCAGCGGTGGATGATACATCGTCTTACATTTCACGTTTTCAAACGATAGAAATGAGCTTAACAGCCAATACATCAGGTACTGGTTTAGCTTTTAATTTAAACCCAACACTCACTGCAACCACCTTGTTATCAAGCGCAACGACGCTTAATTACGGCACTGGTGCTGGTTTAGGTAATAAAATAGATGGCGTAACACCTATTGGCTCTGGCGCACCGATCATTAATACAGCGACTAGTAATTACTTTACTGGTCGTTCAGATAACTACGCTGCTGGCTTATCTACCAATGTTAATAATGCCCGCTTAGATCCAGAAGCGATTCGTGTATCTAACGATGGTAAAAGTGTATTTGTTTCAGATGAATACGGTCCATATGTGTATCAATTTGATCGCGCAACTGGCGAACGTATTAAATCATTCGCGTTACCAACCAATTTAGCCATTAGCAACTTAACGCCTAATGTGGCGACAGAAATTTCTGGAAATACATCTGGCCGCACTACCAACAAGGGTATGGAAGGCTTAGCTATTTCACCAGATGGCACTACGCTAGTGGGCATTATGCAAGCACCGTTATTGCAAGATTCAAGTAAGCAACTTCGTATCGTGACTATCGATATTGCTACACGTGTAACTAAAGAGTATGGCTATCGTTTAACTACAGGTAGTGGCGTAAGTGAAATTGTAGCGCTTAATAATCACCAATTTATTGTGGATGAGCGTGATGGTAAAGGCCTGGGCGATGGCACAGCTGCAGCAGTTAAAAGCTTGTTTCAAATTGATATTGCTGGCGCAACTGATATTTCAGGTGTTGCCACTATGACCACTTTTACACCGGCAGTGAACAAAGTGTTATTCAAAGATTTAGTAGGTTTGTTTGCAGCCAATGGTATTAGCGCGACACAAGTGCCATCAAAAATCGAAGGCTTAGCTTTCGGTCAAGATGTAATAGTGGGAGGCGTAACTAAACACACATTATTTGTAACTAATGATAATGACTTTGTACCTGGTGTAGCTGGAGGCAATAAATTTTATGTGCTGTCTTTCGCTGATAGCGATTTAGCTGCAGGCTACAGCTTTACAGCGCAAGCCATTGCTGCAGTGCCAGAGCCAGAAACCTACGCTATGATGTTAGCAGGTTTAGGCTTAATGGGTTTTGTAACACGTAAGAAAACAGCTAAATCTACAAAAGCTTAAATGTTAATTTAAGCGATTAAAGCTCATGTATTATTTGATGCAATCGGTTCCAAAGTGGTATTTTTCCGCGTATTTAACTATTAAGTGCGCGGCTTTTTTTATTTAACCTTTAATTTATGCCCAATCAATATATTAATAAAAGTCAAGGTTTTACCTATATCGGTTTACTGATAGTGATTGCCATTGCTGGCATAGGCTTAGCCACTGTAGGCATGTTATGGCAAACCGAAATGCAGCGTGAGCGTGAAAAAGAGCTCTTGTTTGTGGGTAATGCTTTTAAACAAGCGTTGATTAGTTATCAAGCGAGTAGACCAAGTGGCAACAGGCAGCTACCCCGAAACTTACAAGATTTAGTCACAGATCCGCGCTTTCCTAATATTAAACATCATTTGCGTAAAGTATATCGTGACCCTATGACGGGTAAAGCAGATTGGGGTTTGGAATTGCAACAAGGCGCGATTATCGGCATTTATAGTCAATCAAAGCTACAGCCCATTAAAAAGTTTGGATTTGATGCAGGTAATGATGCGTTTGTTAGTGCTAAAAAATATAGTGATTGGAAATTTACAGCAAATCCAGGCTAAGTTTTGAAATGCTATCATACCCAGATTTTTTGCTAGAAAAGTGACGATAGTATTTAAGTACTTTTGGCACGTAATTAAGCGTTTCAATATATGGTGGAATTTGCCCATGAAATTTCTGAACAGCTGCTGGGCCTGCGTTATAAGCGGCTAAAGTTAAATTTAGGTCGCCATTAAATAAATTGCTTAATTCTTTTAAGTAGCGCGAACCCGCTAAAATATTTTGTTGCGGATCATATTTATTTAATACATTAAAGCGCCTAGCCGTTGCAGGCATTAGCTGCATTAAACCTGAGGCACCTTTTTTAGATGATGCCCGCGGGTTGTGTTGAGATTCTGCTGCAATCACCGCATGAATAAAAGCGGGTTCTAAATCAGTAGCTTGTGCTGCTAACAATACTTCATGGTTATATGGCAAAAAATTTGTGGGTTGTGAGCCATTTATTTGTTTGTATTGCTTATCAAGTTGTGGCGCTGAAAGTTGTGGTTCTTGTAACCTAATTGAAGTATTTTCATCCAGCGCCTGCGTGCTGATTGTGATTTCATCACTAGATTGCAAATCCACATAGATATCAGCATAGGCTTGGGTAGCTAGCCACGCATTTAAAGTAAGGCTTACGCCAGCTACCATTAAGCAGTTTGACCAACAAGTTAGTTTGAATGAACAATACATACAAACATTTTGCGCTAGCAATATGACAAATTGAAGCGCCGCTCCACAGCAAAATTGTCCACGCGATGCCACAAAACTGTAAAAAAACTGACATCAATTCTTAATCAAGCTGTCACGCTTTAGCGTCATTATTGTAAAAAATTTGTAAATCAACAATAACTTAGGCGCTCGTCATTAATAACGAATACAACAATTTTATTTCGCTAACTCCGCGGCAAAATGAAGTATTTATGGAGGTGATTACCGCATCGTTGCGTATCACGCAGCGTCAGCATTTGTTTACTTGGCTGCAAGGTAGCTTTCAGTTACTGATTGGTCATGAAATTATGGTCTGTGGTACGCGCACCATAGGCACAGAAACCATCTTATTTGATAGCTATACCAGCACCCGATATTTTAGTAACGAACATTTAGTAGAAGCCACTAAACCAGAAATAGGTTTATTAAGCCGCGCAATGGTTGCTTGGCAAAATACCTCAATGCCTGTACTAGTGGCACACCATTTAAGCACGGGCGATTATGGGCATTACGTGGTCCCGTTTTCTGAGGAAGCCTCTACATTAAGAGATACTGAATTAGTGAATATCGTTGCACACGGCATGTCGGGTAATGATGGGCACTTATCAAGTTTCTTTTGTTTTTCTAGATTATCGGAAGAAGTTACGCCAAACCACGCTTATATTTTAGAGCTGGTGGTACCACATTTACACTGTGCGCTAACGCGTGTCATGAATAACGTCAATAGCCCAGCCAGCAAGGCTTCTACTAAAGTGTTACGTACAATTACTGGGCGCGAAGTTGAGATTTTACATTGGGTGCATTTAGGTAAAACTAATTGGGAAATCGCCTCAATTCTAAACATCAGCCCACTCACCGTAAAAAACCACGTACAAAATATCTTGCGTAAATTAGATGTGCAAAACCGCGGTCAAGCTGCAATCAAAGCATCTAAGCTAGGCTTGGTTAAACTCTTTCAATAAGTTTCATGTACGAGGAAACCTTGTGCCAAATGAAATTTACAAAGCGCTTACTAATACCGAATCATCTTCGGTTTATCCACACCTCTTTATTTCATCACCAAAATCAATAAACCAATAAATCTAGTCCACTCGGACTACACCAACCAATTATCAGCTTCACACAGTCAAGCCATAATAATTTTGGTGAAAAATTATTTAATCAGTTTGTAATGAAATCAGTTTGCAAGTTGATGTAGTCCAGTCGGACTAACGTATTTTTTAAGGGCGTAATAAACGCACTGTAAATTGGAAAAGGTCGCAAAAGTGTGCATGTAATTAAACATCGTTTTAATCACATGCTTAATGTTGGTAAAAATCCTGCTCACTTTAAATGTAATGCGTGACACCGATTTATTAATCAATTACATGTTTTTGCATTAAACGTTTTACAAGTGGTTTTTTAATGAAGTATTTTTTATTTGATTTTTTTAGGAGATTTAAAATGAATTTTAAATTAAAAGCCTTAGTGGCTTCTGCTGTTGTAGCAACTACGATGTCTGGTGCTGCAAACGCTTTGACAAATAACGAAATTTTCTTGGTTGCTAA